>DATFRS010000186.1:0-45548 GCA_035263065.1 Rhodanobacteraceae bacterium
TCGCCTCAATACGTGGGTCCGCTCGATCTCCTGCCGGTGGCCGGTGCCTTCGCCGGCGACGACTACTCCAGCGAATACATGATCGGCCTCACGCAGGCGAGGCTGTATTCGGTCAATGTGCTGTCCGGCGGCGCGACGCCCATCGACAGCGTGAGCACGCCCGGCAACGCCGCACGGGGGATGCACTGGGATCCGACGAGCGATCGGATGTTCCTCGTCGCCACCGATGACGCGTGTGCGACGAGCACGCTCTACCGCCTGGATGTCGCAGACGCCTCGACCGACGAGGTGGGCGCCACGCCCGGCTGCATCGTCGCGTTTGCCGTCGATGCCGACGGCCATGCCTTCGGCATCGACCAGGCGACGGACGCACTGGTTTCGATCGACACCGCGACCGGTGCGGCGACGGCGATCGGTCCGCTGGGGATTCATCCGCATTCGCTGATCAGCGGGTTCGATTTCGATCCGGAGAGCGGGCTGCTCTACCTCTTTGCGATCGACGACGATGCCGGCGCGCGCGGCCAGTATCTGATCGACACGGCGCTCGGCAGCGCCACGTTCGTCGCGTCCTATGACTGGTCGTACGTCGGACTCGCGTTCGCCCCGGCGCCGGATGCCATCATGGCGAACGGGTTCGATCCGTAGCTCGCTAGTCGCCGCAGCCGCTCGCGAAGATCAGGTCCGACTGCAGCCGCAGCAGCGTGCCGGTGTCGATGTCCGCACCGCCGCGGCCCACGATCAGCGGACGGCCGGCGTCGAAAGCGATCGCGCTCGCGCTGTCGTCCGCGCCCGCGATCATGTCGATGCGCAGCAGGCCGTTGCCCGCGAAATCGTCGTCGAGCGATCCGTCGGGACGCAGCCGTGCAACGTACTGGTCGTAGTTGCCGCCCGTATGGTCGATGCCGCCGGCGACGACGATGCGATGGTCGCCGCGGATCGCAACGGCGCGTATCTCGGCGCCGTCTTCGCGTTCGAGGTCGAGGAAGCCGTTGTCGGCGAACGCAGTGTCGAGGCTGCCGTCCTCGTGCGCGCGCGCAACGCCGGCACCGCCGTTGTCGAGCGCGAGCACGATCGAGCCGTCGCCGTCGATGGCGACCGACGGCACGAACCAGTCGCTGCCGAAGCTCGGCACGCCCTGCAGGAACGAGATGCCGCCGCCGCCGAATGTCGCGTCGGGTTGTCCCGAAGGCGTCAGGCGCATGAGCCACGGCCGATCGTCCGGATCGGCGTCGGTCTCGTCGGCGCCGCCGAGCACGATGCGGCCCCACGCGTCGATCGCGACCGCGCCGATGTCGACGCCGCTTTGCACGTCGAAGCCGAACCACCCGCCCTCGCCGAACGTCGGATCGAGGTCGCCGCTTGCCGTGAGGCGGACGGCGACGACGAGACGCGTGCCGGCGCAATGGAAGCACACGCCCGCGAACACGAACTTGCCGTCCGGCTGCCGCGCGACGGCGCCGATCTGGACTTCGTTCGGCGCAGGCCACGGCGTTTCGGCGATCACGCGACGGCCGTCGTCGCCGAAGCTCGCATCGGCATCGCCCGCGGGCGTCAGGCGAATCAGTCCAGGCGCCCGATAACCGAACGCGTCCTCGTCCATCTGCACGCGGCCGGCAAGCAGCACGCCGCCGCCAGGCTGCGGGAACACACCGAGGAGACTGTCGCTGCCGTTCGCGATGACGTCGAAACCGACGGTGCGCAGGCCGAAAAACCCGAAGGTCGTGTCGGGACTTCCATCCGGCCTGAACTTGCTGATCGCGAAATCCAGATTGACGTCGGCGCCGGCCTGGCGTGCTTCGGTCGTGCCGTGAAAGATGCTGCCGTCGTCAGCGACCGCCGCTTCCGCGCCGCCGATCGAATACGGCCACGACACCAGCGCCTGCCCGTCCGCCGAGAACGTCGGGTCGAGATCGCCGTCGGCCGCGAAGGCGGCGCGGGCGAGACCGGAAAGAAACGCCGCGCACAGGCACATTCGGTGTTTCATGGCTGACTGATCCTCGTGGCGGTGGCTCGGCGCGCCGTTCGGCGCCGTCTTTCCCGTGTCCACGGACAACGGCCGGATCAGGGGCCATGCGAAGCGTCACTTCATCGAATGAAACCCGAACATGTTGCCCTCGGTATCGACGGCGAGCGCGATGTAGCCGTTCTCGCCGATCGACTGCTTCTTGCGCTGCACGCGGCCGCCGGCGGGCACGACGCGATCGACGTCGGCGATGCAGTCGTCGGACGCGAAATAGACCATCGTGCCCATGCCGCCTGGCTTGACGTCCTGCACGCGGATCAGCGCGCCGCTCGCGCCGTAGGCGTCCATGTCGCTGCCGAACTGCATCATGTCGCGTCCCGGCGAGTCGAGGCGCGACAACTTGACGTTCAGCACGCGCTCGTAGAACGCCGTCGCGCGTGCCATGTCGTCGACGTAGATCTCGAACCACACCACCGGATTTGCGCTGGCCACGATGTCACCTGCTGCGAAGCGGAAAATGCTTCGACGGTAGGCGAGCGACACTTAGCCTGCGCTGACTTGTGCGAGCGAGTTCAACAGAGGCAGTCCACGCTCGCGCACCGGGTGCGAGCGTGGACTGTGCCTAGAGATCGAACCCGTTGCAGAAGAGCGTATCGCCGGAGCCGCAGCTCGCCAGGCGCTCGAACGCGCCGAGATCGAGCGGGCCGTACGTGTTCGGAACGCCCGGCAGGTCCGCGTTGCGCGTGTTGCCGTCGAGGTCGACGTTCGCGGCGGCGGGCGCGAAGTCGACGCCGAGCGATGCGACGCTGAGGTGGTAGTCGCGGCTCGCCGCGCCGACGAACGTGGGCGCGCCCTGGATCGAAGTCACGCTGTTGACGAGCGTGCCGAGGTCGTTCGCGAGGACGTGGTTCGCGATGAGCAGGCTCGGGTCGCCGGTGAAGTTGACGACCTGCAGGCCCGGCTGATCGAAGATCGTCGCTTCGATCGTGAGGCAGCAATCGTTGTCGATCACGAAGCCGCCGTCGACGCCGTTGTTGGCGAACGTGCAGCTCGAGATCGCGGTCGCGCTGACCGCGACGCCGCTGACCGGCGTCGTCGAGACGAGGTTGTCGGCGACGAGGCAGTTCGATATCCGGCTGAGGCCGAAGCCGTCGTCGATGCGGATCATCCATGCGCCGAGATTGTCGGCCATGCGGAAGCGGTCAGCGACGAGCTGGCTGAGCTCGCCGACCTTGACGACCGCGCCTGCCGACGGCGAGCCGTCCGGATGCTGCGTCAGGCTGCCGGAGATCGCGTTGCACGAGGGACCGCCCGCGCAGGCGACTGCGCCGAGCGCGGCGATCGGCTCGTCGCCGCCGCAGTTCGGATTGAAGTCCGGCGCGGAGTTCATGTAGAAGCCGAGACCCGTGTCCGCGTAGATCGCCGCACCGTCCTCGCCGACGTTGTTGGTGATGTTGAAGTCGTAGAAGCAGGCGACGGCCTGGAAGTCGCTGCTGGAGTTCGTGTAGATCGCGCCGCCGCGGCCGCGCGCCCAGTTGTCGTCGAGCGTCGTCGGGTTCTGCGGATCGGTCGAGAAGAGGCGCACGTAGGCAGCGGCCGAGCCGCCGCCGATCGCCGCGATCGCGCCGCCGTCCCGCGCGTCGTTGCCGTCGAACAGCGAGAAGCCGAGGTAGCCCGGGCTCGCGAGCTCGGCGCGCGCGGGTCCGAGCACTTCGAGCCCGCCGCCGTAGGCCGTCTCGGCGGTGTTGAATGTGAACGTCGTGTTCGGCGAGATCGCGTAGAGATGCGTGTCGCCTTCGATGCGGATGCCGCCGCCGGAGACCGCGGCCGTGTTGTTGAGGATCAGCGTGTCGTGCAGCAGGCGCACGACGGCCGGACCGCCCGACGGCGTCACGCTGATGGCGCCGCCGTAACCCGCGCGGTTCGCGCCGATCGTCGTCTGCTGGATCGCGAGCTCGCCCGTGCCGCCGAACCAGATGCCGCCGCCTTCGTCGCCGTCGCCGCGGTTGGCGCCGGTGATGAAGAGGTTGCTCATGAAGACATGGCTCGTGCCGTCGATCGAGAACACGGCCCAGCCGCTGTTGCCGGCGCCGCTGACCGTCGTCGTCTGCGTGTCGATGTCGAAGTCGCTGCAATCGACGAAGCCGCCCTCGATGTCGACGTCCTGGTCGCGCACGAGGAGCTGCTGCCCCGTGTACGTTCCGTTCATCGCGATCCAGACGTAGTCCTCGCCCGGATTCGCCTGCGCGGCGTCCAGCGCGTCCTGGATGTTCGAAAAGCCGCAGGCGGCGTCGCCGCCGACGGTATAGATCGCGAACGCGGAGGCGTTCTTCGGAAAGCTCACGGCCGCGGCCGACAACACTGCCAGGCAGGCCGAAGCGACGAGATGACGAGCGTTCATGCGTTTTCCCTCCCAAGGTTGCTCCCAGGTGCGGAAAACGCCGCGCGGATCGAATCTCGGACATGGCGGCGACGCGCGCTGGCGCCGCCGCCCTGCCCTGAACGGCTCAGGCCGTCCGGCGCGTCTCCGGCGCGGACGCCGCTGTCGGCGGATACGGATTCGTGAGGACGGCCGAGCCGGTCTCGAGCAGCGACTTCAGGTTCGAGATCACCTTCGGCCAGCCGCCCGCAACCGCTTCGATGAACTTCGACGGCTCGCGCTCGATCGTGTGCGTGATCGAAAGCTTCACGGCCGAACCGCTCGGCTCGATCTCCATCGTGCAAAGCGATGCGCCTTCGGCCTTGAGCTCGGGCTTCTTCTGCTGCTGCCAGCGGATCACGAGTCGGCGCGGCGGCGCGGCTTCGACGATCTCGCCCGCGTCGAGGATCTCGCCGTCGCTGGACACGAGCTTCCACGGCGATCCGGGCGACCACGTGCTTTCGCAGTGGCAGCCGAACCAGTACTGCTTCGCGAACTCGGCGTCGGTCAGCGCCGACCACAGCTTTTCCGGCGTCGTGCGGATGTACGTCACGTAGACAAAAGTCGATCTAGCCATCGGTTTTCTCCAATCGTCGTTTCAGGTCGCCGAGCGCCTTGAGGCGCCGCTTCTCGAACTTGGCAATCCAGCGCTCGTAGATGTCCTGCAGCGGCACCGGATTGAGGAAGTGCAGCTTCTCGCGCCCGCGCCGCACCGTGGCGACGAGGTTCGCCGCCTCCAGCACGTCGAGGTGCTGCGTGACGCCCTGCCGCGACATGTCGAGGTATTCGCAGAGCTCGTTCAGCGTGCGGCCGTCGTTGGCGTGCAGGACATCCAGCAACCTGCGCCGGTTCGGATCGGCCAGCGCCTTGAACAGGAGGTCGGGGTCGCGTCGCTCGGCCATGCGTTAAAGGCAAGTCGTCACTTGCCTTTAGAATAGGCAAGTATGTGCTTGCATGTCAAGCGGCGCCTAAGCGTCGACGAGATCGAACCGCCGGTTGCGCGTCGCGGCGACTTCCTCGAGGTCGAGCTCCTGCTCGATCGTGCGGAACGTGTCTTCCTCGATGCGGCCTTCGTTGCGCAGCCTATTCAGCGCTGTGCGCTGCGCGCGCACGGTGGCGAGCCTCTGCTCGGTGTCGTTGAGCGCGTTCGCGCAGTCACCGCTCCCGCACGCGTTCGCGGCCGCGTCGACGAGCGCGCCGCGCGCGATCGCGAGCTCTTCCTGCTGCGAGGTGTCCTCGGGGAACCGCAACAACCGCACGAGCGGTCCGAGCGTCAGGCCCTGGATGACCAGCGTCCCGAGCACGACCGTCAGCGCCGACAGCACGATGAGGCCGCGTTGCGGAAAGCTCTCCGGCAACGCCAGCGCCGCCGCGAGGGTCACCATGCCGCGCATGCCGCACCACGATGCAAGGATGCCCTGCTTCAGCGTCGGCCCCGGCCCGTAGCCCAGCCGCCGGTAGACCGGCTGGATCGCGCGGTTGTACGCCATCACGAGCACGACGCGCACGCCGACGACGACGCCGAGCACCGCGAACGAAAACCCGAGCGCGTGGCGCAGCTCCGCCGGATCGAGCTCGCGCACGATCACGCGCGCCTGCAAGCCGACGAAGAGGAACGCGAGCACGTTGAGCACGAACACGACGACGTTCCACACCGAGTCCGTGTGCAGGCGGTCGCGCGCGTCGGCGCTGCCCGTGTAGCGCGCGGCGGTCATCGCGGTCGCGACGACGGCAAGGATCGCCGACAACCCGAGGCGCTCGGCGATGATCCAGATGCCGAACGTCATCGTGAACTGGAACAGGAGGCTGCCGAGCGTTCCCGAAAGATACGGCGCGAGCCATCCGGCGACGCGGCCGGCGACGATGCCGAACAGGATGCCGCCCGGCACGGCGAGTGCGAGTTGCGGCCACGAGAATCCGCTGTTCGCATCGGCGGCGAGCGTCATGCGCACGGCGACGCTGAAGATCAGCAGTGCAACCGCATCGTTGAGCAGGCTCTCGCCCTTGAGCACGGTCGCGGTCGAGCGCGGCACCGACGGACGTTTCAGCATCGCGGTCGCCGCCGCGGCATCGGGCGGCGACACGATCGCACCGAGCGCGACGCCCACGCCGACCGGCATGCCCGCATAGGCGACGCCGAGCCAGGCCACCGCCGCCGTCGTCACGATCACGGCGACGACCGCGAGCGCGAACAGCGCGATCCAGTAGCGCTGGATGGCGCGAACGGGAAAGTCGTACGCCGCATCGAGCAGTGCCGGCGCGATGAACAGCGCGAGCACGAGGTGCGGATCGAGCGTGATCCCGGGCGCCCACGGCAGCGCCGCGACGCCGAGGCCCGCTGCCGCCAGCATCGTCGGATACGGAATGCCGAGCCGCCGCGACACCTGCAGCAGCAGGATCGCGAGCAGCATCAGCGTCAGAATGCTTTCGAACAGGGCCACGCGAGCGTCCTCCGCCGGAGCGGAGAAGTCTACGCCGGGCTCCCGGCGATGTTCAGTCGAACGAGTCCTTGAACAACAGCTCCGCCTGGAACACGGTGACCATGGGACCGTTCCACCCGACGACGAGGCGATCGTGCCGGGCGTCGTAGTCGAACGACATCGCGGCCCCGCCGACCGGCGAGAAGACGGTGTCATCGGTAGTCAGCGTGCCGGTCAGCGCCGATGTTCCGCGCGCGAGCGTGACGCTTCCGATCGTCGTCATGCCGAGGTTCGTGATCACGGCATGGCCGTTGCCGACGGCGGTGACGGTCTCGCCGACTTCCTCGTAGTCGTCGGTGCCGACGCGCGCGTTGTACATCGAGATGTCGCCGACGATGCCGGTGCGCGCGTTGCCCCAGACGGCCGCGCCGGCAGCATAGTGCGGACCGTTGCTCCACTGGCTCGCGCCGATCATGTAGTTGCCGTTGCCGTTGAGCACGGTCACGGTGCCGACGTTGTCGCCCGGCATGTTGCCGACCAGCGAATTGGCGCTCGACACGAGGCCGCCGAGCCCGTGCGTGCCGTCGATCCAGGTGACGGCGCCGACGCCGTGCCAGTTGTAGTTGACGACGACGGCGTTGCCTCCGTGCAGCACGTGGGCTTCGTTCCCGACGCCGTCGAACGCGACGTCGCCGACGAGCGAGTTCGAAGGCGACACCGCGCCGACCGTTCCCGTGGCGCCGTCGCCCCAGGTGATCGCGCCGGCCTGCGCGACCGCGCCGTCGTTCCAGTACTCGCTGAGGACGATGTAGTTGCCGTTGTCGAGCGCGACGACGCCGCCGGTGCCGCCGGTCGAGTGGCCGACGAGATCGTTGGCGCTGACGCCGTACAGCGAGTTTGCGGTCGATACGACGCCGGCGCCCTGCCGAGTGCCGTCCATCCACGTGACGGCTCCCGAGTTCGGGACATTTGCGTTCTGCCAGAACGGGCTCACGACGACGTAGTTGCCGTTGGCGAGTGCGACGATGCCGTAGCCCACGGAGTCGCTGCCGGAGCTGCCGACCAGCGAGTTCTCCGGGGAGATTTCTCCGACGCGCGGCGCGCTGCCGTCGATCCACGTCACCGCGCCGGCGTCGACGTTGATGTCGTTTTGCCAGTTCGGGCTGCCGACCACCGCGTTGCCGTTCGCGAGCAGCGTCACATGTGCGCCGAGCAGGTCGCCGAGCGTGCTGCCGACGAGCGAATTCGACGTCGTGACCGGCCCCGTGATGCCCGTCGCCGCATCGGCCCAGGTGATCGCACCCGCGCGCGAGACGTCGCCGCGATGCCATGCGGGGCTCAGGATCGCGTAACGCCCGTTCTTGAGATCGGCGAACGCGCCGTAGCCCGCGCCGCCGACCGCGTCCTCGGCCGTCGTGCCGACCAGCGAATTCGCTGCCGAGAGCGGACCCGCGGCGCCGGTCGATCCGTCGATCCACGTCGCTGCGCCGGCGTTGGCGAGCGCGCCGTTGTCCCACTTCGGGCTCAGCACGACGGCATTGCCGTTCGCCAGAGGCCAGACCTGCACATAGTAGAAATCGTCGAGCCCGAGCCGATCGTCCGACGCGCTTCCGACGAGCGAGTTCGCGGCCGATACGGCGCCGGTGATGCCCGTCTCTCCGTTGCCCCAGGTGATCGCGCCGGCCGTCGCCAGGGCGCCGTTGTTCCAGAACGGGCTCACGACGAGATAGTTGCCGTTCGCGAGCGCGACGACGTCGTAGCCGACATAGTCCTCCGCGCTCGTTCCTACAAGCGAATTGGCTGCGGACACGACGCCGTGCGTGGTTCCGTCGCTGCGGGCGAAAGTGACGGCGCCGGCGTTCTCGACGGTGCCGTTGTGCCAGCTCTCGCTCGCGACGACGTAGTTGCCGTTGGCGAGCACGACGATGTCGTTGCCGACACCGTCATCGGCCTGCGTGCCGACGATCGAATTCGTCGCCGAGATCTCGCCGTCGAGCCCCTCCGTCGCGCTGACCCAGGTCACGGCGCCGGCATGCTCGGCGTTGCCGTTGTTCCAGCCGTAGCTCGCCACGAGGAAGTTACCGTCGGGGAGGACGATGACCGGATCCTGTCCCACGTAGTCGTAACGCTGGCTGCCGGTCAGGGTGCTGATCCGGGTGCCGTCCGGCCGGTAGAGGTGGATCGCGCCGGAACCATTCAGCCCGGCAAGCGGATCGTTGATGACGATGTTGCCGTTCGGCAGCACGGTCACGTGCCAGCCGAAGCCGGGCGTGCCGGTCGGCGACGGAATGTCGAGCGTCGACGCCGCGACGGGCATCGCCAAAGCCCCTGCGGCCACGATCAGGCAGGCTCGCAAGGCGCGCCGACAGCGACTTCGTGCCGAGCTCATCCCCACCCCCATCCGCGTTGCGCTCGGAACGATAGCGCGCGCATTTGGAGGTAGCAACTTGTGGACTTGTCCGGCAGCCGGTCTTTACGAAGTCCGCGCCGCGTGGCGCGTTGCGAGGCGACCTCGCAAGCGCCACGCGTCCATGCCTTCGTCAGGCAGGCACCGCGTAGATGCGGTCCTGACCGGCGAGATTGCGGCCCGCAGTGAGGAACTTGAACACCTGCCAGCCGCCGAAGCCGACGACGTCCGGATTCGAGACGTTACCCGGCGTGCCGGCATCGCCGTACGACAGCAGCTGCCCGTTCTGGTCGACCGCATAGATGCGGTTCTGTCCGGCGAGATTCCTGCCGGCGAACAGGAACCTGAAGGCCTGCCACCCGCCGAAGCCGACGACATCGGGATTCGACACGTTGCCGGGCGTGCCCGCGTCGGCGTAGGACAGCAGCTGGCCGTTCTGATCGACGGCGTAGATGCGGTCCTGCCCCGCGAGGTTCTTGCCGGCGAAAAGGAACTTGAAGGCCTGCCAGCCGCCGAAGCCGACGACGTCGGGATTCGACACGTTGCCCGGCCCGCCCGTGTCGCCGTACGACAGCAGCTGCCCGTTCTGGTCGACCGCATAGATGCGATTCAGTCCGGCGAGATTGCGGCCGGCGAAAAGGAACTTGAAGCCCTGCCACCCGCCGAAGCCGACGACGTCGGGATTCGACACGTTGCCGAGCGTGCCGGCGTCGCCGTACGACAAGAGCTGTCCGTTCTGGTCGACCGCGTAGATGCGGTCCTGGCCGGCGAGATTCCTGCCGGCGAACAGCGACCGGAACACCTGCCATCCGCCGAAGCCGACGACCGTCGGGCTCGACACGTTGCCCGGCGTTCCCGCATCGCCGTAGGACAGCAACTGGCCGCGGTCGAACGGCGCGTTGCGGTCTTCGACGGCGACCGTGAAGCCGCCCGGGATCGCGCCGGTCACCGTGACCGCGATGCCGTTGTCCGACACGAACTGCTGTCCCGCGGCAAGCGCGGGCGTCGTGCGCAGCACGACCGGGCGCAGATGATCGACGCGATGGCCGAGCGCATCCGGCGTCTGCACCTGATAGACGATGACGCCTTCGGCCGGAATGCGCGCATCGAACTGATCGGCCTTGAGGCGCGCCTCGACCATCAGGTAAGGCACGCCATCGCCGATCTTCACCGCTGCGACGCGTCCGCTCGGCGGCGGCTGCGTGAGGCTGATCGCGTAGAGGTCGTAGGCGCCGAGCCTGCCTTTGTGCCTTGCCACGGTCGCATCGTCGAGCCACTTGATGCCGGTCTTCGTGTACGCCGTCGGATGCGTCGCCGCGGCCGCCGACATCTGGTCGTAGAGACCGATCACCGGATCCTGCGTATCGACGTCGTCGCCGAACGGATAGAGGTCGGTGAAGCCGGTAAGGCCGTGCATGAGCTCCATCGCCCACGTGCCGACCGGCTCGAGCATCACGAAGCGCGACCAGAAGCCGGCGTTCGTGCCGGCGCCGGGGCCGCCGAGCATCACGATCGCGGCGGCGTCGAAGCCCTGGGCGCGCAGGCTCGCGCCGAGCTCGCCCTCCAGCGCGTTCGCCGGCACGTCCTGCTGATCGATCGTGTGCCGTTCGGTCACGACGGCATCGAGATCGGCGACGCCGGACGACGCGGCGCGGATGTAGGCGCGCAGCGAGCGGTCACGCCCCGTCGTGGGATCGGGGTCGTACAGGACGCGCCTCAGGATGTCGTTTTCCCAGTCCGGCGGAATGAAATCGGGCGGATGGGCGTTGGTTCGCGACAATGGGACAAATGCAATCTTCTTCCTTCCGGTCCAGGCCACGGTGTCTCCCTCCATGAAGTCCTTCAGTACTCCGAAACAGCGGATCGTCGCCCGACGCTCCCGCCACGCGGCATCCCGCCGGGCGCGACGTGCGGCGGCGCACCGGCTTCCTCGTTCCCGCATCGGCACGCCCCGTGACAGTAGAACGCCGTCCGGAGCGCAATTTGGACATCGCTACATCTTCTCTTCGAACTGCTCGGCGGCCCGCTCGCAGCGCGCCACCGCCTGCACGTCGGGATTGCGGCTGTGCGCAATCCAGCAGTCGTCGTAGACCGAGCAGTAGCAGATCGTCATGTCGATGCGGTCCTGCGCCGCGTAGAACGCCCGCGCCTGCTCGACGTTGAGCAGCTGCAGCGCATCGATCGTCGTCTCGCGGTTCGTGCTCGGCGGCAGCACGCGGCCGTAGACCTTGCTGTATGTCGCCGGCACGTCGACGTCGCCGAACAGCGCCTCCAGCACCTCGCGCCAGTGGCGCACGGGCCTGCCGTCGAACGTCAT
This sequence comes from Rhodanobacteraceae bacterium, assembly GCA_035263065.1. Lineage (GTDB taxonomy): Bacteria > Pseudomonadota > Gammaproteobacteria > Xanthomonadales > Rhodanobacteraceae > Dokdonella_A. Next base: position 11,527 of record DATFRS010000186.1, read on the forward strand.
CGTCACGCTCTCGATGCGCGCGGGCCCGACGCCGTCGTTGTTGATCTGGAATCGGTAGCCGCGGCCCGCGCCTTCGTTGCTGAGGCTGTAGCCGATCGACACGTACGGCCACACGCCCGCGCGCGACTGCGACTGCATGAGCCGCGTCTGCTCGTTCATGAGCCGCGCCTGGTACGCGCTCAGCGACAGCGCGAGGAAGCTCGTAGCGAGCGCGACGAGGCTGCCGAACTCGGTGATGCGCGCGCGCTTGCGCTCGGCACGCTCCCGCGAAGCGCCGGCCGCATCGTCGCGTTCCAGTGGATCCATCGAACGCACCTCGATCCGAAGACCGCCCGAAAATACCCGATCCGCGAGGTCGCTGGCGATCGATGAGCCCGCCTCAGAGCCGCGGTAGCACGAACGCAAACGTCGCGCCGAGCGTGAACGCGACGACGGCGGTGACGTACACGGCGGCACTGAGCGCGCGCAATCGAAGGCATGCCCGCGCGAGCTCCGGATCGACCGGACACGGCATGCTGCGCGCCCGCCACAGCGCGAAGCCGGCCACGACGAGCGCCGCCGCCGCGAGGCCGAACACGCCCGTCTTGTGCTCGCTCATCCAGACGAGCTGCGGCACGGCCGACACGAGGCCGGCCAGTGCCGCGCCCGCACCGACGGCGACCATCGCCGCCGGCAGCACGCAGCAGACGAGCGTCCCGCCGCTCGCGATCAGGGCGCCCAACGCGAGCCAGGCATTGCGCTCCAGCGGCGCCTTCAAGGTTTCGCCTCGCCGAGCCGCGCGCGCACCGCGTCGAGCGATTCGTCCGCACGCTTGATCCCGGTCACCGTGTAGCCGGCGTCCGTGAGCGCACGGCGAAGCTCGTCGTCCGGAATGTCGGCGCCGTCCTTCGTCGACACGGCGACGAGCCGCGCTTCGAGACTGACGACGACGTCCGCGGTCGCCGGATACGCGCGCAGCTTCTTCTCGATGCCCTGCGCGCAGAACGCGCAGACGAGGCCGTTGACTTCCATCTCGATGGTCGCCGCGCTGCTGCTCGCGGCGATGCCGACTGCCATTGCTGCAACGATTGCGTTGAACGTTCTCATGGTCTTTCCCGCTAGAAGTTGAACATGGCCATGACCTGCGGCTTGCCGTCGGCCGTGAGGCCGGCTTCGACCCAGGCACCGCCCTTGAAAAGCCTGACCAGAGCAGCCCACTCGACGCCGTGCCGGATCTGGCCGGTGTAGTCGCGCGCCTGCACGACGAACCACGTCGCGAGAGTCGAATAGTCGTGCGCGTACGGCGCGAAGCCGAGCTGCATCGTGTCCACGCGCTGCGAGAACTCCGATGACTCCCAGAGATCGCTGCGGATCGATGCATAGAGCCGCCGCGTCTCGTAGTCTCCCTGCGCGCCGACGTTACGCGCGAGGCGACTGCCGTCGAACGTGTTGCCGGTCGCGGAGCCGAGCCCGCCCCAGACGAAGACGTTCGCCTGCGCCGCCGGCAGGTTCCAGCGCCTGGCCAGGTAATTGACGCGCAGATACGCGATGTCGCGTGTGCGGTCCGTGATGTCGCTGTCGAAGCGGACGTAGCCGCCGCCGGTCGACAACCACCACGTCGGCGCGTAGAACGCCTGCCCTTCGATCATCGTGCCGGCGCCGTATTCCGCCATGATGGTCGTGCCGTTGGCGAACGCGATCGGCTTCGCCGCGACGTTCGCGCCGGCGAGCGCCAGCGCGGCGCACACGCCCAGGCGCGCTATTCGAAACGTAGACATGGAATCTCCTCGCACGCGCGCACGCAAGTGCGCGAAGGCGCGGCGGACGCCGCACCGAAGGACACCGGGGAGATCAGGCGATCGGAGGTCGCAACAACATCTCGATCGCCGCCGCGACGACGCGCTGGCTCTCGACGGCCGGCGGCGCCGACGGCGGTGCGAGCACCAGCCTTGGCGCCGTTTCGGGCAAGGCCGCGACCGTCGCGCAGATGTCCGCGCACCCGAGCAGCGATTTCGCGGGACAGCACGGGCACTTCGGCGCCTGGCCGTGGTGATGGCCGGCCATGTTGCAGTGATGCTCGCTCGCTGCATACGCCGCGGTCGCGCCGGCGCTGCCCTGCAGGACGAGGCCGATCGCGATCAGGATCCGGAGGACGACGTGCATCACGTCACTAGACTAATCCGTTTGCGAGCTGCGCACAAAAATCCCGGCCGCGCCTTCCTGAACGACACCGGCCGAAGTTGGCAATTGAACGGGAACTTCACGGATGATTTCCAAATCTGCGACAGCCGTCGCACGCGTTCTCGTCGCGCTCGCTTGGCCCGATTTGACCTCGTTTGCGATGATTCGCACAGGATGACGTTGCGCCTCACCGTGGTCTACGCCGATGACGACGAGCTCGTGAGAGCCGCGGTCACGGACCTGCTCGTCGCGCAGGGTCTCGACGTGCACGCCTGCGGCGACGGCGACGAGGCGCTCGCGCTCTGCAAGCAGATGCAGCCCGACGCCGTCCTCCTCGATCTCAACATGCCCGAGATGAACGGCCTGCAGGTCGCGCGCGCGCTGCGCATGGATGCCGGCAACCGGCCGCTGCGCCTCGTCGCGATGACCGGACGCCGCTCGGACGAGCTGCGCAAGAAGGCGTTCGATGCCGGGTTCGACGAATTCCTGTCGAAACCGGCCTCGCTGGCCGCGATGCTCGACGCGCTGCGCCCGCGCACGGACAATGCCGTCCGCGAATAGACGCAGCGAGGCGGCATGCGAAGGCTGGCGTACCTGGACTCGGCCGAAGAGCGGGATCGGATCACCTTGCTGCTCGAAAGCCGCGGCATTCCGACCTTCTATCAGTCCGCCATACGTTCGCTGCTCGGCCGCGACGCGACCCGCGGCGCCCTCTTCGTCTGCATCAACGCGCAGTACGACGACGCCGTGGCGCTGCTTTCGAACGAGCACCACGAAGTCCGTGATCCGGTCGACGTCGAGGCATTCAAGTCGGCGGTCAACACGACATCGCCGGCGCTCGTGAAAGCGGTGTTGCTGGTGCTGGTCGTCGTCGTCGCGGCCTGGCTGCTGGTCGTGCTGCTCGTCCCGCACCGATAGCTCCAGGCATCACGCCGCGCGTGCGCTCGCGCTACAGTGTCGGGGTCGACAGGAGCGCGATTCGACCCATGCCGTCCACGTCCGGCTTCACCGCCCTGCGCGGCACCGCCCTCACCTTCACGGACGATCCGTTCCAGGTCGGCGGCGAGGCGTCCGCACACGTCGAGAGCGACGCGCTGGTGCTGATGCAGGACGGCCGCATCGCCGCGTTCGGTGCGTACGATGCGATCAAGGACCAGATCCCCGCCGGCACGGCCGTCACGAGCTACGCGAACGCGCTGATCCTGCCGGGCTTCATCGACACGCACGTCCACTATCCGCAGACCGGCATCATCGGCTCGTACGGGCGCCAGCTCATCGACTGGCTCGACGACTACACCTACGTCGCCGAGCAGCGCTTCGCGGACGCAGCGCACGCGCGCGAGGTCGCGAAGATGTTCCTGCGCGAGTGCGTGCGCGCCGGCACGACGAGCGCGATGGTCTTCTGCACCGTGCATCCGCAGTCGGTCGACGCGTTCTTCGAGGAAGCCGCGGCGATCGGCGCGCGCATGATCGCCGGCAAGGTGCTGATGGATCGCAACGCGCCGGCCGCGCTCCTCGACACGCCGCAGCGCGGCTACGACGAATCGAAGGCGCTGATCCGCCGGTGGCACGGCAAGGAGCGGCTCTCCTATGCGATCACGCCGCGCTTCGCCGCGACGAGCTCGCCGGGACAGATGGAGATCGCCGGCGCGCTCTGGAAGGAGCATCCGGATACGTACCTGCAGTCGCACGTCTCCGAGAATCTGCGCGAGATCGCGTGGATCCGCACGCTGTACCCGGAACGACGCGGCTACCTCGACGTCTACGACCACTACGGCCAGCTCGGCCCGCGTGCCGTCTACGGCCACGGCGTGCACCTGACCGAAGAGGAGCTCGCGCGCTGCCATGAAACGGGCACGGCGATCGCGCATTGCCCGACGTCGAACCTCTTCCTCGGCAGCGGCTGCCTCGATGTCGCGAACGTCAGACGCGCCGACCGGCCCGTGCGCGTCGGGCTCGCGACCGACATCGGTGCCGGCACGAGCTTCTCGGCACTGCAGACGATGAGCGAGGCGTACAAGGTCGCGCAGCTCAAGGGCCAGTCGCCGAGCGCATGGCACGCGTTCTATCTCGCGACGCGCGGTGCGGCAGAAGCGCTCTATCTCGACGACACGATCGGCTCGATCGCGCCGGGCTACGAAGCGGATCTCGTCGTGCTCGATCTCCGCTCGACGGCGCTGATCGATTTCCGCATGCGCTCCTGCAACAGCCTCGAGGAAGCGCTGTTCGTCCAGATGACGCTCGGCGACGATCGCGCGACGCGCGCGACGTACGTGGCCGGCCGCTGCGTCTACGATCGCGAGCGCGCCACGCCGCACGCATTCTGAGCAACGCCACGCGGCAGTCGATGTCGCACGGCCCTGCGGAAATGCGTTCTACACGTCGAGCGACGCCGCCCTGAGCGTCGGCAGGCCGCGGGCTGGACGCCCGCGGCGTCGGAAGGACCATGAAGGCAGACGTTTCGATCAGCCGGCGCGAATTGCTGCGCCGGATCGGCCTCTCGGCCGGCGGCGCGGTGCTCTATCACGCGATGTCGGCGCTCGGCTTCGCCGGCGAATCGACCTACGAGGGGCCGGTCAACCTGTCCGGCGCGCCGCGCGGCGCGTCGGTGCTGGTGCTCGGCGCGGGCATCGCGGGACTCGTGGCGGCCTACGAGCTTCGCCGCGCGGGCTACGACGTGCGCGTGCTCGAATACAACCGCCGTGCCGGCGGCCGCGCGTGGACGCTGCGCGGCGGCGACGAATACACCGAGCTCGGCGGCTTCCGCCAGCGCGTCGAGTTCGACAAGGGGCAGTACTTCAATCCCGGCCCGTGGCGCATCCCGTTCCACCATCGCGCGATCCTCGACTACGCGCGCCGCTTCAAGGTGCCGCTCGAGCCGTTCACGCAGACCAACTTCAACGCGTACCTGCATTCGAAGAACGCGTTCGGCGGCAAGCCGCAGCGCTACCGGCACGTGCACGCCGATTTCCAGGGCCACGTCTCGGAGCTGCTCGGCAAGGCCATCAATCGCGGCCAGCTCGACGAGGACGTCAACGTCGAGGATCGCGAGAAGCTCTTCGACGCGCTGCGCATGTACGGCTATCTCGACAAGGACCTCCGCTACGCGAAGTCGCCGCTGAGCGGTGAGAGCCGCGGCTACGTGCGCGGGCCCGGCGGCGGGCTCGACTCGCGGCCGATCCTGGCCGAGCCCTTCACGCTCGACGAGCTCGTCGAATCGCGGCTCTGGCAGTGGTTCCGCTCGTACTCGCGCTACGACCTCGCGCCCGCGATGTTCCAGCCGGTCGGCGGCATGGACCGCATCGCGAACGCGGTCTATGGCGAAGTCGCCTCGCTGGTGCAGTTTGGCGCGAAGGTCGTGCGCATCGATCAGGACGAGCGCGGCGTCGAAGTCACGTACGTCGATGCGACGCACGGCGGCACGCCGCACAAGGCGCGCGCGCAATGGTGCGTATGCACGATTCCGCTGTCGATCCTGAGCGAAATCGACATCAAGGTCGGCGACAAGCTGAGCGCGGCGATCCAGGCCGTGCCGTACGAATCGTCGGTGAAGATCGGCCTGCAGTTCCGCCGCCGCTTCTGGGAGGACGACGACGCGATCTACGGCGGCATCAGCTACACGGACCTCCCGATCGGCATGATCGGCTATCCGATGGCCGGCCAGAACATGGGCGGCAGGGGCGTGCTGCTCGGCGCGTACGCCTGGGGCACGAATTCGTACGAGCTGACGGCGATGCCGCCCGCCGAACGCGTGCGCGCGGCCGTCGAGTTCGGGGCGCAGATCCATCCGCAGTATCGCGACGAGTTCGAGAACGGCGTCGCCGTCGCCTGGCATCGCGTGCCGTTCACGAACGGCTGCTTCGCCAAGTGGTCCGACGACGTGCGCGAGAAGCACTACGACAATCTCTGCCAGATCGACGGCCGCATCGTGCTCGCCGGCGAGCACGCCTCGCGGATTCCGGCGTGGCAGGAAGGCTCGGTGCTGTCGGCGCTCGACGCGATCGGCCGCCTGCACAAGCGCGCGATCGAGACGCGCGCGGAGGCCGCATGAGACGGCTCCTCGCGATCACGGTCCTGCTCGCCTCGTGCGGTTTCGCGGCGGAGCTGCCGGTGTTCTCACCGCCCGGTACGATCCTCGTGCGCGGCCACTTCGTGCACCGCGACGGCGAGACGCTGTATCGCTCGATCTGCCAGGGCTGCCACATGCCCGACGCGCGCGGCGCGCAGGGCGCCGGCATGTATCCGGCGCTCGCCGAGAATCCGAAGTTCGCGAGCGCGGCCTATCCGATCGCGCTCGTGCTCGGCGGCCGGCACGGCATGCCGGCGCTCGGCGACAGCCTCACCGACGCGCAGGTCGCCGAAGTCGTGAACTACGTGCGCTCGCACTTCGGCAACGCGTATCCGGATCAGGTGACGGCGGACGACGTCGCGCGCATGCGGTCGGCGCTCGCGCCGCAGGCCGCGCAGGCGTGCGATCCGTATCCGCCGCCCGGCGACCGGCACATCCGCGTGTGCCGAAGATTCTCGCGCTAGCTCTTGAAGCCGACGCGCAGATGACTGTTGTCGCAGAACGGCTTGTTGTTGCTGTGACCGCAGCGGCACAGACGCGCGTTCTGCACGCGCGCGACGACGCGGCCGGTGCCGCTGGTGATCTCGAGGTTGCCGCGCACCTTGTACGGCCCGTCGCGCTCGGGGTCGATCGCGAGCGGTCCGTCGCGCACCTCGAGCATGTCGGTCTTGCCGCTCGGCGGCTCGCCGGTCGCGGCAAATCCGATCTCCTTGTGCGACTGGTCGCAGAACGGCTTGTTCTTCGAAGCGCCGCAACGGCATAGCGTCGCGCGATAGCCGAGCGGCTGGCCGTCGAGCACGATGTCGGCGCGGACCGCATACGGACCGGCTTCGCGCGTCGACAGCAGGTTCACCGGCGGCGCGCTCTCGTCCGGATGCCCGTCCTTGCGGCGGTAGCGGATCGCACCCGACGGACACGCATGCGCGATCTCGACGACCGCATCGACCGGCATCGCGTCGGGATGGATCCACGGCCCGACGACGTTGGCGACGAACACCTTCGGCGCGCCGGTGACGCAGAAGCGCGCGTGGATGCAGCGCTTCCCTTCGTAGAGCAGCGTCATGTCCTTGCCTTCGATCGCCTCGACCCCGTCGACGCTGCGCGGCTGACCGCCGTCGGCGGCCGGCGCCTGCTGCGCGGCCGAGACCAGCGCAGGCGCGGCAGCAGGCTTCGGCTTCGGTGCCGGCGCGCTCTCGATGCGCGCGAATTCGCGTTCGGCGCGCGCGGCGATGTCGGCGAAGCGCGACGCCGCGCGGAGCGCGCGCTCGTCGTTGTCGGAACAGAGATTCTTCGCGCCCTTCGCAAGCTCGTCGAGCCGCTCGACGATGAAGCGATGCGCGCTCGGGCTGTCGGGCAGCGGCGCCGCGTCGCGCAGCGCCGTGAACGACATGCCCGCGTTGCAGCCGGGATTCGACGGACCCGCTGGCAAGCGCGCGGCGCGCTCGCCGAGCTGCGTCACCGTGTGCATCAGCTCGATCGCGAGATCGACAGCGAACGCCTTCTCCGCGCGCGGCGCGCGAACGGCGTACGAATAGCCGATCAGGCGCAGCATCAACATGTAGGCCGCGTTCGCGACGTCGACGCAGGCCGACGCGGTCGTATTCTCGAGCCACACGCGATTCTCGGGACGCGGCGGACGGCGCAGCACGGGATTGTGCGCGGCCGGAAATGCCGGCACGAAATTCGGATTCTCCGCGAGCAGCGCGCGGTATTCGTCGCGCATCTTGCAGAAACGCGCGAAGTGCGAGTGCAGCGCATCCTTCGGTGCACCCTCGCCCTGCACGACGATCGCATCGAACGCGGCGAGCGCCGTCTTGAGGCAGATGACGCGCTCGGCACCCTTGAGGTCGACCTCGGCCGGCGAAAGCTGCAGCGCGGGATCGCCGCAGAACGCGGCCTTCTCGCCGATCGACTCGGCGAAGCGGCGCAGGCCGTCGCCCAGCTCGCCGTAGAACACGCCGACGGTGTCGTAGTCCATCGGCATCGGCGTCAGCAGCGGCGCGTCGATGCCGCGCCTGAAACCGCTGCGCTCGGGCTCGAAGCCCTTGCCTTCCGGCTCGTCGGAGCCGTGCGGGCGCTCGAGATAGACGAAATGCTGCAGCGTGTCCGGATTGAACGGCGCGAGCTTGACGACGATGCCGGCCGGCATGCGCCCGAAGCCGATCGGAAAGTTGTCGCGGCCGAAGAACGGCGATCCGCCAAGCGCGGAGGTGATGTTCCACACCGCGACGAGGTGGCCCATCTCGTCGATCGCGACCTCGACGATGCAGCGCCGCCAGCGCTCGACGACTTCGGCCTCGCGCGCGCTGAGCCCGTCGGCCTCGCCGTTCTTGAGGCTGAAGGCCGCGTAGAGGTACGTGCACATCAGCGTGTGTTCGAGCTCGGCGGCTTCGCTGAGCGCGAACATCAGACGCTCGCGGGTCGGCGTCATGGCTTCCTCCGGAGTGCGGCAAACCGTACCGAAGGATTGTTGCACAGGCGTCAAGCCGCGGCGGGCCGCCTAGGGATCGAAGCCGTTCCGGAAGATGACGTCGCTCCCCTGCACCTCGAAGGCGCCGATGTCGGGCCCGCCGCCGACGTCGCGCGCGAAACCGCTGCCGCGCTGGTCGGTGGCGAGCTGTGCAATATTGTTGCCGTGATCGATCGCCGGACTTCCGTCGAGCAGCGGAATCGTCCACGTCAGCCCGCCGTAGTCGCCGATCGTGCCGAGGAGCGGATCGTCGCCGAGCGTGTCCGGCGGCAGCGGCGCCGACGACGCGACGACGAGATTGCTCGCGCCGGTGATGACCGGCGAGCCGAACACGTCGAGATCGTCCGGCACGTTGAAGCCGATGTTGCCGGCGATGATCGTGCTCTCGAGATCGAGCGTCGGTCCGCTCATGAGAATGCCGGCGAAGCCGTTGAACGCGACGTTGTTCGCGATCGTCGAGTTCGAGATGGTCGCCGCGACGATGAGATTGAGACCGCCGACGGTCGCGACGGAACGATTGCCGGCGATCGTCGAGTTGACGATCGTCGCGGTCGGCGAGCCCGTGTAGTAGTACGCGCGCATGCCGGCCGTGTGCGAGGCGCCGTTGTTGTAGATCGTCGAGGAGTCGAGCGTGACGTCGTCCAGCGTATAGAGGCCGCCGATCTCGTACGCGCCGTTGTAGAAGATCGTCGTGCCCCTGATCAGCGCCGGGCCGACGATCATCGCGCCGCCGGCGATGCCGCTGTTGATCGGTGCGCCGTACGCGAGGTTGTAGCTGATCGTGCTGTATTCCGCGTCGAAGGTGCCGCCGACGAAGACGCCGCCACCGCGTGCGCCGCCGCCGACGACCATGCCCTGTGCGTGGCTGAGCGTAACGAGGCTGTTCGCGAGAGCGAGATCACCGTGCGCGTAGACGCCGCCGCCCCGCGCGACCTCGCTCGCCGTGCCGACGACGGCGCAGCCGGTGATCGTCGAGCTCGCGACCGAAAGGTTCGCCGCCGAATAGAGACAGCCGCCGCGTGGCGTCGTCGCGCTTTCGTAGCGCGCGTTCGCGAGCGTCAGCCCGCTGATCGACAACGTGCCGGCGCCGGCGTGGCGGATCGCGCCCGATGCGTTGGCGGCGTCGATCGTCAGCGCCGACGCGCCGGGCCCGGTCAGCGTGAGATCGTCCTGCGCGACCGCGAGGAAGCCGGTCGTCAGCGAGATCGTGCTGCAGCCGAGGCTCGTGAGATCGATCGTCGCGCCGCTCGGCGCGGAGGCGATCGCGTCGCGCAGGCTGCCGGCGCCGGCGTCGTCGCAATTGCCGACGACGATCGCGCCGGCGGGCGCATGCGGTGTCGCGGCGCCGATGGTCGCCGCGAAGGCGAGCAGAACGCCGGCCGCAAGCGGCAGGCGGCCCGAAAGCCGGGCAGTCGTGGGTCGTGCGAAATGCATGGGAAATCCCCCGGAGCGGGTTTTCTGCGCCGGCCCGTCCGTGGCTGCACGCGGCGGCAACTATAGACCTTCGGACACGGGACGGTGTGGCGAATCCTTCGGGATTGCCGCCATCGACCGCTTCGCCTATGCGCTGCTGCGCAAGCGCGCGAGCGCGTGGAACTCAGGGCTGCGCGACGTACGACACCGTCGTGACGCGGCAGTCCGTGCTCGAGCAGCCGGCGGCCGCATCGTCCGGATCGTGAAGACGGATGTTGGCGTAGTAGTCGGTGTCCGGCGCGAGCGCGCAGTAGAACGCGTTGCCGTTCGCGCCGCGCCAGTACACCATGCCCTGGTCGGCGGCCGGCGCGTCGACCTCGATGCAGGCGCCGAGCGCCGGCGAAAAGTCGCCGCACTGCGGGCTGAGCGAGAAATCGAGAGCCGGTCCGGAGCCATAGCTGACATTCTTGAACAGGCCGTCGGTGCCTGAGGGAATGTCGGACGGCGTGTGGAACTTCGCGGCGACGTAGCCGGTGCGCGTGAACGCATCGACGGTCGGTTGCGAGCCCGCGACGCCGGGGAACGGTTCAACCGGATCGGTCGCCTCGACGCGGCCCCAGAGATTCTCGAAGCGCGTGACGTCGACGCCGGTAACGGTCTGGAAGTTGTAGCTGACGTCGCTGCGTTCGATGCGATGTGCAGGACAGGTGTCGAGCTCCATCGCGCTGAAGAAGATCTGGTCCGGCAGCGCGGACGCGGACACGGCGAGAAGCAGAGCAGTGACGACCATGTTGCACCCCCGCAGACAGTCGACTGGCGCGGACAATAGTCCGCAAAATGTAAAGGTGCAAGCCGCTGGCTGCCGACGGCGTTTGCCTTGAGCTCCTGAAAGTCGCCAAAAGAAAAGCCCCCGCTTGCGCGAGGGCTTGTCCCAAACGGAGACCAACTCTGAATACGCCGGCGGAGTGATACCGGCGCACTCCTAATATGGGCTTTTGGACGGCCAAATCAAGCCCGCCTGGAACGTGCGCAGGCCGCTCGTACGCGTCGGCGCGCCGTTCATCTGCCTGAAGCGCGCGCGAGGCACTCGCGGTAGCGCGCGTCGACGCGATTGGCGAACCACGCGGTCGTGAGCGTGCGCGTGATCTTCGGGCTCTTGAGCCGGATCTCGGGCAGCACGGCGCGAGGCAGCACCTTGTGATCGATGCGTTGCGCGCGCGTGAAGACGCGTTCATGGAGCGCGGTCTTCTCGAAGTCGACGCTCTCGCCTTTCTCGAGGGCGCGGCGGATGTCGCCGTCGTCGAGGTCGAGATGGCGCGCCATCGAGCGCACCGCGAGCTCGGTCGCGCCGGGCTTGTCGCTGTCGTACCCGACCAGGTCGCCGTCGAGCGCGAGCGGCACACCCGACGCGACGCTGACCGCGTTCTGGAACGCCGCGTTGCGGCTCGCGTAGAAGCCCGCGTTGTAGTCGGCGAAGCGGTAGACCATGCGGTCGTACGAAGCCGGATACGCGAGGAGATGCGCGACGCCGAAATAGACGCCGCCGCGCCGGCTGAAAACCTCATGGCGGATCGAGCCGTCGATCGGATACGGATAGTCGCGCTCGCGCGCCTCCGCTTCGGCGAACGCGACGCTGACCTGCATCGGCCCGCCGGTGTGCACGGGATTGGCGTCGGCGAACAGGCGCCGGCCCATCGGCACGCGGCCGATCAGGTCCTCGTAGATGAGGCTGAGCTCGCGCTCGGTGCGCACCGCCGCGATGCGGTCGGCGTAGCTTTTGCCGTTCGACGAATCGAGCGCGAGCGCCGCGCGCACGAGCAGCTGCGGCACGCCGTGCGCTTCGGCGCGGCGGTCGATCTCGGCGCGCGCGATCCTGCCGAGCCCCGGCACGACCGGATCGCTGACGTAATTCGATTCCTGGCCGATCACCGCGAGCGTCGCGCAGACGTTCGACGTGCTCGGATCGACGTCGAGCGCCGAGAACGCGGCCGTGATATCCATCGCCCAGCCTTCGCGGTCGCGCGTCGAGGACGGCAGCAGGCGCACGATCTCGGCGCGCACGTCGGACGGACGGCGCGACGGCGCCTGCACGGTCTGCGTCGCACAGCCCGCGAGCAGCGCGACGATCGTCACAAACGGTAACGCGATCCACAGGCGCTTCATGGCGCCGTAAGTGGCGGCGGCGCGCCGCTGCACAAGGCCCGCGCGGCCGCGCTTGATTCCGGCTGCGCGATTGTTCAGGGTGGCGCCGGTAGACCCGCGACCGGAGGCGACGCTTTTGAAGATCGCGACGTACAATGTCAACGGCATCCGCAGCCGCACCGAGCACCTCATCGAATGGCTCGAGCGCGAAACGCCTGACGTCGCCTGCCTGCAGGAACTGAAGGCCGACGACGGCGGCTTTCCGCTGAAGGCGGTCCGCGACGCGGGCTACGGCGCGATCTACGCCGGGCAGAAATCGTGGAACGGCGTCGCGATCCTGGCGCGCGGCACGACGCCGATCGAGGTGCGCCGCGGCCTCCCCGGCGACGACAAGGACGAGCAGAGCCGCTACATGGAAGCCGCGATCGACGGCCTCCTCGTCGCATGCCTCTACCTGCCGAACGGGAATCCGCAACCCGGCCCGAAGTTCGACTACAAGCTCGCCTGGTTCGAGCGGCTGATCAAGCACGCCGCGATCCTCTACGGGTGCGGCCATCCGGTCGTCATCGCCGGCGACTTCAACGTCGTGCCGACCGACTTCGACATCTACAACACGCGCTCCTGGCTCAAGGATGCGCTGCTGCAACCCGCGAGCCGCGAATGCTACCGGCGCCTGCTCGCGCAGGGCTGGACCGATTCGATCCGCGAGCTGCACCCCGACGAGCGCATCTACACGTTCTGGGACTACTTCCGCCAGCACTGGGAGCACAACTCGGGCCTGCGCATCGATCACCTGCTGCTCAACGCGCCGCTGAAGCGGCGGCTCGAAAGCGCCGGCGTCGACGTCTGGGTGCGCGGGCGGCCCGGCGCGAGCGATCACGCGCCGACGTGGATCGTGCTGGGCGACGAGCCCAAGGCGGCCGCACCGAAAAAGAAGAAGACCGCAGCGCCAAAGAAGAAGCCGACACGGAAGTAGCCGCCGGACGGCTGAGCCCGAACGTTGTACGCTTCGCCCGTGAGCGAGCCCCGTGCGACCCCGCGCGAAGCCGAGCCGCCGCGGCTGGCGCCGGATGCGCTGTTCGAACAGGTCTACCAGCGCCTGAAGGCGCTCGCGCACCGGCAGCTGAAACCTGCGCAGCGGTCGGTGACGCTGGAGACGACGTCGGTCGTCCATGAGCTCTACCTGCGCATGAGCGGCCAGGACGGCCTCGCCTTCGATCATCCCTCGCAGTTCTTCGTCTACGCGGCTCGCGCGATGCGCCATCTCCTGAGCGATCACGCGCGCGAGCATCTCGCGCGGCGCGCCGGCGGCGACTGGATCCGCATCACGCTGACCGGCAGCGACGAGGACCTGGCGCTCGCCAATGCCGAGCAGGCGCTCGAGCTCGACGCGGCGCTGTCGCGGCTCGAGGCGGTCGACGACCGCGCGGCACGCGTCGTCGAGCTGCGCTACTTCGCCGGCCTCACGGTCGAGCAGTCCGCCGAGGCGCTCGGCGTGTCGCGCCGCACGATCGACCGCGACTGGGATTTCGCGCACGCGTTCCTCAAGACCGAGACGAAGTGATGGCGCGAAAGGCCGCCGTTTCGCGTTAGCCCTCTGGACAGGTACCGGGACCCGCCGCATGCCGCACGATCCGCCGTCGCTGCGCTTCCTGTTCGACGCGCTCGTCGACCTCGCACCCGAGGCGCGCGCGGCGTTCCTCGACGGGAACGACGTTCCGTCCGCGGCGCGCGAGCGGCTGCAGCGCATGCTCGACGCGCGCTCGACGCCGGGCGACGTGCTGCCGAGCGTGTCCGTCGACGCGCTCGCCGGCGGGCTCGTCGACGAGGACACGCGCGGCGCGCTCGCGGCGGGCACGCGCATCGGCGCGTTCGAGCTGATCGACGTCGTCGGCGAAGGCGGCTCGTCGACGGTGTTCCGCGCGGCCCGCACTGCGGACGGCGTGCGCCAGATCGTCGCGCTCAAGCTGCTGCGACGCGCGCTGTATTCACCGGAAGCGAAGCGGCAATTCCGCCGCGAGCGGCTCGCGCTCGCGCAGCTCCAGCACGCCGGCATCGCGCGGTTGATCGAGGGGGGCGTCACCGAATCGGGGCTCGCCTACATCGCGCTCGATTTCGTCGACGGCGTGCCGATCACCGACTACGTGCGCACGCGGCAGCTCGACCTGCGCGCGCGGCTGGCGCTGTTCGGCGACGTCTGCCGCGCCGTCGAGGCGGCGCATCGCGCGCTGATCGTGCATCGCGACCTCAAGCCGTCGAACGTGCTGGTGACGGGCGAAGGCCAGGTCAAGCTGCTCGACTTCGGCATCGCGAAGCTGCTCGACGCCGACGACGAGACGCAGACGCGCCTGCCCGCCTTCACGCCGGCGTACGCCGCGCCGGAACAGCGCAGCGGCGCGCCGATCACGACGGCGACCGACGTCTACGCGCTCGGCGTGCTGCTCGGCGAGCTGGTCACGGGCCAGCGGCCGAACGACGGCTCGGGCCGCACGCCGTCGGGCCGCGTCGCGGCCGAGAACGCACCCGGCGTCCTGCCCTCGACGCCGTCGCTGACGCGCCGGCAGCTCCGCGGCGATCTCGACAACATCGTGTTGAAGGCAATCGCGCCGGAGCCCGAGCGCCGCTACGCATCGGCCGGCGCGTTCGCCGACGACGTCGCGCGCTGGCTCGACGGGCGGCCGGTCGCGGCGCATCCGCCCGCGACGTTGTATCGCGCGCGCAAGTTCGTCGCGCGTCATCGCGGCGGCGTCGCGGCGACGGCGCTGATCGCGCTCGCGATCGTCGCCTCGCTCGGCGTCGCGCTCTGGCAGGCCGACATCGCGCGCCGGCAGGCGGCGCTCGCGCGCGAGCAGGCCGATCGCGCCGACGCCGTGCGCCGCTTCCTCGTCGGCGTCTTCCAGCGCGCGAGCCCGGACGAGAACAAAGGCCAGCCGATCAGCGCGCACCAGCTGCTCGAGAAAGGCGAAACCGAGGTCGATCGCAGCCTCGCCGGCGCGCCCGCGATCGAGGCCGACGTGCTCGGCCTGCTCGGCGATCTCTACACGCAGATCAGCGATTTCGCGCGTGCCGATGCGATGGTCAAGCGCGCGTTCGCGGCGAGCGGCGCGCCCGGCATTCCGAGCGACGTGCGCGGCCGCGCGCTGATCGGCATGGCCAGTCTCGAGGACGAGGAAGGCGCATATGCCGATGCGGTCACGCACGCGCGCGAGGGCATCGCTCTGCTCGAAGCGGGCCCGCACGGCGCCGCCGACGTCGCGCCGGCACATACGCATATCGTGCACGCGCTCATCGCGCAGGGCCGGACGGCAGAAGCCGGGAGCGAGCTTCGCGCCTTCATCGAGCGCGATCGCGCAGCGCTCGGCGAGGCGTCGAACGCGGTCGGCGATCTCTACGTGCTGCAGGGCGCGCTGCTCGGGAGCCAGGGGCGCTACGACGAATCCGGACGCGCCTTCGAAGCGGCGATCGCCGCGTATCGCGCCGCGTACGGCGCCGACAACGGCAAGGTCGCGCATGCGCTCAATGAGCTCAGCAACATGCTCGACGACAAGGGCGACCTGGCCGGCGCCGAGGCCGCGCTGCGCCGCGCGCTGGCGATCCGGCTCGACACCGTCGGCCCCGATCATCACGATGCGATGTCGGTCGAGAACAACCTGCTCACCGTGATCGAGTTCCAGGGCCGCTTCGCCGAGGCGTTGCCGCCGCATCAGCGCTTGCTCGAACGCGGCCGCGCGCTCGGCATCCTGCATCCGCAGGACGTCATCGCGATCGACAGTTCCATCGCGCTCGATCAGCGCGAGCTCGGCCGCCTCGCCGAGGCCGAGGCAACGTCGCGCAGCGCGCTCGCCCTCTGCACCGGATCGCTCGGCGCGCGGGCGCGCACGTGCGCGGGCCCTGAGCGCGGCCTCGCGCTCGCGCTGACGCTCGAAGGCCGCTACGACGAGGCGGCCGCGGCGCTCACCGATGCGATCGCGATCAAGCGCGAGCACGCGGCGCCGGGATCGCCGCCGGACGCCACGTGGCTCGGGGATCTCGGCAACGTGCTGCGGCTGCAGCACCGCTACGACGAAGCGGTTGCCGACCTGCGCGAGGCAGCCGATGCGTTTCCGGCATCGGCCGGCGCGCGGACGTCGTCGCGACCGATCGTCCTCGCGGCGCTCGCCGAGGCGTTGCTCGACCAGGGCAACGCCACCGCCGCGAGGCCCGTCGCCGAAGAGGCGGTCGCGCTCGCACGCAAGGCGTTCAGCCCGAAGCACGCCTCGCTCAGCGTGCCGCTTCTCGCGCTGGCGCGCGTCGAGCTCGCCGAGGGACGCGCGGGCGAAGCCGAGCGCCTGCTGCAGGAAGCGCTGTCGTATCGCGAGCCCGTGAGCGGACCGGCCGATCCGCGCACGCGCGAGATCAAGGTCGCTCTCGCGCAGTCGCTGGTCGCGGCTAAGGCCCGGTGAAGACGAGCGCGACGTTGCAGCTCTTCACCTTCTCCGCGTCGTCGAGCCGCACCTCGACCGTGATCGCCGGTGCGACGAGGCCGTTGCGCTCGTAGCGCTTGATCGCGAGCAGCGAACGGCGGTCTTCGTGGACCTGGTATTCGAAGTCGAGCTCGTCGAGCGCGCCCTCGACGTCGGCGAGCGTCTTCTGCAGGCAGACCCGGGTGTCGACGGTGTCGCGCTCCTTGCGCATGTCGCCGTAGTCGGCGTCGCCGTCGCGCGAGCACGCGACGAGGAAGCTCGCGGCGGCGAGCAGCGACGGCAAGGCCAGCGATCGACGCGGCACCGGAAATCCCCTGCCGGCCGTGGCGCGGCCGGTACGCCATTCTGCGTCGTCGCACGAGGCGCCGCCAGCTACGCGGCTTCCTCGTCCTCGTCGCCCTCGCGCGCTGGCGACCGGTTCGGGTCGTCCTGCTCGATGTCGGTGCGGTCGGGATCGTCGTCGGGCGGGTCGGGCCCGTACTGGCGACGCTCCGTGTCGCCGGGACCCGAGCCGTTGAGGTACCGCGCCTTCATTCGAAACCCGCCGCGAAGATCGTGTCGGTGTCGACCGCCGCTTCGTCGAGGCGCACGATGAAGTAGTCGAGCGGCTGCGGGTTGCCGAGCGGCGGAACGAACGCGACGCCCCCGATCAGGATCCGGCCGTCCTCGAGAGCCGTGCCGGTGAACGCCTGCGTGCCCGGCGCCGAGAAGCCGAAGTCGTAGGTCTTGAGGCCGGCATCGCCGAACGTCGGATCGACGGTACCGCCGCTCCCGAAACGCGCGGCGACGCCGTACTGCGTGTCGGCACCGAGCGCGGTGCCGACGAAGACGAGCCGTCCGTCCTCGCGCTCGACCGCGGCGATCGCCGCGTCGAAGCCGTCGGCTTCCTTGTCGACGCCCATCGTGATGCGGCCGTCGGTGCCGAAGCTCGCGTCGAGCGTGCCGTCCGGCAGCAGGCGCGCGGCGGCCATGTCCATGTTCTGGTTCGCCCACGGCGAAGTGTTCGCGTAGCCGTTGACGACGATGCGGCCGTCGCGCTGGATGATGACGCCGAGCGCGAGCGCGTTGCTCATGCCGGTGCCGGGATCGAAGCCGACCGTCGTGCGGCCGCCGTCCGCGAACGTCTCGTCGAGCTCGCCGCCCGGCAGGAGGCGCGCGACGCCGAACTCGGCGACGTCGAGCGGGAGACTCGCGTCGGCCGTGCCGGCGACGATGATGCGGCCCGCGTCGTCGATGGCGATACCGTTCGCGCTGTCGGTCTCGTCGGTCACGCCGACGAGGTCGAACACGAACGTCTGGCGGCCCGACTCGCTGAAGCCGGGATCGCGCGAACCGTTGACGAGGAGGCGCGCGACTGCGACGACGCAGCCTTTCGAGGTCTCGGCGCTGCCGGCGAGAATGATCGAGCCGTCGGGGCCGATCGCGACGGCGCGCACGGTGTCGTTGCCCGTGCCCTCGTCCAGGTCGAACGCGACGATCGCCTTGCCGACGTCGCCGAACGTCGTGTCGAGCGTGCCGTCCGGGCTCAGCCGTGCGACCGCGAAGTCGGAGCTCTGCAGGCCTGCGCCGCGCGTCGAGCCCGCGACGACGATGCGGCCGCTGCTGTCGAGCGCCATGCCCGCCGCCTGGTCGCCGCCGGTGCCGCCGTCGAAGTCGATCGTCGCGAAGCCGTTGTTGCCGAACGTCGGATCGATGTGCCCGTCGGCGTCGAAACGCGCGACGAAGAAGTCCGAGCCCGTCGCGCCGTTCATGCGGCGCGTGCCGCAGGTCAGGATCCTGCCTTCCGCGTCGAGCGTCGGACGGCAACCGGTCGGGCCGGGATCGGCGTCGTTGATGCCGAAACGCGAGATGCCGTCGAGCCCGAACGAAGTATCGAGATCGCCGTCGGCCGCGCGCGCGTCGATGAGCGACACGCTGCACGCCATCGCGATGATCCCGCCTCTCAACACGATGCTCTTCAACATGACACGAGTCCCTTAGCTCTCCTGCCGGCGGACTTCGAGTCCGCGGACAAACGCGTGTCGGCGCGTTGACGCAATTCCACACTTTCCCGATGAATGCCCGCCCAGCGCCGCGACTTCACGTTCGCGGACCGTTTATGTACCTAGGACCGCGATGAACGGCAGCCGCAGGATGCACTGCCGGACCGTCAGAAAACGCTGACGCGCGCCGTAGGAGTCATGTGACTGAATTCGCAATAACCGCGTGAAAGGCGGCGCCGGTCGCGTCTACGCGCGGTGCACGGCGTGAAATCGATTTTCAACCGGAGGGCGCGTCAGCTCTCGGGCGGATCGGAGTTGATCACCTGCATCTTCCCGCCGGTCGTCTCCGGCAGGATGCGCGCGTCCGTCGCGACGAGCACGACGCCGGGCTTCAGGAGCGGAATCACGCTCGCGGCGAACGCGTGCGGCACCGCGACGTTCGCGACCGTCTGCACGTCGACCGGCTTGCCCTTCTCGTCGTCGTGGCCGGGGATGCCGATCGTGATCCAGTTCGGCATCGGCGTGCCGGGCAGGATCGGGTTGTCGGCGCTCATGAAACCGTCGGCGACGATGTACGCGTGCGTGCCGACGCGCGCCGACGGATCGCGCAGCGCGATGCGCGCGCGGCCGATCTCGGTGCCGTTGCGGTAGACGACGATGCGCGCGTCGCTGCGGCTCATGACCATCGAGATCGGGCCTTCGGGCGCGAGCTCGGGATGCCAGCTGAAGGCTTCGCCGTCGGCGAGCGTCTCGTCGGCGACTTCGGCGCCGGTGCGCGGGTCGATCGGCAGGATCGGCCGCGGATGCACGACGCTGACCGGCGACGAACCGGCGGCCGCGACGACGACGGTCATGCCCATGTTGGTCGCGTCGAACAGCAGATTGGCGAACTGCGTCGGCAGGTGCACGCAGCCGTGCGATTCGGGATAGCCCGGCAGGCCGCCGGCGTGCAGCGCGATGCCGTCCCACGTCAGGCGCTGCTGGTACGGCATCGGCGCGTTGTTGTACTTCTTGGAGAAGTGATCCTTGTCCTTCTGCAGGATCGTGAAGACGCCGGTCGGCGTCTCGTGCCCGGGCTTGCCGGTGCTCACCGTCGAGACCGCGATCAGGATGCCGTTGCGATAGACGTAGGCGCGCTGCTCGGTGAGGCTGACGATGACGGCCATCGGGCCGAGCGTCTTGTTGTCGCCGCCCCAGATCCATTCGCCGGGCTTGAGATCGGCAGGCGAAAGATCAGCAGGGCTCGACTGGCGCGCACCCCAGAACGGCGCCGCGGCCGCGAGCGTGCTCGCGAGAAAAAAGATCGCGGAAACGACGAAACGATGCATGGCCGCCACCCTCCCTGGGAGGCGGCCGCAAGATTACGCTGAATCGTCGTGCGCGTCCGCGTCGCTGCGCGCGAGATGCGCGGCGGGACATTTCAGCAGCGCCGAACGCGCGAGCCAGTCCTGGTCCGGGTAATACGAGAAGACGAACTGCCCGTCCTTCAGCACGTCGATGATGGGCTTCGCGACCGCAGCGCGGAGCGCGGGGCAGCCCCAGCTCCGGCCGAGCCGGCCCATGTGACGGCCGGCATCGGGATTCACGTACGCCGCGCCGTGCATGACGATCGCGCGCGCCATCGCGGCGTCGTTGATGCCGTGCTCGAGGCCGTCCATGCGCAGCGAATAGCCGTTGCGGCCGATATACGTGTCGCGCGTGACGAAGAGGCCGAGGCTCGATGCGTGGCTGCCGTCGTCGTTCGAGAAGCGCGTCGGCACGTCGCCGCCGGAGCCCTGCCCGTGCGCGACGACCTCCTCGTACAGCAGGCGATCGGCGTTGAGATCGAACACCCAGAGGCGCGGTGCGAGCGAGCTGCGGCTGTAGTCGATGACGGCAAGCCGCTGCGCGTCCTCGCCGACGCCTTCGGCCTGCGCGCAGTGCACCGCGGCGAGGGCGAGCTCGATGACCTTCGGATCGGCC
The DNA here is from genome assembly GCA_035263065.1 of Rhodanobacteraceae bacterium. GTDB lineage: Bacteria > Pseudomonadota > Gammaproteobacteria > Xanthomonadales > Rhodanobacteraceae > Dokdonella_A. The sequence goes on from DATFRS010000186.1 coordinate 32,188, forward strand.
GCAGGCGCGAGGCGCGCGAGATCGGCCGGCGAGACGGTCGCGGCATGAGCGAGGGCTTGCCTCGAAGCGGGCGCGGTGCTGCCGACGGCGGACACCGCGGCCGGGAGCGCGAGCGCCGTCAGGAGGCCCAGAGAGGGGAAGCGCATCGGCGAAGTTTACCGGAGCGCGGCGCGCGGCGTGCCGCCGACACCAAAATTTCGAATGGTGACGGCGTTCCGGATGGCGCGGCGCAGCCTGTCCGGGTCATGAATCGCCGGCGAGAGAGCCGCCGGAATAGGCGGCGATTCAGGCCTCGCGACGCACCCTGTCAGCGAACCGGGCCGAAGGAGAGTGCCATGGCAGAAAACGAGATGACGCGTTGCGCGCACCCAGACTGTACCTGCCATACGCAGGACGGTGCGAAGTACTGCAGCGATGCGTGCCGCGACGCTGCCGAGCAGGGCAAGGGATCGGGTTGCCGTTGCGGTCACGCGGCCTGCGCGGCGACGGAGTATTCGACCATGCGCCGCGCCAGCCAGCGCCAGGCTTCGGCCACGCGCGGCGCCCACTGATCGTCGCACCGGCGCGTCAGGGCTTGGGCGCGCCGGCCGCGATTTCCTCGGCGACGGCGTTCAGGAGCATGGACGACTCGATCGGCTTCTGCACGAAGCGGATGCGCTCGACCGGCGGCAGATCGTCGGCGAACGACTTCGAGCCCGCGCGCACGATCATGATGACGGGACCCTTGAAGCTCCGGTCGAGCAGCGCCGAGAGCGTGCGAACGCCGGTCATGAGGCTCATCTCGGCTTCCATCAGCACGAGATCCGGCAGGCCATACGCCTCGATCTCCTGCAGCGCCGCCGAGCCGCTCTGCGCGGGCGACACGGTGTAGCCGTTGGAGCGCAGCGTGTCCGCGATCAGCGAGAGCGTGCCCGCCTCTTCCATGACGATGAGGATGCGCTGGCCGGTGCCCTGCGGCATCTCGTGCAGCTCGACGGCGCCCGGCGCGGCGATCGTCGTGGCGAGCGGGAAGTACAGCGAGAACGTCGTGCCCTTGCCGGGCGCACTCTCGACGCGCAGGTAGCTGTGGTGGTTGTCGAGGATGCGGCGGCACGACAGGAGGCCGAGCCCCGTGCCGTCCTTCTTCGTCGTGAAGAACGCCTTGAAGAGATTCGCCTTCACGTCCTCCGACATGCCGATGCCGGTGTCGCTGATCGACACGCACAGATACGACCCGGGAGTCACCGGCTCGTTGCCCTGGAAGAATGAAGTCTCCAGCTCGTGCGACACCGCACCGACGCGAAGCCGACCGCCGTCGGGCATCGCCTGCAGCGCGTTGAGGCAGAGATTGAGGAGGCACTGCTGCAGCTCGGTGTAGTTGCCGTCGATCTCGACGTCGTCGTTCGGCAGCACGATGTCGAGATCGATGTTGCGCGGCGCGCTGCCGCGCAGCAGCATCGAAAGGCCTTCGAGCAGCACGCGCACCTTGACGCGCTCGACCGCCATGCGCGCGCCGCGCGCGAAGGTCAGCATCGAGTTGACGATGTCGAGGCCGCGCTCGGCGCAGTCCTGCACGAGCATGCCGATCTTGCGCGTGCGCTCGTCGCCGACCTCGAGCAGCATCGAGGCGCCCATCGTGATCGGCTGCAGCACGTTGCGCAGGTCGTGACTCAGGCCCGACGCGAGCAGCGCGAGCCCTTCGTAACGCTGCGCGCGCAAGAGGCTCTTCTCGGCCTGGTTGCGCGCGCTGCGCTCCTCCGCTTCGCGCAGCGCCCGACGCACCGACGAGGCGAGGCGGGCGAGATCGTGCTTCAGCACGTAATCGATCGCGCCGCTGCGCACGGCCTCGACCGCCGCCTCCTCGCCCATCGTGCCGGACACGAAGATGAACGGCGTATCGGGCGCGCGCGCACGTGCGAGCTCGAGCGCGCGATAGCCGGAGAAGCTCGGCATGCTGAGATCGGACAGGATGATGTCCGGCGCGAGTTCGGTCAGGGCCGCGGTGAACTCGCGCTCGCGCTCGACGCGCAGCGACTCGACGATGAAGCCGTCGTTCCTGATCGCATCGACGATCAGCTCGGCGTCGAGCTCGCTGTCCTCGACGACGAGCAGGCGGATGCGGCTGGGCGCTTCGGCAACCATGCTCAGGCCTCGCGCTTGGGCGCTTCGTTCATGACGGCCCAGAACTGGCCGAGCGTCTGCACAGCGTTGAAGAACTGCTGCGCGTTGACGGGCTTGACGACATAGGCGTTCACGCCGAGATCCCAGCTCCGCGCGAGATCGGTTTCCTCCCGCGACGAGGACAGGATCACGACCGGCGTCTTCTTGAGCTTCTCGCTGGAGCGGATCTCGCGCAGGACCTCGAGCCCGTCGAGCCGCGGCATCTTGATGTCGAGCAGCACGACCGAAGGAATGCCTTCGGGACGGTCCTTGAACGCGCCGCGCATGAAAAGGTAGTCGAGCGCCTCGACGCCGTCCTCGACGTGCACGATCGGATTGGCGAGCTTGGCCTCGCGCAGCGCGTCGACCGTCATTTCCGCGTCGGCGGGGCTGTCTTCGACCAAGAGGATGGTGCGGATTTCCCGGATCATTCGGTGTCCTCGTCAACTCGGGCTCTGCATGCGCGGCAGAGAAAAATGAAAAGTGGACCCCTGGCCGAGCTCGGACTCGGCCCAGGTGCGGCCGCCGTGGCGGCCGACGATGCGGCGCACCGACGCGAGGCCGATGCCGGTGCCGCTGAACTCGGATGCCTTGTGCAGGCGCTGGAATACGCCGAACAGCTTGTCGGCGTAGGCCATGTCGAAGCCGACGCCATTGTCGCGGACCCAGAATGTCCATTCGAGCGGCGTCGGCGCGTCCATGCCGATCTCGATCTCGGCCTCGTCGCGCGGCGCGGTGTACTTGATCGCGTTGTCGATGAGGTTCTGCCACACGAGGCGGATCATGTTTTCGTCGGCGACCACGACCGGGAGCGGCGCGATGCGCCAGACGATGCGGCGCCCGGTCTCGTCGGTCGAGGTCAGCGCGATGCGCACTTCCTCGACGAGGTTCTGCATGTCCACGCCCTGCAGGCGCATCGCGTAGCGGCCGAGGCGCGAATAGGTCAGGAGATCCTCGATCAGCGAGGACATGCGCCGCGAGGAGTTGACCACGACGTCGCTGTAGTGGCGCGTCTGCTCGTCCGCGCCTTCGCCGAGATGGCTGCGGAGCTTTTCGGCGAAGCCCGCGATGTGCCGGAGCGGCGCGCGCAGGTCGTGCGACACCGAATACGAGAACGCCTCGAGCTCGCGGTTGCTCTCGGAGATCTGCGCGACCTTGCCCTGCAGTTGCCGGTTGAGCTCGAGAATCTGCGCCTCGGACTGCTTGCGCGCCGTGATGTCGCTGATCGTGACCAGCGTCATCGAATCGCGCGAGTCGGGCAGCATCATCGGGCGCGCGTTGACGATCACCGTGCGCGTCGAATCGGCGTTGATCGCCTGCGCGAGCTCGTAGTCCCAGACCTCGCGGCGCGCCAGCGCGACGTCGCGAAGGCGCTGCAGGAGCGCCTGATCGGTCCATGCCGGGCTGTCGCCGAGCCGCGCGCCGCGCTCGAGCGCGTAGTAGTCGGTGAACGCCTGGTTGCAGCTGTCGATCGTGAGGTCGGGCGCGACCACGGCGATCGGCTCGCGCACGGTCGCGACGATGCGCCGCGCGCGCTCGACCGCCTGCGAGGCGGCCGCTTCCGCCGTCAGGCGCCGCCGCAGCTGGTTTTCCGAGCCCCAGATGATTCCGGCAAGCAGCAGGAGCTGCACGATCGAGACGGAGCCGATGATCCAGTTGCCGATATTCTCGCGGCGCGTCGCGGCGTCGGTGCGCTGCCTGACGAGGTCTTCCTCCTCGCCGACGAGCCTGTCGAGCACGTCGTCGACCGGAAAGCGCGTGACCGCCGTCGCGAGCCCCTGCCCCGCTTCGGAATCGCGTCCTTCCGCACGCCTCAGCAGCGCCTCGTCGAAAAGCTTCACGCGGCCCTCGATCTTCGCCTTGAGCTCGCCGGTGCGCTCCTGCTGCGCCGGGTTGTCGCGCGTCATCGTCCGGAGCCTGTCGAGCAGCGGCACGTAATGCGCGCGCGCCTCGCCGTAGCGCCGCGCCGCCATTTCCGACAGCGGATCGAACTGCGCCGCGAACGCGGCGGCTTCCATTTCGTTGAGCGCGGACGCGAGCTCGAATGCCGTGGCCTTGACCTCGTGCGTGTGCGAAACCCACTCGACCGAATTGATCGTGCTGCCGGTCACGCGCATGCGGATCAGGAACGCGAGCCCGACGATGAGGACCAGCGTCATCAGGAGCACGATCATGCGCACCGACGATTCCTGCCATTGCAGGAGCGACGACCAGGGGTTACGCGCGGTGTCAGGCAAGCAGGTTTCCTTCGGCGTCGCCGGAGCGGCACGGAATTCCGCCCGCTGCGGCGACGACCTGCCGCGCGGACCGCGGCGCACGATAGGGACGTTCGTTGCAACCGTGGATTAACAACGCGATTCCTCCTGTCTCATGCGGCTGAGCCCGCCGCCTGACCGTTTCCGGAAATGTCAGCGGCCACAACCGTTTCATGGACATCAATGAATCGATCCTGACATGCATTCAGCATAATCGCTCGGGGCCGTCCGTATTAATGCGTCATTCGAATTCGCGACATTAAGTTTCGTTGCACGTTCACGATGACGGCGAGCGCAAGGAAACGCCGCCGGCAGCGCGATCAAACGGGGCTTTTTCCATCGAACTTCACGACGAGCATCCTTTCGCGGGAGGTACTCATGCGCAATCTCGACATGCGGTCCACGGGCCAGCGACGCGGCAAGGCGATGTTCGCCGGCTCGCTGCGCGGCGATCTCTCGGAGGCGGCGAAGGCCGTCCACCTCGCCTCGCTGCATTTCGACATCACGGTCTGGGCGAATGCGAACGCCGAGATCCTGTTCGACAAGGCCGAGCGCAGCCCCGACGTCGCGCCCGAGTACCTCGCCGGCACGTACGGCATCGGCGCGTTGCCGAGCGACATCGAAAACGACCTGCGCGTCCTGCGCAGCGAGCGCGTCTCGAGCGCGATCCTTTCCTGATCTTCCACCGGAGAACAACGATGAGCACCGGCGCCCTGATTCTTCTGATCCTGATCCTGCTGCTGATCTTCGGACTTCCGACGTGGCCGTACAGCCGCGGCTGGGGCTACTACCCGAGCGGCGGCATCGGCCTCGTCGTCGTGATCCTCGTCATCCTGCTGCTGCTCGGCAAGATCTGACCTCACGCGCCGCCGCGCCCGCGGCGGCGCGCCTTGCGCACCGCGGACTCGCGGCGCAGCAGCTGCAGCGCGATCGATTCGAACCTGCGCCGCGCCTTCGGCGCATCGGGAGCCACGACGCGCTGCAGCCGGCCCTCGCGCCATGCCGCGAACACGCGCGGATCGATGTACGAGCTCCGGCACACCGCCGGCGTGTTGCGCAGCACCGACGCGACCTCCTTCACGACCGCAGCGATCGCCGACGCGAGCGAGCGCTCGCTGCGCGGCTCGGGCAACGGCGTCTGCGCCAGCTCGGCGATCGCCGCGAGCGTGCCGCCCCACGTGCGGAAATCCTTCGCGGTGAACTCCTCGCCCATCGCGCGGCGCAGGTAGTCGTTGACCATGCCGGAATCGACCGGCCGCCGCACGCCGCCGTCGTCGACGTACTGGAACAGCATCTGTCCCGGCAGCTGCTGGCAGCGGCGCAGGATGCGCACGAGCCGCGCGTCGTCGATGCGCGCCTCGTGCTCCTGGCCGCTCTTGCCGCGGAAGCGCAGCACGGCCCTGCCCTCGCGCAGGAACGTCACGTGCCGGTCGCGCAGCGTCGTCAACCCGTACGAGCCGTTGCTGCGCGCGTACTCCTCGTTGCCGACGCGGATGCCGGTTTCGGCGAGCAGGCTCACGATCACCGCGAGGACTTTTGCCTCGGGCAATCCCGGCAGCGCGAGATCGCGCCGCACGATGCGGCGCAGGTGCGGCAGGCGCTCGCCGAAGCGGATCAGCTTGCCGAACTTGCCGGCGTCGCGCGTCGCGCGCCAGCGCGCGTGATAGCGGTACTGCTTGCGCCCGCGCGCGTCGCGGCCGGTCGCCTGCAGATGACCGCGCGGGCTCGCGCAGATCCAGACGTCCGAATACGCCGGCGGAATCGCGAGCCGGCGAATGCGATCGAGCGTCGTCGCGTCGGTGACGCGCTGCCGATCCGCATCGAAGTAGACGAAGGCGCGTCCGGCGCGCCGCCGACGGATGCCCGGCGCGTCGTCGACGACGTAGGTAAGCCCCGCCGCCGCCGCGAGCTCGCGCGCCTCGCCGCTCGCCGGCGCGGGCGCATCGGCGCGCATGAGCGTGCTCCGTGCCGGTCCTCCCGGTCAGAAGAGATGCGTGAAGACGTAGATCAGGATCAGGAGGCCGGCCGGCACGCCGAGCAGCCATGCGATGAAGTATTTGCCCATTGCACCTCTCCTCGAAACGAGGCGGAGCGGCGCACGCGCGCCGCTCCGCAGGGTTCCCTTACAGCGAACGATCGAAATCCCGGATCTGGCGCTCGGCCTCATCCCTGGCGATGCCGTAACGCTCCTGGATCTTTCCGGCCAGGTATTCGCTGTTGCCGTCGGCGACCTTGAGATCGTCGTCGGTCAGCTTGCCCCACTTCGCTTTGAGCTTGCCGGCAAGCTGCTTCCACTGGCCCTTGATCTTGTCTTCGTTCATGTCGTGCTCCTGATTGAAGTTCCTACGGCTCCCGAACGATCACTGCGATTTGAGACCGGAGTGATCGACCTTCTTGACCCCCTTGACGCTCTCGGCGGCGGCGATCGCTTTCTTCACGGCGACATCGTTCGCCAGCGTGCCCGTCAGCATGACGACGCCGTCGACGGTCTTCACCGTGACGTCGTTGCTCTTCACGCCCTCGGTCGTCGCAAGCTCGGCCTTGACCTTGGTGGTGATCCAGGTGTCGGTGGCCGGCTGGTCGGAATCCTTCGTGGTGTCGTTCGCATATGCCGTGCCGATCGCGAGCGGCGCCATGCCGGCAAACGTCAGCGCCAGCGCGGCCGCGAGCGTGCGGCCCAGAATCGACGGTTTCATGTGCCTCTCCTCTGCTGCGTGATGGTGGCGATCAACCTAGGCAGCGCGCAGTGGCTCGTTGCTGAATCGCACTCCGCCGTCTTCAGCCGCGAGATAGGAAAACGACGCGTGCGTGTTCATCGGCGATAAACGCTTTCATTACGATCCTGCAACGCGTGCCGCATGGTGCGGCGTGGAGGAGCCATGAATCTCTCTCGTGCAGTACTCGCAAGCGCGCTGCTGGCGTTGACGCTCGCCGCATGCGACCAGCAGAAGTCCACGGCCGAGGCCGATCGCGACGTCGCCAAGGCGCAGCAGGAGGCGTCGAAGGACGTCGCCGACGCCAGCAAGAAGGCGTCGACCGAGGTCGCCTCGGCGCAGCAGAAGCTCGACGCCGCGCGCGCCGAGGCCAACGCCGACGTCGCCAAGGCCAATGCCGAGGCGAGCGACAAGATCAACGACGCGACGACCGATGCGAACAAGGCCGAGCGCGAGGCCGGCAAGGATCTCGCCGACGTGCAGGCGTCCTCGTATTCGAAGGAAGCGAGCGCGCGCTACGACGTCGCGGTCGCCAAGGCCGAGGGCGATCACAAGGTCGCGATCGAGAAGTGCGGCACGCTGCCGTCGTCGGCGCAGGGAGCCTGCAGGGACACGGCGGACGCCGAGCTCAAGAGTGCGAAGGCGCGGGCCGAGAAGGAACGCGACGACGCCAAGTCGGCCGCGGACAATCTGAAGCACTAGACCCGGGCAATCGCCGCGCGACGCGGCGCGACTCTTCGCGCCGCGTCAGTGCAGCACGAGATTGTCTGGCAGCCGGTCCGGCCGCCCGAGATAGTAGCCCTGCCCGTACGGAACACCGAGGCGCCGCAGCGTCGCGAGCTCCGCCGCGGTCTCGATGCCTTCGGCGACGATCGATGCCGACGTGCCGCTCGCGAACGTCAGCAACGCCGCGGCAAGGCTCTGGTGCCGCACCTGCGTGTCGATGCCGCGCGTGATCGACTTGTCGAGCTTGATGAGATCGGGCTCGAGCCTTAGCACGTGCCGGAGGCTCGCAAAGCCCGCGCCCGCATCGTCGATCGCCAGATGCACGCCCATGCGCCGCAGCGCGCGCGCGCGCTCGGACAGGACGAGATAGTCGTCGACGCTCGAATGCTCGGTGATCTCGAGCACGATGCGATCGGCGGCGTGGCGCGTGCACAGGCGCGCGATCTCGTTCGACGCCGCGGTCTGCGGCGACACGTTGATCGCGAGATACGTGTTGCGCGGCAGGCTCGGCAGCGATGCGAGCGCCTTGCGCGCGACCGCGATCTCGAGATCGAGGCTCAGCCCCGTCTGCAGCGCATCGTCGAACCAGCGGTCCGGCGCGCGCTCGTCCGCGCCGCTGAAGCGCGCCAGCGCCTCGAAGCCGACGACCGTGCCGCGGTCGAGCGCGAGCACCGGCTGGAACGCGATGTCGAACGCCTCGCGCTCGATGATGCTGCGCACGCGCCGGCGCAGCTCCTCGCGCTCGTCGGCGACGAGCCGGTCGGCCTCGAGCTTGCTGTTGAACGCGGCCTCGATCGAGGTGTGGTGCGCGGCGTGGCTCAGCGTCGCGCCGATCAGCGTGTTGAGGAGCTCGAGCGTGCGCACGTCCTCGGGCTGATAGGCGTCGACCCACGGCGCGACGACCTTCAAGACGCCGATGATCGTGTCGCCGTAAGGCAGCGGCGCGACCAGCATCGAGCGCAGGCCCACGCGCCGGCATGCGGCGAGATCGACGCGCGGATCGCTCTCGCTGTCGTTGCACTGCAGGACGCGGCCGGTCTTGACGCACAGGCCCGACAGGCTGCCCTCGGCGCGCACGCGCATGCCGAGCTGCGGCGCGACGTTGCCGCTCGCCGACCAGTACACGAGATGGTCGCCGTCGACGAGCTCGACGACGGCACCGGTCGAATGCGTCAGCTCCTGCGCGCGGCGCGTGACGACGTCGACGACCTTGTGCGGGTCGAGACCCGCCTGCACGATTTCGCCCTGCACCGAGACGATGCGCGAGAGCAGCGCCGCTTCGTCGAGCGGCTGGCGCGCGCGGCGCGCGGTTTCGAGATGGACGATCCGCGAAGACTTCGAATGCGACTTCATCGCAAGGCACCCCGTCGATCCAGTGCGTGCGTTGCGGCGGTCCCCTGGGCGCCGTTTCCCGACGGCATCCCATGCGGCCGAATCCTTGGGGTTCGGACCTGAAGAGAACGTGAAACCGTCGCCCGGCCGCAGGCGCCGCTATTGTACTTTTTCAGATTGTTCTCCTTCTGCCGGACGGCGGCGCCGGATTGGACACGGGCGCGGCCGGGGGCGATGATCCGGGCCGCGTTTCTGCGTCGCGGGCGCCGGGGTCGCGGCATAGTGAGGTCGCCATGGTTGCATCCGGGTTAGGCTTTCGTTATTTCCTCCTCACATCGGCGCTTGCCGTCTCTTTCGGCACCGCCGCCGAGCCCGTGGCGCCCTCGAACGGCGCCTGGGAATTCCTCCGCTCGCAGTTCTACGGCGAGAAGCCGATCGGCGAGATCGACGAGACCTGGATGCGCGTCGACGCGCCGCGCGGCACGCCCGATCCCGCGGCGACGCCGATCACGCTGCACTTCGGCAAGGACGCGGTCGGTTCGATCCGCAAGGTCCGCGTCATCATCGACCACAATCCCGCGCCGATCGCCGCGACGATCGGCATCGAGCCCGGCGTCGCGATCGACGAGATGGACCTCAGGCTTCGCATCGACCGCTCGACGTCGGTGCGCGCGATCGCCGAGACGAGCGACGGCCGCCTCGAGATGCGCAGCGCGTGGGTCGAGGCGAGCGGCGGCTGCTCGGCGCCGCCGGGCCCCGGCGGCGAAGGCAGGACCGGCGACATCCGCTTCCGCACGTCACCCGACGGCAAGGCGTTGCAGGTCAGCATCCGCCATCCGAATCATTCCGGCTTCCAGATCGATCCGGTCTCCGGCGACACGATTCCGCCGCACTACGTCTCGCACATCGTGCTGCGTGCGGGCGACAGGAAGCTCATCGATGTCGACGCCGGCATCTCGATCAGCGAGAACCCGACGCTGCGCATCGTCAGCGAGACGCCGCTCGGCGCGCCGCTGACGCTCGACGCGAGGGACTCGAAGGACGCGGCGTTCACGGCGACGTGGAACGGCGTCGAAGCGCACCGCGAGCCCGCCGCGCCCTGATGCCGATCGCCGCCGCGCTGGTCGTGCTGCTCGCCGGCGCGGCGAACGAGCCCGCGCCGCTCGCCGTCGACGAGGTCGCGCCCGGCGTTTTCGTGCACGCGGGCCGGCTCGTCGCGCTCGACGCGCCGGGCCACGACGACATCGCGAACATCGGCTTCGTCGTCGGCCAGCGCTGCGTCGCCGTGATCGACACCGGCGGCTCGGTGCGCACCGGCCGCGCGCTGCGCGCCGCCGTGAAGGCGCGCACGAAGCTCCCGGTCTGCTACGTGATCGACACGCACGTGCACGTCGATCACGTGCTCGGCAACTTCGCATTCGCCGACGACAAGCCGTCGTTCGTCGGCCATGCGGCGCTTCCCGCCGCGCTCGCGCGAAGCCGAGCGTTCTTCGTGCAGACCTACCCCGCCGACTTCGACGGCGACGCGCGACCCGAGCAGGTCATCGCGCCCGACAAGACCGTCGCCGACACGCTCGATCTCGACCTCGGCAAGCGCACGCTGCACGTCAAGGCCTGGCCGAAGGCGCATACCGACTGCGATCTCACCGTGCGCGTCGACGACGATGTGCTGTGGACCGGCGATCTCCTGTTCCGCGAGCGCGTGCCGGCGCTCGACGGCAGCGTCAAGGGCTGGCTCGCGGCGATCGACGCGCTGTCGCGCACGAAGGTCCGCGTGATCGTGCCGGGCCACGGCGCAGTGACGCGCGACGTCGCGGCGGCGTTCACGCCAGAGCGGCGCTATCTGCAGGTGCTGTCGGACGGCGTGCGCGCGGAGCTCGACGCGAACCGGTCGATCGAGCATGCGATCGACGTGGTCGGCGCCGCGGAGAAGCCGCACTGGAAGCTCTGGGACACGGCCCATCCGCGCAACGTGTCGCGCGTGTTCCAGGAGCTCGAGTGGAACTGACGTGCGGCGCCGCGATTTCCTCGCGCTGAGCGCGCTCGCCGCCGCTTCGCCGCTCGCGCGCGCCGCGCGCCATGCACCGCGCGTCGTCATCGTCGGCGGCGGCTTCGGCGGCTCGGCGTGCGCGCTGGCGCTGAAGCGGCTCGATGCGTCGATCGACGTCGCGCTCGTCGATCCCGACGACCGCTACGTCACCTGCCCGCTCAGCAACGAGGCCGTGGTTGGGCTTCGCACGGTCGATTCGCTGACGATCTCGCGCGAAGGCCTGCGTCGCGCGGGCGTACGTTACGTGCGCGCTCGCGCGAAGGCGATCGACGGCGCGCGTCGCGTCGTCACGCTCGATCGCGGCGAGGCGCTCGCGTTCGATCGCTGCGTCGTCGCGCCCGGCATCCGTTTTCTCTGGAGCACGCCCGAAGGCTACGACGAGGCCGCGTCGGAGCGCATGCCGCACGCATGGAAAGCCGGCGCGCAGACGAAGACGCTCGCGGCGCAGCTGCACGCGATGGACGACGGCGGCGTCGTGGCGATCTCGGTGCCCACAGGCCTGATGCGCTGTCCGCCCGGCCCGTACGAGCGCGCGAGCCTGGTCGCGGAATACCTCCGGCAGCACAAGCCGCGCTCGAAGGTGCTGATCTTCGATGCGAACAACCATTTCCCGCGCCAGAGCCTTTTCACCGAGGCGTGGAATGCGGCCTATCGCGGCCTCATCGAGTGGATTCCGTCGACCGAGGGCGGCACCGTCGTCGCGGTCGACGCGCGCAACGGCACGCTGCGCACCGGCCGCGGCACGGAGCGCGTCGCCGTCGCGAACGTCATTCCGCCGCAGGCGCCCGACTTGATCGCCGCAGACGCGGGTCTCGCCGCCGGCCACGGCTGGTGCCCGGTCAATCCGGCGACGTTCGAATCGGCGCACGTCGCGCACGTGCATGTCATCGGCGATGCGTGCATCGCCGACGCGATGCCGAAATCGGCGTCGGCCGCGGCGAGCCAGGCGCAGCAGTGCGCGGCGGCGATCGTCGCCGCGCTCGCCGGCCGCGAGCCGCCGGCGCCCGCGTACGACAGCGTCTGCTACAGCCTCACGGCGCACGATCGCGCGATCGCGATCCACGGCCGCTTCCACGTCGAGAACGGCCAGATCCGCGAATCCGCCGCTGCGGCCGAGCCCGGCGCCGACGCGGCCGCCGAGGCCGCGCGCGCCGAGGCCTGGTATCGCGACATCGTCGCCGCCGCGTTCGGCGCCTGAGCCGTTTTGGCCACGCCGGATGGACGCGGTTTTCACGCCGCCTGCAGCCGATCGCGCACGCCGCCGCGCACAATTCAGCCTGCGGAGTAGCGTCCGCGCTACGCTTGCGGTGTCGCTGCGGCTCTAGGGGGAACGACCATGCGCACGACTCTCGTGGTTTGCGCGATCGCCTGCGGTGCGATCGCGGTGTTCACGCCGCGGCTCTGCGCGGCGGGCGGCGTCGTCAAGCTGTCCGGCGACGCGCCGTCGGGCGCGGCTTCGAATCCCGGCGCGCTGCCGAGCGTCGACGCGATCGTCGTCGAAGGCCGCTTGGGCGGCCGCATCTTCGGCTTCGACATCGACCAGAACGGCAACGAAGGCATCCTGAGCGAAGCCGTCCTGCAGGGCAACACCGTCGTGACAGCGGCCGAGACGTTCAACCAGCGCACCGGCGAGATCATCCGCATCCTCGCGCAGGTCGAAAGCGAGGCCGACGACTTCCTGACGCTCGGCGTCGTCGGCCATCACATCGGGCTCGTCGAGTTCGAGCACGAAGTGAGCTTCCTGCACATCGAGCGCACGTATCCGTACCTCGATCCGCTCTCGACGAACCATTTCAACGGCCGCTGGGTGCCGCCGATCTCCGATCATCACATCATCGAAGGCGTCAGCCGCACGCAGGATTCGGAAACCGTCGCGATCTACGCCTACGACAACAGCGAGAACTTCCAGCCGCAGGTGTTCAGCTCGAACTTCGCCAACGGCACGTTCGGCACGCCGATCGTGCTCGACGAGCCGAGCTTCCAGACCGGGCTCATTCCCAAGCTCGCCTACAACGACCGCACGAAGATGGCGCTGCTCGGCATCCAGGCCGGCGGCAATCCGTTCATTCCGCCGGTGTTCGCACAGGTCAATCTCGAAACGGGCGCGACGACATACGTCAGCGGCGTCGGCCTCGGCGACGTCAA
>DATFRS010000187.1:0-30540 GCA_035263065.1 Rhodanobacteraceae bacterium
GAGCACGCAGTTCGACGCCGACGTCGTCGCGCAGGCGAGATCGCTGACGCCGCTGCGCCACGGCAGCAGCGCGGCGAGCGTCGCGCCGGAGACCGGCTGATCGCCGGCGTACGTCGCGGTCACGTGGAATCCGAGCAGCGCGCCGGGGCTCGCCGTTGCCGTGTCGGCCGACACCGCGGCCGTGAGATCGCCGTGCGCCGTGACCGTCGTGTCGAGCAGCATTTGACCATTCGTCGTGGCGGACGGTGGGCGTACCGCGATCGTGCTGACGAGGAGCCGATCCGGCGCCGCCGCGCGCACGCTTTCGAAGCTCGCCGCGGCGAGGACGTCGTCGTCGCCGCCGTGGATCGCCTGCTGCGGTCCCAGCGTTCCGGTCGAAAGATCGAACGTCGCGAGGAACGCGATGCTGTCGGGCACCCCACGATGCGCGCGCAGGAGGCGCAGCGCGACGTGGCCCGCGCCATCGACGCCGTACACGCTGTTGAACAGCGAGCGCATGCCTGCGACCGGCGCTTCCGGAACCCACGTCTCGGCGAGCCCGCTGCTGCCCTCGAGGCGCCAGAGCAACGGCGCCCAGTCGCCCTCGCCGACCGTGACGATGTCGTCGTTCGCGGCGAAGAACGTTTCGTAGTCGTAGCAGCGCTGCTGGCACATGGATGGCGCGGCGTCGCCCGTCATCAATGTCGCGCCGGTCGCCACGTCGAGCTTGCCCCAGCCGGTGTAGCCGCGGACGAGGAGGTTGCCGTCGCTCGCCGGATAGAACGCGAAACCGGTGCCGAATGCATCGGAGGTCCATAGCGTCGAGCCGTCCGCGCCCGAGAGGTACGTTACCGGCGTGTCCTGCGCCTCGGATAGCGCCGTCGCGACGTTCGGCCCGATCAGCGTGAACGTCTGCGGAAAGACCTGCAGCGCGATGAAGACCTGGTCGGACTGATCGAAGCGCCACAGCACGGCGCCGTCGGCGGCGGCGAGCTTGTACACGGTGCGCCGCTCGCAACCGTCGCCGGTGCCGAATGGGCAGACGACGCCCGCGCCCGCACCGACGATGACGTTGCCGTCCGCATCGATCGCGGGTGTCGAGCCTTCCGTGAAAAGCTGGTCGTCGTCGTGGAGATCGACGGTCCAGCGCACGTCGCCGCTCGCGCGTTCGAGCAGCGTGACGCGAAGGAAACCGGGGCCTCCCGAAAGATCGCCGGCATTCAACGCCGTCGCGACCGCGATGGCGTCGCCGCCCGCGCCGATGCCCGGCGACCCCACCGACACCGGCGGCATGCCGTCAAGCGCGTCGACGATGTCCCATTGCGTCGCTCCGGTGCTGCCGTCGACGCTGCGCACGCGGATGTTCTCGACGCCTGCCGATGCCGCGACGACGTCGCCGGCGGCGTCGACGGCGCTTTGCGCGACGACGCCCTGCTCGACCGGCGCGACTGCGATCGCGTCCGACACGGCGCCGCTCGCGAAATCGATGCGTCGGATCGCCGGCGGTGCCGCGAAGGTGCCGTAAGGTGCGCGGCCGATCGCGAAGACGTCGTCCGGCGTTCCGCCGAGCGTGGCCCAGAATGCGGCGTCGCCGGCCGGCAGCGCGTGCGTCCACGCGATCGCGCCGGAATCGACGTCGACCTTCGCGACACCTGCGCTCGTGTTGACTAGCACAGCGTTGGCGACCGTCGAAGCGAGGCGCGTCGCACCGGTAAGCGGCGTCGTCCAGCGCACGTCGCCGTTGTCGGCCGCGAGGCGCCGGATCGCATCGGATTCCACGACGAGCGCTTCGGCCGGCGAACCGGCGACGAGCACGCGCGCCGTCGGCGAGATCGGCTGCGTCCACGCGACCGAGCCGTTCGCGAGCCGCAGCGCACGCACATCGAGCGCCGTGCGCACGAAGAGATACGCATCGCCGACGCCGACGATCGACGCGCCGTCGGCGACGGGCGTCTCGACGTTCCACGCGGCATCTCCGTTCGCGTCGAAGCGGATCACGCGGAACGCGCTTGCGGGCGTGCCGAGCGCCGGCGCGCCGATCGGGAACGTCGCATAGAGATTGCCGGCCGCGTCGGCCGCGACGCCGCCCGCGGGCTCGGCGCCGATGTCCTGGTTGAGGCGACGCTGCCAAAGCACATCGCCGGTCGTCGCGTCCATGACGGTCAGCGTCGTGCCGCTTGCGCTCGCAATGCGGCCCGCGCCGACGTCGGCGAGCCAGCCGGTCGGCACGTCGCGCGACCAGAGCGCGCTGCCGTCCGCGCCGATGCGGATCACGTGATCGCCGTCGTCGTAGTAGCCGTTGCCGACCGCGATCAGCGCTCCGCCGTCGTCGGTCGCGATCAGCGCCTCGGCGCCGGCGTACGTCGCGCCGTCGTACCAGTCGACATTCGCGGACCAGCGCACGCTGCCGTCCGGCGCCATGCGCACGAATTGATATTCGGTGGGTGTCGCGGTGCCTGCGCCGAACACGACATCGCCGTTCGTCGCGAACGCGGCCGCCGTCGACGGCAGGCCTGCCGCCGGCGGCGAAGGCCACGCGTCGAACGTCGGCAGGTACGCATGCAGCGTCGGCGGCTCGGCGACGGTCCAAAGGTTCGACCAGACCGTCCCGGCCGTCGCCGCGGTCCCCAAGAACAAGAATGCCTGCGCGAGGCAGGCCGTCGTCAGCTGGCGCCGTGCGCGTCTGCTGTGCATCCCCGATTTCCCCTTAGTCAACCGGCGGCGCGAACGATGTTCGCATTTCCACTTTGCGCGGGATCATAAACGCAAAACCCGCCGTGAAGGCGGGCTTTACGTATGAAGGATAATGGATCCCCGCTTTCGCGGGGATAACCTCGCGCTAGCGCGAAGTCACTTGATCTTCCCTTCCTTGTAGATGACGTGCTTGCGCACGACCGGGTCGTACTTCTTCACTTCCATCTTGTCCGGCGTGTTCTTCTTGTTCTTGTCGGTCGTGTAGAAGTGGCCGGTGCCGGCCGACGAGGTGAGACGGATCTTGTCGCGCTTGGATGCCATGGTGCTCTCCTCAGACCTTTTCGCCGCGGGCGCGAAGCTCGGCGATGACGACTTCGATGCCCTTCTTGTCGATCGTGCGCAGGCCATGGCCCGACACGCGCAGGCGCACCCAGCGGTTCTCGCTCGGCACCCAGAAGCGGCGATCGTGCAGGTTCGGATGCCACTTGCGCTTGGTCTTGTTGTTGGCGTGGGAAACGTTGTTGCCGGAAAGGACCTTCTTTCCGGTGACTTGGCAGACTCTGGACATGCGAACCTCGTGAAACTACTGACCGACCTTAGCCAGGACGGCGGCGGCCCAGCGGCGGCGATGCGCCACGCGGTGCTGGAAGGGCTTGGCCGGACGACGCGGGCGGACCGTGTACCGTGATCCGCGTGGCCCCGGAGGGGGCAAGGACCGGCTGAGCGAGCCGCGCTTTATAGCGGAATCAGCGCGTTACGGCAAGTGCGCGGGGCGGCGTATGCTGAACGGCAGGATCCCGCGCGGGGTTCCCGATGCGCATTCGCGTTCGCCCGATGGCCGCCTGCCTGGCCCTCGCCGCCGGCGCCGCCGTCGCGAGCGATGCAGCCCCGCGGTTCCCGACGCCGCCGCGCGGCGCCGTCGCGGTCACGAACTGCGACGACGCGGGGCCCGGCAGCCTTCGCGACGCCATCGCGATCGCCGCGAGTGGCGACACGATCGACCTCACGCAGCTCGCCTGCAGCACGATCACGCTGACCAGCGGCGCGCTCGGCGTCGCCCAGGACGACCTCACGCTCACGGGTCCCGGCGCGGCGCTGCTCGCGATCGACGGCGGCGGCAACTCCGCCGTCGTGCGCCACGGCGGCGCAGGCACGTTGCGCTTCGAAGGCCTGACGCTGACGCACGGCTACTTCGCGCAGTACTACGGCCACGGCGGCTGCGTGTTTTCGCCGGCGAACGTCGCGCTCTATGCCAGCGTCGTGTCCGACTGCGTCGTCAGCGGCGGCTATGCGCGCGGCGGCGGCATCTTCGCGGTGCACGATCTCACGATCGTCGACAGCGTCATCTCGGGCAACCTCGCCGACGGCGGCACGCTGACCTCCTCGGGCGGTGGCTTCCTGGTCGGCGGATACCTGCGTGTCGTCGACAGCACGATCAGCGACAACGTCGCGCGCACCGCGCATCCGCCGTTCGGGCAGTTCTCGGTCGGCGGAGCCGCCGACACGTTCGGCGACGTCCTCATCGTCGGCAGCACGATCAGCGGCAATCACGCGAGGAACGTCGCCGGCCTCGTGTTCGAGGCGCACGGGAGCCCCACGGCCGTCGTCACGAACTCGACCGTGTCGGGCAACGTCCCGACCGACGACGGGCCGTTCGGCGGCGTCTACGCGGGGCTGCCGCTCTCGGTCTACAACAGCACGATCGCCTTCAACGGCGGCGTCGGCCTCGTTTCCGGCTATGCCGTGCATCTCGGGAGCACGATCATCGCCGACAACGGCACGGACCTCATGTTCTTCCCCGGCGGCAGCGTCGACGGCACGCACAACCTCATCGTGCGGGCGAACGTGGTGCCGCCCGACACGCTGCGCGACTGCCCGCACCTCGCGCCGCTCGCGGACAACGGCGGCACGACGCTGACGCACGCGCTGCCGCACGCGAGCCCCGCGGTCGACGCGGGCGACAACCCGGATGCGCTGGCGAACGATCAGCGCGGGGACGGATTTCCGCGCGTGGTCGGCGCGAATGCCGACATCGGCGCCTTCGAATGGCAGTCCGGCGTCGACGACGTGATCTTCGCGAGCGATTTCGAGAGCGGCTGCACCCGCTAGGCGAGATCGCCCTGCACTAGAGCTCCTCGACGGCCGTCCGCTTCGAGCGCTTGATCAGCCAGCCGACGCCGCGCAGGTCCGAGATCCCGACCAGCGCGCGACGCAGGTTGTTGTACTTCGAGACGCCGCCGCCGCGCGGCCGGTGGTTGACCGGCACGCTCTTCACCTGCCAGCCCGCGCGCTGCATCAGCGCCGGGAGGTAGCGGTGCATGTGGTCGAAGTACGGGAGGTCGAGGAACGCCGCGCGCTCGAACAGCTTGGTGCCGCAGCCGGTGTCCGGCGTGTCGTCGCGCAGCAGGCGGCGGCGGATCGCGTTCGCGAATTTCGAGCCGAAGCGCTTGCTCGCCGTGTCCTGCCGGTTCACGCGCCAGCCGGCGAAGAGCTTGATCGACGCCGGCGATTCCTCGCGCATCGCGATCAGCTTCGGTATGTCGGCGGGATCGTTCTGCCCGTCGCCGTCGAGCGTCGCGATCCACGTGCCGCGCGCGGCCTTGACGCCGTTGCGGATCGCGGTGCTCTGCCCGCTCTGCGAGACGTGGCGGATGACGCGAAGCTCCGGAAACTCGGCCTTCGCCCGCGTCAGCACGGCCAAGGAATCGTCCTTGCTCGCGTCGTCGACGTAGACGATCTCGAAATCGGCGCGGCCGCGGAGCGCGGCGGCGATCTCGGCGAGGAGCGGCGGGATGTTGTCGCGCTCGTTGAAGACCGGCACGACGACCGAAAGCTGGGGCATGGCACGAACGGAGCGGAGCGGGGCGCGGATTATCGCCGAATTCTCGCCGATCCCGCCCGCGATCGCGTTCCGGCCGGCCTAGCGGCTGCCGGCGGCCGTCTGCGCGGTGCCCTGCAAGGCGTCGCGCCAGGCGTGCTCGATCGAATCGAAGCCCGTCGCCGACTCGCCGACCATGACCAGCGTGCCGTCGGCGATCGGCACCTCGCGGCCGCGCAGCGCGCCGCGCTCGAAGTTCGTGACGCCGGGCGCGTGGTAGCGCGGCACGTAGATGACGGAGACGGGGTTGTCGTCGCGCGGCATGACCATGTGCACGGTGCGGAAGTCGCCGACCGGGCACTTGTGGACGTAGCTGATGCCGGCCGGCACCGACGCGAGGTGCACGCCGCGATCGGCGAACGCCTTGTCGACCTCGGCGGACGGCACGGGATCGTGCGTCTTCAGCGCGTCGCGCTCCTCGCCGCTGATGTGGGCGACGACGAGATCGGGCAGCGTGACGCCGAGCGTGCGCTCGCGGCGGACGAAGCCGATCGCGACGACGAGCGCGGCGGCCGCGGCGAGCGCGATCCAGCCGTAGCGGAAGCCGGTCGTGCGGCGGCGGCGCTCGCTCGTGAGCTGCGTCAGCAGCACGCGATCGGCGAGCCCTTCGGGCACCGCGACCGTCAGCGCCTGCGCGATGCGCGCCTCGAACGCCTGCGCGCGGGCATGCGCGTCCTGGCAGCGCGGGCAGGCTTCCAGATGCGCGCGCGCCGCGGGATCCGTCACGCGCGGATCGCTGCCGAGCAGGCGTCGGAACTCAAGGCAGTCCATAGACCTCCGCCTCGCGTTCCTCGCCGTCGAGCATCGCCTTGAGCTTCTGCCGCGCGCGGAACACCTGCGTCATCACCGCGGCTTCGGTGATGTCGAGCTGGCGCGCGATCTCCTCGCACGAGAATCCGCCGAGCACCTGCAGCACGAGCGGATCGCGGTATTTCGGCTCGAGCCGGCCGATCGCCGCGCGCATGACCGCGTCCTCGCCGGTGCGCTCGGGCCCGGGTGCGGTGTCGCTGAGCTCGAGCTCGGTGAGGTCGGTGGTCGGCATGGGCTTGCGCTCGAAAAGCCGCGCGTGCTCGCGGCGAAGGATCGTCGTGAGCCAGGATTTCGCCGCCACCGTTTCGCGCAGCGAGTCGAGCGACCGCCACGCGCGCATGAAGGTCTCCTGCACGAGGTCCTGCGCCAGCGCGCTCTCGCCGCAGAGCCAATAGGCGTATCGATACAGCTCGCCGGAATGCGCACGCACAAGGGCCTCGAACTGCTGCTGGCGGGTGCTCACAGCAGTCGAGGACCGGGGTTCGGCGCCCTGGCTTGCACTCAGCGGCATGTTGCGGGCTCTGCGGCCGCGCACGGCCGCGTCGTCTACTCCACGTTCACGCAGGGTCGCCATGCATCGCCGACGCTACGGGTCGAAGCCGTTCAAGAAGATCTCGTCGGCGGTGCTGACGTTCACGGTGAATTCGACCGGCACGGGGACCAGTTCGTTCGCCGCGTCGTTACTGTGGACGCAGACGTTGGCGTTGTAAACGCCGGGAGCCAGCGTCGTCGCGTCGAGCGTGACGTCGACCGTCGTCGGCGGGTCGCCCACGACGACCGTGCCCGAGTCCGGCGCCAGGGAAAGCCACGCGATGATTTCGGGGGTCGCGCAGTCGGCGACCGCCGTGTCGGCGTTCCAGGTGAGGTCGGCGTCGCCGGTGTTGCCGATCGAGAGCGGCACCGAGGTCGACGTGCCTTCGTCGGCCGTGGCAGTCAGCTGACCGGGGCTGAGGTCGAGCGTCGCCGAGCCGCCGGTCTCGACGACCGTGATCACGCCGGACATGCCGATGCCGCCGTCGCCGCCGTGGATCTCGCAGTAGTAGCCGACGGTGCCGGCGGTCGGGAACGTGACGGTCGCGGTCCAGGTGTTGCTCGCGGCATCGCCGTTGCCGCCGTCGCCGTCGCAGCCGTTGGCGCAGCGGAACTGCGTGACGGCGTCGTCGTCGGATTTCGCATTGTGGAACCCGGGATTCTCGGGATCGTTGATGAATGTGACGGTGTCGCCGACGTTGATCTCGAGCGTCGGCGGTTCGAAGTGACGGGTGGGGGTGTTCATGGCGACGACCTGATGGTCCGTCGCAGACGCAGAGACGGCGAACAACGCGAGCGCGCCTCCTGCGAATAGGCTGATGCGTTTCATGGCTCCTCCGATGGCGTGAAGACGCGCCGCGTCGGCTGCCGCCGGCGCAGCGATCGGAGCATGCTGCGGGCTGATCCCGAAAAACGAGAGTGAAAACCCCCAGCCGCGCGCTGGGGCTACGCCTTGCGACGGATGTGCAACGCGAATCAGTGCAAGCGTTCGAGGATTCCGTCGAGCTCGTCGACGCTGTGGTAGTGGATCACGAGCTTGCCGCGGCCGTTCTTCGCGTGCGCGATCACGACGCGCGTCGCGAGCTTCTCGGCGAGATCGCGCTCGAGCGCCGCGATGTTCGGATCGCGCGCGCCGGCGCTCTTCTTCGGCTTGCCGCGTCCGCGCGCTTCGGCGCGGCGCGCGGCTTCCTCGAGCTCGCGCACGGACCAGCCGTGCTCCGCGGCTTCGAGCGCGAGCGCGGTCGCGCGCTCCTCGGGCAACGTCGCGAGCGCACGCGCGTGCCCCATGTCGAGCTTGCGCTCGTCGAGCAGGCGCTTGATCTCGGCCGGGAGCTCGAGGAGGCGCAGGAGATTCGACACCGCGGCGCGCGAGCGGCCGATCGCATCGGCCGTCTGCTGGTGCGTGAGATGAAATTCGTCGATGAGCCGCGACAGCGCTTGCGCCTCTTCGAGCGGCGAGAGGTTCTCGCGCTGGATGTTCTCGATCAGCGCCATCGCGACGACGGCCTGGTCGGGCACGACCTTGACCAGCGACGGGATGTCGGCGAGCCCGGCCTTCTGCGCGGCGCGCCAGCGGCGCTCGCCGGCGATGAGCTCGTAATGGCCCGGCGCGATCTCGCGCACGACGACCGGCTGGATCACGCCCTGCGCCTTGATCGACGCGGCGAGATCGTCGAGCCGCTCCGGATCCATCGCGTGCCGCGGCTGGTAGCGACCCGGCTGGATCGCCTGGATCGCGAGCGTGCGCAGCTCGCCATCGGCCTCGTTCGCGGGCACGGGCTCCGCATCGCCGCCGAGCAGGGCATCGAGCCCGCGTCCGAGTCCGCGCTTCTTCGCCATGATGATCGGTTCCCGCGTCTTCAGTGATTCGTCGGGCCGGCCGCGACCGGCATGCGCTCGCGGCGCAGCATCTCGCCGGCGAGGCCGAGATACGCGATCGCACCGCGCGACTCTCGATCGTAGAGGTTGATCGGCTTGCCGTGGCTCGGCGCCTCGGCGAGGCGGATGTTGCGCGGAATGATCGAGCGCAGCACCTTCTCGCCGAAGTGCTTGGTGAGCTGCGAGGACACTTCGTTGCCGAGATTGTTGCGCACGTCGTACATGGTGCGCAGCAGGCCTTCGACTTCGAGCTTCGGATTGAGGCGCTGGCGCACGGCCTTGATCGTGTCGAGCAGGCTCGACAGGCCTTCGAGCGCGAAGTACTCGCACTGCACCGGAATCAGCACGCCGTGCGCGGCGGTCAGCGCGTTGATCGTCAGGAGATGCAGCGTCGGCGGGCAGTCGATGAGGATCGTGTGGTAGCGATCGCCGAGCTTGACCAGCTGCTCCTTGAGCCGCGACTCGCGCGCCAGCGTGTCCATCAGTTTCAGCTCGGCCGCGGTGAGGTCGAGGCTGCCGGGCAGGAGATCGAAGCCGCCTTCGGTCGTGACGATCGCGCTCTCGATCGGCGCCTCCTCGAGCAGCACGTCGCAGCCGTTCGGCCTGGCCGTGCGCTTGTCGATGCCGGACGCCATCGTCGCGTTGCCCTGCGCGTCGAGATCGACGAGCAGGATGCGGCGCTTGGTCTCGGCGAGCGCCGCGGCAAGATTGACCGCCGTGGTCGTCTTGCCGACCCCGCCTTTCTGGTTCGCGATGGCGATGATGCGCGTCATGCGGTGAGCAACAGGTCCCCGGGAAAACGACCGGCGTGCGCGCGATCGCGCGAGGACGCCGGGACTGGGGATTCTAGCTGCCGGAGCCGACCTTAGTCCCGGTCCGCCGCACGATGACGAGATGCCGCTCCGCGTCGAGGCCCGGCACGCGGAGCTCGACGATGTCCGCGACGCCGAACCCCTCGGGCAGCGCGCCGAGCTCGTCGTCGGGCCGCCGCCCCTTCAGCGCGAGCCAACGCCCGCCGCGCGCGAGGAGATGGCCGCCCCAGCGCAGCATCTCGCCGAGGCTCGCGAACGCGCGCGCGGTGATGCAGTCGAACGTGCCCTCGACGCTCTCGACGCGGCTCTCGGCGACGCGTGTCTTCGCGAGTCCGAGCTTGCGCACGGCTTCGCGCAGGAAGCGCGCCTTCTTGCCGTTCGAGTCGACGAGCAGGATCTCGCGCTCCGGCGCCGCGATCGCGAGCGGAATGCCGGGAAGGCCGGCGCCGCTGCCGAGATCGGCGAGCGTCGTGCCTTCGACGTACGGCGCGATCGCGAGCGAGTCGAGCAGGTGCCGCGTGACCATGTCCGAGGGATCGCGCACGGCCGTGAGGTTGTACGCCGCGTTCCAGCGCACGAGGAGATCGACGTAGTCGAGAAGCCGCTCGATCGCGGCCGCGTCGAGGGTCAGATGGAGATCGAGGATACCGGCGCCGAGGCGCTGCCGCAGCGATTCGCGGTCGGACATGGGGCGGGCGAGGAGAAGCTCGGGCAGCCAGTATCAGGCCCGCGGCCGGCCCGCGCTACCTCGCCGCGCCGCGCTCAGTTGATCGCGGCGAGATCGACGCGTGTCACGAGCAGGCCGCGCTCGCGCACGTCGGAGTTCAGCGACTGCTTGAGCCACTGCCGGCGGCTGTCGGCCGTCTCCGGCAGCGCGGAGTCGGCGAACAGCGAGCGCGTGCGCTCCTGCAGGAGGCCGTCGACGCCGTCGATGACGCGATCGGCGCGCTCGGGATCGAGCACCTGGAAGTAGACGATGCCGCGAAAGAGCTGATCGGCCGCGACGAGGCCTTCGACCGGCACGTTGGCACCGGTGAGGCTGATCTTGTGGGCGACGCGCTCGAAGAGCGGGAGCATCAGGTGCATGCCCGAATGCATCACCCGCGTGTGACCTCCGAGCCGGCGCAGCGTGTAGACCTGGCCTTCGGGAATACGGCGGATCGATGTGACGGCAAGCACACCCAGGGCGGCAAGCCCTAACCATATCATCGGGGACAGCATTTTCTTATCTCTCTACAATCACTTGCAGCACAAACTTAAGGTCGGACCTCAATGAAATCACAGATCACGGCGAATAACAAGCCTTTAACATTGTGACCCCGAGGCCGAGAACCTCTGCTGAACCGGCCACAGCCGGAAGACCTCCAGCAGATCGACGGTGAGAAAGCAAAAAAAGTGCCCTTGGCGGCGCTGATCCGCCCTGCGGGCGCGGCGCGGACGCGAAACTGGGACGCGATCCACGCATGGCCACCGGCCGAGGCCGGTTTTCGGGCCGTTTTGCCGGTCGAAACCGCGCCAAAACCGCGAAATCCGCCGAATCTGGGCACGGCATCGCCACCGGCGACCGGGCTTTCCGTGTCAACAACTGACCGCGGCGGCCCCGATGCGACCGGGCGCGCTGCCCGGTCGCAATCGAGTGGGCTTCAGTCGCCGTCGAAGCCGTCGGCGAAGATGAGGTCGATGCCGTCGATCGGGATCACGAACAGCGTCGAAGCGCTCGCCGCGAGGTACTGCGCCGTGCCGGCGTAGCTCGCCGTCAGCGTGTAGGCGCCGGGATGCGCGAGCGTCACCGCGCACGACGCGAGTCCGTTCGCGTCCGTGCTCGCATTGCACGACTGCCCGCCGACCGCGAAGTGGATCGACGCGCCCGCGATCCCCGCCTGCGGATCGACGGCGACGTCGACGAGCGAGGCCGTCAGCGTCACCGGCTGGCCCGCCACCGCGGCGATCGGCCCGGGGAAGCCGAGGAACGTCGCATGCGGCCCCGCGTCCCAGGTGATGCGCACGACATTCGAGGTCAGTGCGACGCCGTCGACCGTTGCGATCGCCGCGACGACGTCGTTGCCGGCTCGCGCGCCCTGGTATTCGAACGTCGCGGCGCCGCTCGCGTTCGTGCGTCCGAGCCGCGTCTGCGCGTTCGCGCCGGCGATCTGCAGATACACCGCGGTGCCCGCCGGCACGTCGATGTTGCGGAACATCGCCGTCACGCTCTGCAGATTTCCCTGCGTCGGATTCGGCGACACCGTGCGCGGCGTCAGTGCGAGCGTCGGCGACGGATTCGTCGTCGCGAAATCGCACGCGCCGGCGACCGGCGTCAGCTTGTAGACCGCGTCCGGCAGCGCCGTGAAGAGGCAGCCGTCGGGACCGATCGTGCCGGAGCCGATGTCGTGCGCGAGCGTCGTCGACTGACTCGTCGTGAGATCGACCAGATCGAGATCGAGGCTCGTCCCGCTGTTCCGGAAGATGATCAGCGAGCGCGCCGAGCCGTCGGGCTCCGTCGCGCCGACGTTGACCCAGTAGATCGACCAGATGTCGGGAATCGGCGTCACGATCGCGGGCTGCGGCTGGTCGGTGCCGGTGATGCGCAGCACGACGGGTTGCGGATCGAGATAACCCGATTCTGCGTAGATCGTGCCGTCCGGCGAGAACGAGACCACGCCGTTCGGTGTTTCCGGCAACGTCGCGTACGTCACGACTTCGGTCGGCCGCGTCGGATCGGTGCCGGCGGGATCGGTGATGCGGAACAGGCCCGGGTTGTCCGAGCCCGCGCCGAAGCAGCTGTCGTCGAAGAAGAGATCGCCCGACAGCGGATCGGTGGCAAGCCCGGTCGGGCAGGTGAGGTTCGACGCGACGACGCGCAGCGTCTCGCCCGTCGCGGGATCGAGCTCGACGACGTCGCCGGTGAAGAAATCGCCGGTGGTCGCGCCGTGCGTCGCGTAGAGGCGTCCGTCGTTGCCGAACGTCGGCTTGCTCAGCGTCGGGCCGAGGTTCGTCGCGAGCGGCGTCGTCGCCGAGCCGCCGTCCGGACCGAACTTGTACAGCGCGCCGGTCTGGAAGTGCGCGACGTACGCGTTGCCGTCCGCGTCGAATGCAGCGTCGGTCGCGCCGCGGCAGCCCCAGTTGACGTTGCCGTAGAAGAACGGCGCGGCGGCGAAGCCGTTCGCGAACGGCGTCAGCACGTAGTTGTCGCCGGCACTTGGCGGCACGACGCACGAGCCCGCCGCGGAGCCGCTGAACGTGACGACCGCGGTGCCCGGAATCGGGAGGCCGCCGTCGGTGTCGTCGACGGCCGTGTAGGTGACGGTTTCCTCGAGCGTGTCGGTCGCCGTGTACACGACCTCGCCGTTCGCGTCGCTGACCGGCGGATCGGGGCCCGTAACGACCGAGTGGCCGTCCTGCGACAGCGTGACGTGCTTGCCGGGCGACGGATGATTGTCGGCGTCGCGCAGCGTCACCGTGATCGTCGTCGTGCCGATGCCGTCGGCCGGCACCGTCGTCGGGAACGCCATGATGCCGGCCGCCGTCGCCGGCGGCGAGACGAACGTGATGCGCGGCGACGCCGCGAGCGCGACGCCGCCCGCCGTCGCGGTGAACGTCAGCGCTTCGGGCGTGACGTCGGTGATGCGGAACACGATCGTCCCGGTATTCGCGTCGGTCGCGCCGCTCGGCGGCGTGATCGTCGCGTGGCTGCCTGCGTTCGCCGCGAGCGACACCGCAATGCCGCCGCCGAGGTTGCCGTTGCCGTCGGCGACGCGCACGACGACGTAGGCTTCCGTCGTGCCGTCGGCCGAGACGTAGATCGGCACGTCGAGATCGGCCGGAAAGGCGAAGTTGCCGTCGCCGTACGCGTGCACCTCCGACACCGACGCATCGACGGCGCCGAACGACTGGCTCGTCAGGTGCTGGTGCAGCCGCGCGAGGTTCGGCGAGCCGATACCGACGTGCGCGAAGTCGCTGCCCATCGACGCCGGCGCATGGAACGCGTCGGTCGCCGCGAGCGCATACATCGCCGCGTTGAGGTTGCCGAGGTTCTCGCCCTGCGCCTGATTCAGGAGCGCCGTGAACGCGGCCCAGATCGGCGTCGAGCTGCTCGTGCCGCCGTACAGCCCGCCGGTCGGACAGCCGCCGAGGCTCGCCGCGCAGATCTGCACGCCGTGTGCGGGATCGGCATTGGCCGACACGTCGGGGATCGAGCGCATTGGCGCCGGATTGAAGCCGTTCTGGTACGCCGGTCGCGCGAAGAAACGGCTCGTGCCGAAGCCGCCCTGGCCGGTCGGCGGCGTGTCGCCGCTGCCGTTCCACCACGTCTCGCTGCCGTACGAGTAGCCGGGGCCGAGCGTCAGCGACGTACCGCCGACCGCCGTGAGATTCGGCGAGCCCGCCGGTACCGCGATCGTGTTCGCCGCGCCGTCGAGGCACGTGCTGCCGCTGTCGCCCGCGCCGGAGAACACCGAGATGCCGGACGCCGCTGCCGCCTGCAGGACCGCATCGATGCTCGTAACGTCGGCGAGCGTCGTCTGGTCCTCGCAGTACGCCCAGCTGTTGCTGATGATCGTGACGCCGTCGTCGATCATCGCGTTGAAGACGGCCTGGAAGCTCGCGCCGCCGTTGAACGGCGCGTCGTAGACCTTGATGTCGGCGCCCGGCGCGATCGACAGCACGTCGGCGATGTCGAGCAGGACCTCGTCCTGGTTCGCGCCGCGCGGCGTGCCGCCGCCGACGTCGACCCTCGTCACCTTGTCGATCTGAGTCGCCGGAAGGCCGACGAGCTGGATGTAGTCGGCGACGTCGCTCGCGAGGTAGTTGTCGAACTCGACCAGTCCGACCGTCTGCCCGGTGCCGTCGACGCCCTGCCAGGCCGGCGGCGGCGGATCGACGCCGATCAGCTTGCCGTAGCCGGCCGCGAGGCTGTTCCAGTTGATGCACTTGGCGACGGCGCGCAGATACGCCGCCTGCGCGTCCACGCTGCCCACCTCGGCGATGAGGTAGTTGAAATCGAATTGCGCGATCACGAGGCAAACGGTCGAAAAGATCACGATGTGGAACTCCCGCAGCGGCTCGGCGCCGGCGAGGTTCGAGAGGCCCGCGATCGCCTGCACGCGCGCCGCGATGTCGGCCGGCAGCGCCGGATCTCCTTCGTTCGCGAAGAATTCACGGCCGTCGAGGCGGAAATCGCCGATGCGCACGGCGAGCGTCGACTCGACGCGATCGCGCGGCGCGCGCACGGTCAGCGTCAGGCGGTTGCCCGATTCCTCGACGACGCTGAAGCCGGCCCCCGTGAAGTAGCTGCGCACGACCGCGTAATCGTCCGCGCTCGGACCGAATCGATCGGACACGTCGCGCGGCGTCGCGAACTTGCGGAACGACGCGGACGACGGATCGTAGACGTCGGCGACAAAGCGCCCGAAACCGGCGTCGTCGGAACGGCGCAGGACGATCGTCAGCGTCATCGACGCGCCGCCGCTCTTCGGCGCGATGCGCTCGGCGCGGGCGAGTGCGTCGAGCTGGTGGCCTTGCAACGGGATGGGCGAGCCGTTCGCCGCCGCGCAGGCGCCGACACTGCACATCAGAGCGAACGATGAGACGAGCGCCAGGCGCGCGAGCACGCCGAGCGCGGCACGAAATCGGAACGACGCCATGGAATCCCCCTCGAGCGGTGCGCCGGGCGCCGCTGCAGAGGGTGTGCGTTTCCGGCGATACATCACGCGGCTATTCGCCGCGCGTGCGGATCTCCCAGGTCGCCTCGCGATCGCCGCGCTCGGCGACGACGCGCACGCGGTGCTCGCCCGCCGCGAGCGCCGCGGCCGGCACCGTGACTTCGACGAAGCGGTACGCGCCGGCCTCGCGCACGGCAACATCGCGCGCCGCGAACGGCGCCGCGCCTTCGATGCTGACGGCGTAGCGCACGTCCGCCGCATCGACCTCGACCTGCAGCTTCACTGCCGCGGCACCGCGCGGGATCGCGATCTCGGTGACGGCCGCGCCGCGCTGCTGGCTCGCCATCAGCGTGATCGTCGCGGTCGCATCCGGCGGTGGGCGAATGCCGATGACGGCGACGACGAGTGCGGCCGCCGCGGCCAGCGCACCGATCGCCGTGATGCGCCGACGGCGCGACGACCACGCGCTGCGGGGCGCGACTCGCGGCCTGCCGACGACTCGCGCCAGCGCCGCCGCGATGCGAAGGCGCAGGCGATCGCGCGCGGTTGCGCCGAAGTGCCGCGTCGCGGCGACGCGATCGGCGTCGTCGAGCTGCCCGCGGACGAGATCGTCGAGCAGGTCGTTCTCCGCCCCGCGCAACCGATCGCCGAGCTCGGCCTCGGCGAGAAGCCGCTGCTCAAGCGGCTCCGCTTCGTGCGGCGGCAGGCGCTGCAGCAGCCAGCGGCGCAGGGTTTCGTCGGTGGGCTCGGTCATCGGGGTTCCGGCCGGGCGCACGATCGCGCCGGTTCTGAGGCAGGTGAGCCGCGCGCGCGATCCATCACGGCGCGTCGCTCCAGCCCATGCGCGACTTCACGCATTCCTCGAGCGCCTCGCGCAGTCGCAGCGCACGATTGCGCAGCGCGTTGAGCGAGATGCCGCGCTCGGCCGCAAGCCGCTGCCGCTCGGCGATGCGCGCGGCGCCGTCGGCGCCGTAGTACGCGAGGATCAGGCCGCGCGACTCGCCGCCCGCTGCGTCGAGACACGTCGACAGCGCGGCGAGCGCGGCGTCGGTCTCGCCGCCCGTGTCGTCCGCGTCGGGCATCAGCGTCGGATCGTCCTCGGCCGCGCGCCGCCGCGCGCTGCGCGCATGCGACTCGTGCAGCACCATGCGCGCGATGCCGAGCGTGTACGACGGCACGTTGCCGACCTCGGTGCCTGCATGGACCTTGCGCGCGAGGCGATCGAGCGCGACGTCGGCGAGATCCTCGGCCTCCGCCGGCACGTGCAGGCGGAAGAACTGGATCAGGCGCCGGCGCAGCGCCTCGTAGCCGAGCGCCTCGCCGCCGTCGGCGCGCAGGCGCTGCAGCAGCGCATCGAAGTGGCCGCGCGCTTCGGCCGCCGCGCGCGCATCGTTCATCGCCAGTCGCCCTGCAGCACGTAGCCGCTCCAGTAGTACGGCGCACGCCAGCGCGGGTCCTTTTGCATCTCGCGCCCGGCGTCGACGAGCGCATCCTGCGGGCGGCGACCGTCGGCGAGCAGCGCGCGATAGAACGCGCGCATGAACGCGACGCTGGCACGGTCGTCGACCGGCCAGAGGCTCGCGACGACGCGGCGCGAGCCCGCGTAGAAGAATGCGCGCGCCAGCGTCGCCGCGCCTTCCGCGCCGACGCTCTTGCCGGTCGCCGAATCGCACACGCTCAGCACGACGAGATCGGCCGGCATGTGCAGGCGGTAGATGTCGTTGACGCGCAGGAACCCGTCCTCGGCGCGCCCGTTCGCGTCATACAGCGAGAGCACGATGCCGGAGAGCTCCGGATGCTGCGCGTTGAGGAGCGCGTGCGTCGCGAAGTGCGCGATCGCGTAGTCCTGCCAGCGCGCACCGAGCGACGCGGCGCGATTCGCCGCGAAATCGAGCGCAACCCAGCGCGCCTTCGCATCGGCGAGCGCGCCGATCGCATCGGCCTCGTCGCGCGTGTGCGGCAGGCGCGGCAGGTTTGAGATCCCGGCTTCGCTCGCGGCGCGCAGCAGCACGGCGTCGCCGGTATCGATCGGCGCCGCGCCGTTGCCCTTGAGCCGCGCGTCGTCGGCGCGGAACACCGGATCGGCGAGCACGGCGACCGAGCGCGCCGGCGCCGTCGAGCGCGACAGCGAGCGCAGGCCGCGCAGCGTGCCGATCGACGGGAGATAGACGTACGCGCGCGAGTCGTCGAGGACCGCGAACGGAATCGCCTGCAGATCCCCGTCGGCGACGATCGCGACGTCGTGACGCCACGCGCCGCGCAGCGGCGCGGGCAGCAGCTGCGTCGCCAGCGCCGAGGCGCTCTTGCGCGTCGCCTCCAGCGCCGCTGCGTCGGTTGCGGCGCGCTGCTCCATCGGAATCGACGGCGACGCACGCGAAGGCGCGAGCAGGTCCTCGCGCAGCGCACCGACCTGGCGCTCGATCGCGGCGCGACCCGGCAGCACGAACGCACGCAGCGCGTCGCGCGTGACGAGCCAGGCGTAGCTCCGCTCGTCGCCGAGCCAGAATTCGAGCACGTCGACGCCGGCGTCGATCAGCGCGTGCTGCATCTCGTCGAGACCGAGCGTCGACGGATGCGTCAGCTCCGCGTAGCGCGGATGCGCGAGGCGGATGCGCCCGCGTGCGTCGTCGACGCCGCGGCTCGCCTCGTCGATCTGCGCGCGCAGCGTGTCGCGATGCGCGGTGTCCTTCTCGTCGACCTGCGAGAGCTGGTAAGCCAGCGCGTGCAGGCGATCCTCGGCAGAGCCTTGCGCGGCGATCAGCGCCGGATCGACATCGCCGGCCAGATCGATCGCGCGCTCCGCGAGCTGTTCCTGCAGCTGCCGTGCGCGGGCCCGCTCGGCGACGACGAGCGCTGCCGCTGCGTGACCCTGGCCGGGATGCTTCGCGTCGAGCTGCATCAGCACGTCGATCTCGAGCGCGTAGTAGGCCCGCTTCGTGCCGAAGTAGCTCGTGCGCAGATCCGGCGCGCCGATGCGCGTGCGCTCCGACTCGATCAGCGCGATCGCCTGCTCGATCTCGCGCTTCGCCGCGTCGAGATCGCCGCCGTCGCGCGCGACGCGCGCCAGGCTCGCGTGCGCGACGGCCTGCCACGCTTCGTTGTCGGCCTGCCTCGCCAGCGCGAGGCCCTGCTCGTAGTTCGCGCGTGCCTGCGCGAGACGGCCGAGCCGGCTGTCGAGATCGCCGAGCATCGCGTAGACGACCGATTCGTTGACGACGCCGTGCGTGCGGTGCAGCTCGTCGCGCGCGCTTTCGAACAGCATGCGCGCGTGCGTCCAGTCCTGCTTCGCCATCGCACAGCGCCCGAGGCCGCGCAGCGCTTCGGCGCGCTGGCGCACGAGCTCGTGCGCGCCGGCGATGTCGAGCGCGCGGTTGTACGCGGCCTGTGCGGTCGCGACGGCGCCGCCGTCGAGCAGGTCGTCGCCGCGGTCGACTTCGATCTCGGCAAGGCACGACCAGCAGTCGACCGACTTCGCGACGCTCTCGCCTTTCGTGTACGCCGCCATCGCCTGCTCGCCGTCGCCGAGCTGGCCGTAGGCGATGCCGAGGTTGATCCACGCGACCGCCTCGGCCATCGGATACGGATTCGCGCGCAGCACATCGAGCGTCTGCCGGTACGCATCGATCGCGAGCGCAAACTCGCCGCGCGCGTTGTGCATGAACGCGAGATCGTTGCGCACTAGCGCGAGGAGCTTGCCGTCGCCGGTCTTCTCCGCGGCTTCGAGCGCGGCATGCGTCGTCGCGAGCGCTTTCTCGACCTCGCCCGATTCGGCGTACGCGAGCCCGAGATTGCGCAGCGCGATGCCCTGCTGATAGACGTCGCCCGTTTCCCGGAACGATGCGACGGCACGCTCGGTCTCGCGCGTGCCCGCCGCGAAATCGCCCTGGTTGATCGACGCGCTGCCGAGCAGCCGCTCGGCGAGAGCGCGCTCGGCGACGTCGCCGTCGCACGGCTGGTCGAGCGCGGCCTGCGCCGCGGCCTTCTGCGCGGCGGCGTCGACGATGTCGTGCTCGAGACCCGACAGCGCGACATAGGCGTGCCGCGCGCCGCACGCGTCATCCGCCGCCTTCGATGCGGCGACCGACCCCTGGTACAGCGCACGCGCGTCGTTGGCGGCGGCCTTGTCGCCTTTGGCGCGCAACGCTTCGGCTTTCGCGAGCGCGATCGTCGCGTCCGACCGGTCGCGATCCGCTTTCGTCGCCGCATGCGCGGCTGCGATCGCGATCGTGTAGCGGAACGCCGCGTCCGGTTTCGCCGCAGCGATCGCGATGCTCCACGTCGTCGGCGCGTCGGCGACCAGCACGGCGCGCAACGTCGAGCCGCGGCCGGCTTCCGTGCCCAGCGATGCCTCGCTCGCGCCCGCGCTCCAGCGCAGCACGAGGCCCGTCGCGTCGTCCTGCTTCAGCGAAAGCTCCAGAGCGCGCCCCGCGTCGAGCTTCAATCGGTACGTGCGCGTCTCGCCGGCCGCCGCGGTTTCGCTGCGCGACGCGCCTGGTGCGAGCGCGATGCCGCCTGCCCGAACGAATCCGAATGCGGCAAAGGCGACCGCCGCGACGATGCGCGTGAGCCGAAGCCTCCTCGCTTCTGGCGCTCTCAATGTCATCGACCGTCGAGCCCCCTGCTCGAAAACCGCCGCCGGCAACGCTCCCGCGCCGGCTCGCGATGTGCCGCAAGCATAATCCAGGCCGGGGCGCGTACAATGAATGTTTCGGACTTCCGCGCCTTTTCGCGATGCCTTACCCGCAGACCCGCCCGCGCCGCATGCGCCGCGACGCCTTCTCGCGCGCGCTGATGCGCGAAACCGATCTCCTGCCGGCCGACCTGATCCTGCCGGTGTTCGTGCGCGAAGGCCGCGCGACGCGCGAGCCCGTGCCGTCGATGCCGGGCGTCGACCGCGTGTCGATCGACGAGCTGCTGCGCGTCGCCGGCGAGGCGCACGGCCTCGGCATTCCGGCGCTCGCACTGTTCCCGGTGACGCCGCCGGAGGCGAAGAGCCTCGATGCGCGCGAGGCGTGGAACGCGAACGGCCTTGCGCAGCGCGCGGTGCAGGCGCTCAAGAAGGAGTTTCCGGAGCTCGGCGTCATCACCGACGTCGCGCTCGATCCGTTCACGACGCACGGACAGGACGGGCTCATCGACGATTCCGGTTACGTCGTCAACGACGAGACCGTCGCGGCGCTGGTCAAGCAGGCCGTGTCGCACGCCGACGCCGGTGCCGACGTCGTCGCGCCGTCCGACATGATGGACGGCCGCATCGGCGCGATCCGCAGCGCGCTCGAAGCCGCCGGCCACGTGCACACGCGCATCCTCGCCTACTCGGCGAAATACGCCTCGGCGTTCTACGGACCGTTCCGCGATGCCGTCGGCTCGGCCGGCAATCTCGGCAAAGGCAACAAGTACACGTACCAGATGGATCCGGCCAACGCCGACGAGGCGCTGCGCGAGATCGCGCTCGACCTCGACGAAGGCGCCGACATGGTCATGGTGAAGCCCGCGATGCCGTACCTCGACATCGTGCGCCGCGTGAAGGAGCGCTTCGGCGTGCCGACGCTCGCGTACCAGGTCAGCGGCGAATACGCGATGCTGAAGGCCGCGTTCCGGAACGGCTGGCTCGACGAGCGCGCCTGCGTGCTCGAAGCCCTGACCGGCATCCGCCGCGCCGGCGCCGACGCCGTGCTGACGTACTTCGCGCTCGACGTCGCGATGTGGCTGCGCGAGGGTCGCTGAGCGTCCGCATGGCCGGGCCTCGCTACGCGGTCTTCGGTCAACCGATCTCGCATTCGCTGTCGCCGCGCATCCATGCGATGTTCGGCGCGCAGCTCGGCATTGGCGTCGACTACCGCGCGATCGAAGCGGGGCGCGACGAGTTTTCTGTGAAGCTCGACGCGTTCGCGCGTGACGGCGGCGTGGGCGCGAACGTCACGCTGCCGCTGAAGCAGGATGCGTTCGCGCTTTGCGCTGAAGTCAGCGACCGAGCGCGCCGCTGCGGCAGCGTGAACACGCTGATTCGCGCCGGCGATAGCTGGCGCGGCGACAGCACCGACGGCAGCGGATTCCTGCGCGACGTCGCGACGCGACACGCGTTTGATCCGCGCGGACACGCGTGCCTGCTGCTCGGCGCGGGCGGCGCGGCGCGCGCGGTCGCATTTGCACTCGTGGATGCGGGCGCGCACCTCGCGATCGTGAATCGCACGCACGAGCGTGCGCGCGAGCTTGCTGCATCTGTCGGCGCAGGCGCGCGCGCCCTGACGTCAAGCGAGCTCGATGGCGCCGCCTTCGATCTCGTCGTGCATGCCACGGCCGCGGGTCACGCAACGGCGACGTTCGAGTGGCCGTCGTCGTTCATCCGATCCGACACGCTGTGTTACGACCTTTCGTACGGCGATGCAGCCGCAGCGTTCCTGCGCTGGTCGCGCGCGGCCGGCGCAACGCGAGCGTCCGAAGGGCTTGGCATGCTCGTCGAGCAGGCGGCGGATTCTTTCACGATCTGGCACGCGCTGCGGCCAGATACCGCACCGGTGCTCGCTGCGCTGCGCGGCGACACGCCGCCTTCGCTGGCGGGAGCGTGACCATGGACTGCCGCGTACGCTGCGGCGCCTGCTGCATCGCGCCCTCGATCTCCTCGCCGATTCCAGGCATGCCGAACGGCAAGCCTGCCGGCGTGCGTTGCGTGCAGCTCACGGACGACAACCGCTGCAAACTATTCGGGCAGCCGGCGCGACCGGCCGTGTGCGTCCGCCTGCGACCTTCGCTTGCGATGTGTGGGAATGATCGCGAGTACGCAATGGCTATGTTGATGCGCCTCGAAGTTGCGACATTGCCATAGCGCGCCCGTCGCCATCGCAACGCATTTTCTTCTCGCAACGACGGCGGACGAGTCCTCAGGGCGTATCGCGCCGACGTTTTTCGACGACGTCGGTTAGCAAACCGACTATCGTTTTGTTGCCTCGCAACAAGTCTCTGATTTCTTGCCCGTCGCGAGAGCGTGCCTGTGCTTGGCGGCATTGCTCATCGTTTCTCGTAACAAGACTTGATGTCCTGCAGCGCGTCCGGATGACGGAAGGACCTCCCTCACATACGAGTGCCTTTCAATCTCTACGCAAGGATGAAATAGACCTATGTGTCGCGCTAACTCGCGTTTGGAAATCAGCTATCGCGAATTGGGAGATCATCAGCTTCGGTCAGTACGCGGTGCCGTTCGAGGGATCGTCCTCGCAACTCTGGCAATGAGTTCCGGGGTCGTGTTCGCACAAGTGACGCTCCCGCCTGTCGTTGTTACGGCTCCCTATCCCTATGGATACGGACCGGATCCGGGCGGTGGAGGTGGCTCCGGTACAAGCAACCCAAACTGCACGGCGGACTGCAATCCCGGCGGTGACCCGCCGCCTCCGCCACCTGCGATCCCGCCCGCTCAGGTACCGCCGATGAGCAAAATCCTCTGCGGCGCCCAGACATACGGCCGTTACCATAAGATTTATCCGACGGCCTTCCTCAACGTCTTTCAGTTTGCCAACAACAATCACCTCTATACGTATTCCTACACATCGAGCGTACCGCCGCCGGGCTTCTATCCGGTGGACGGCGTTACGGTCGATCCGCATCCCGGTACCCCTTGGCCATTGGGACAAACCACGTTCTACGCTTCCGGGGTGATGCCCTACAACGACAGCCCCACATACATACCACCGAATTCGAACCAAGTGGTGACGCAGCCTCGAAACTATACGGCCATCGAAAATGCGGTTGCGACTGCTGCTCACGAGTTCGCGCACCAAAACGGCGTTACGAACGAACAGCGGGCCGAAGGCTACGGTGTCGCGGCAGCCGACGCGTACAAGAATGCTCACGGCGCCGCGTGTCCGTGACGGGCTGTGATAATACGAATGCGATCCAAGGATGGGTCGCAACCTTGGCGATACTTTGGCAGGCGGAACTGCGGAACTAATGCAAATGAGCGCACGGACAAATCAGAAATTTCTCTTCTTGATCGCACTTGTGGCGCTGGCGGTGACCGCTCTGGTGTTCATTGGCCGTGAAGAACGGCATACGCGAGCAGCGGCAGCCGCAGCCGCAGCCAGCGAACCACCCAGGGAGTCGAACTCCGCCAACAAGATGGAGCCTTTGAAAGGTTCATCTCTGCAAATAAGTCCGGCCCTGCCACCAGAGGGAACACCGTGGGCGATGTCGAAAAGCCAGCTGTTCGCACGCGTACTCCGCGGCGACAAGGCCGCTGCCGAGCGCCTTTTTCTTGACACGCAAAGCTGCGCCAAGGCGCTGTCGCTACAAAATGCAATCGATTCGCTTGCGTCGGTACGGCAGTCCGAGACGACCGAAGAGAAGTATCAGGAGATACAACAGGACAAAAGCCACCTGCGTGAACTACTCGCGGGCAGCGAGAACATGTGCACGGAAGGCGACAAGGCTGAACTGGCGCGTGATGTCGACCAGATCCTGCTTGCGGCGGCGCGGGCCGGGAACAAGACGGCCGTTGCATGTTATCTCGATCGGAGTTTCCAAGACTTTTGGAGGCCCCCCGACATTTTCGGGTCCGACGACATTTCCGGAGCGCCGCCAGCGGCTGAATACGAGCGCTATGTTCAGTTCGCGCCGGAGTTCGCAGACGCCGCTGTGAAAGACGGCAACTGGAGTGTGGTCTCGTTAATGGGATTCGCTTATGCACCAAGCAAGAAGTACGGGCTCTTTGCCCAGGTCTTCCCCACCGATCCGGTCAAGGAATATGCCTATGTCAAGCTGCAGGAGCTCGGCGCGACAGGCGAGCTCAAAGCCCAGAAGGCTGAGCGATTGAATGCCATCCGCGCATCCGGGAGCGTTTCCGAGGCCGACGTTCAGCAATCGGAGGCATGGGCTCAAGACATGTTCGAAAAATATTTCCACGAGCCACTCGAGACGGATCAGCCTCCGCAGTGCTTCGAACCCGCGAGCGGAAGCGTGAATGGATGATGTTTCCCTTCCGAGAGGCCAGCGAATCTTCGTCGAGACATCGATCGCGAATCAGCCCATCCAGTACGCATTGCCAAGCCTGCTCAGCGATATCTCGATCCAACCTTGCGTCCGTCGTCCCGCAAGAGAGCCAGAATACGATCGTTCGCTCACATTGGCCGCGTCCTCGCCGCTGTTGAGCATGATTCTGTCCGAGCGCGCTTGTCTGCGAAGGGAACAGATGCAGGGCTCGGCCGTCACGAGCGCTGACATCGCGGCCGCGAGATTCACTCGCGACCTGATCCAGTCGAATGCCGTATCGCCGATCTCGGAAACCACGCTGCGAACGATCAACGGCAAGGTGCGGGGACTCCCGAATCCGAACGCCACTCCCTATCGATCGGTGCTTACTTGGGTAGGAGGCCAGATCCCTGCCTCGGCCGCGCTCGTTCCGACACCTTCAGGTCAAATCGAAGAGTACCTGGCGGATCTCGTTGCGTTCCTGCGGAGAGAAGACGTCCCGGAATCGCTTGCGCTGGCGATGGCCTACTATCAATTCCTGACCATACATCCGTTCAAGGATGCCAATGGCCGTGTCGCCCGACTGCTGGTCGCGCTGCAAAGCTGCCGGAAACAGGGTTCTGCGTCACGGGGAATTGTCCTGGCGGCGGGACTGAGCGCGAAGAGAGACGCTGTGGCGCGCTTCTTCGCCGCAGTATTTGACGGAAACTGCGGCCCATACCTCGCATTCTGGGGAATGCTCGAGCGATGGGGCGCGTCCGTCACAGAATTTGCGATGCAATCGCTTCTACAAATGAGAGCGGTACTAGACGAAAAGCTCCATTCGGCAAGATGGAAAAGCGGCTTTGCGACGCTGGTTGAGGTTGTGCCAATCTTTTCTCGTACCAATTTCAATTCCATCGTCCGGGGATCCGATCGGCTAGCGCAGCGATACCTGTCGTCTCTAGAGCAGGACCGGGTGATTCGGAGAGTTGAAGGCCGAGAGGACGATCAATGGGAGTGTCTCGACGCTGCGGCCCACTGGGAGCGCGTCCGGAACTTCGCGGCGACGACGATCGCGGAAGTGCGGGGCTGATCGCAAGCGCGCGACGCAACAGGCCGCAGCGCCTCGCACGATAAGCGGTAACTGCGAGTTCAATGCACCATGTTGAGCGGGCTTCCGAGCGCCTGCTGATACGGCCCGAGCGCGTTGCAGCTCGCACCGAGAATCGCGTCGAGCTTCGACTGGCGCGCGAGCAGGTCGCCGTACGTTCGCGGCGAGCTGTCGACGGGATCCGGCTTCGTCACCGTTCCGGGATTGCGCAGCGTGCCGGGATGGCCGATCAGGAATTCGGAGAGCGCCGCGACCTGATGGCTCGGCCTCGGCGTGACGTGCGTGAAGAACGTGCCCGTCTCCTGGCCGTGGCAGCCGCTGCACGTTCCGAGCGAAAACGCGTGTCGCGCGTCGTTCGAGATCGCCGGCGGAATGCCATTCCAGAAGAACAGCACGTTCGGCGCGCTCGCGCCGAGGAACGCCTGGTTGCCGGGATACTTCTGCGGCACCGCGTAGCTGCCGTTGAGGATCGCCGCCTGGTTCGCGTTGATGTAGTCGGTCAGCGTGTGCAGGTTCGGATTCGCGTTGAAGCGGATGTCCGGCGTCTGCGCGACGGTCGATTCGACGAAGAGATGCGACGTCCCGTCTAGGCGGAATTCGCGCAGCTCCCACGGCGTCGCGAGCTCGCCTTCTTCCGAGCGAAGCTGATTCAGCGCGCTGCCGTTCGGCCTGGCCGGATTGGCGTTGGCCTTCGCGAAGGTGTCCGTGAGCTGCTGCAGCGCCGGGTTGAACGGCGGGGTGCCGAGCTTCAGCGACCCCAGCGCGTGCCATTGCTGCGCCCACGTGCGGACCGCGACGCAGCCGGATTTCGGCACGCCGTATTCCAGGATCAGCGTGAAGAACGGTACCGCCTGGCAGTCGGACGGGTTCATCACGCCGAAGACGAACCGTCCCTCGCCGGCGTCGCCGCCGCCGTACGCGCGGTTCGTGCGCAGATCGATGCGGTTGACGATCGCGAGGAGACGCATCGGCGCCTGGCTCAAGTCGAGCTTGCCGTTCGTCCGCCGCCACGTCGACAGCAGGAAATCGGAGATGCCGGCGCGATTCGGCACGACGAACGTGTTGACGGTCTGGTCGCTCGCCCAGAGACGCAGCCACTTCTCGACCAGGTCCGACGCGTCGCGGCCGTTCGCGATGTCGGTCATCAGCCGGCCGAACGTCCATGCACCCATCGGCGTGCCGGTCTGCGTGCACGCATCGTAGGTGCGCGTCGGATCCTCGACGACGCTGAGGTCCGTGATCATGAGCTCCTTGCTCGGGTCGATCGTGACCGGAATGCCGGCGAACGCGTCGATCGGGATGTCGATCGGCGTCTTCGCAGTCACGGCGCTGGTGATGAGCTGCGGGTCGACGCGCGCGATCTGCCGCCACCCCTTGAAATGCCGTCCTTCGAAGATCGGCACGAGTGCGCCGCGTCGGGCGAGATCGTCCCGGCGCTGCTGGTCCTGCTTGAACGTCGCGAAGTCGAACGCGGCATTCGCGGCGACGCGCGGACCCGTGGCGCTCGTGGCCTGCGCGAGGCCGAGCTGCGCCGCAACGTCGGGTGAGAGTTGCATGCCGGGCTTCAGCGTGACCGCGATCGACGCCGTCGTGCCACTCTTCGGCGTCACAGTCACCTGCTGCGCGATCGACTCGAACGCGGGCGGCTCGGCTGCGGCGGCCGATGCGGCGAGACCAGCAAGAACGAAACACGAGCGAAGCACGCGCATGCTGAACCCCCCGGCACGTCTTGCGTGATGCTCCTCCCGGAATGACCGTTCCGCAAGCGCCGCATTCAGCCATGAACTGCGCCTGCGACGGTGATCGAAGGGCGGCGATCCCTGCGCTTAGCCGTTAGACCGGCCCAATGCGTCACTATCGGTTCGAAGGTTCGCTGCTCGTGCTGTACGGTCGAGGCTGACCTTGAACACGCGCAACCCGCTCTTCGCAATGTGCGCTGGGATGTCGATTCGATACTCGGCGGCCGCTGGATCAACAATCGAATAGGTCACGTCGACGCCGTCGCGATCCCGCAGTAGGGAGCCGTGCGCGTATGGGCCCTGCCACCCGCGCTCGCGCGACCCGAGCAGGTCGGGCAGCTCGCCGGGCAATGCGCCGACGTCGGCCGTGTACTGGTCGATCGCGTGGGCGAGCGCGGTGAGGCGTTGGCGTTGCACGAACTCGGGCGTACCGTCGATCCAGGGATTCGAGAGAACCAGGGTCGCCGGGATCACGCCAACGAGGCATAACGCAGTCCAGGCGTCGCGTTGCTTGATGGGCATTGATCGGTCGCCATACGCGTTCGATGTTCTGATGACATCGCCGAGGACGCGCGGTTCCTATGCAGAGGCGACGGCAGCGAGGTAGTTGTTCTTGAGCTTCACGTAATGCCGCGCGGAATAGTAGAGCCGCTCGATCTCCTGCTCGCTCAGCATGCGCACGCGGCGCGCGGGATTGCCGATCCAGAGCTCGCCTTCGCCGACGACCTTGCCCGGCGAGACGACCGCGCCCGCGCCGACCATGCTGTGGCGGCTGACGACGGCCCCGTCGAGCACCGTCGCGTTCATGCCGATGAGGCAGGCATCCTTGACCGTGCACGCGTGCACGATCGCACCGTGACCGATCGTGACGTCGTCGCCGATGATCAGCGGAAAGCCGCCGGGCGTGTATTCGCCGTCGTGCGTGACGTGCAGCACCGCGCCGTCCTGGATGTTCGTGCGCGCGCCGATGCGCACGTAGTGCACGTCGCCGCGCGCGACGGCGCACGGCCAGATCGACGAATCGTCGCCGATCACGACGTCGCCGATGACGAGCGCGGCGGGATCGACGTAGACGTTGGCGCCGAGGCGCGGGCGGGTGTCGAGATACGGACGGATGTTCATGCGGCCGCAAGCCTAGCACCTGGCGCCGCGGCGACGGCCCGGTCGGCTTGATTTCGGCGCGGCACTGCTCCAAGTTTCGGGATCGATCCAGCCTCCCGACACTCATGTCCGATAC
This sequence comes from Rhodanobacteraceae bacterium, assembly GCA_035263065.1. GTDB lineage: Bacteria > Pseudomonadota > Gammaproteobacteria > Xanthomonadales > Rhodanobacteraceae > Dokdonella_A. The sequence goes on from DATFRS010000187.1 coordinate 28,270, forward strand.
GAATCCCCTGCTCGACACCGAAGGCCTGCCGCGTTTCTCCGCGATCACGGCCGGGCACATCGAACCCGCCGTCGATGCGCTGCTCGCCGATTACCGCGGGCGCATCGAGACGCTGCTCGCCGACGACGCGCCGCGCGATTTCTCGGCCGTCGTGCTCGCCGGCGAGGAGCTCGAGGACCGGCTGAACCGCGCGTGGGCGCCGGTATCGCACCTGCACGGCGTCAAGGATTCGCCGGAGCTGCGCGAGGCGTATGCATCCGCGCAGGAGAAGATCGTCGACCATGCGAGCGAGCTCGGCCAGAATCGCGAGCTCTACGCCGCGTTCCGCGCCGTCGCCGAGGCCGGCGATTTCGGCGCGCTGCCGCGCGCGGCGCGCACGCTCGTCGAGCACGAGCTCCGCGATTTCCGTCTGTCGGGCGTCGCGCTCGAAGAGCCCGACCGCTCGCGCTTTCGCGAGATCGCCAACGAGCTCGCGAAGCTGTCGACCGACTTCGAGAACGCGGTGCTCGACGCGACCGATGCCTGGAGCGAGACGATCGCCGACGAGAAATCGCTCGCCGGCATCCCGGAATCCGGCCGCGCGGTGCTGCGCGCGTATGCCGAGGAAAAAGGCGAGGCCGGCTGGCGCGTGACTCTGAAGCAGCCGAGCGTGCAGGCGGTGCTGACCTATGCGGACGACCGGGCGCTGCGCGAGCGCGTCTATCGCGCGTACCAGACGCGCGCGTCGGACCAGGGTCCGGATGCGGGCCGCTTCGACAATTCCGCGCGCATCGAGGCGATCGTCGCGCTGCGGCACGAGGCGGCACGACTGCTCGGCTTCCGCGACTCGGCCGAGGAATCGCTCGCGACGAAGATGGCGCCGTCGCCGGATGCGGTGTTTTCGTTCCTGCGCGATCTCGCGCTGCGTGCGAAGCCCGTGGCCGAGCGCGAGCTCGCGGAGCTGCGCGCATTCGCCAAGACCGAGCTCGGTCTCGAGAATTTCGATCCGTGGGACGTCGGCTATGCGTCGGAGAAGCTCCGCGAGCGCAAGTACTCGCTCAACGAAGAGGAGCTGAAGCCGTATTTCGCGCTCGACGCGGTGATCGAGGGCCTTTTCGCGATCACCGAGCGCGTGTTCGGCGTATCGCTGAAGCGCCGCGACGACGTCGACGTCTGGCATCCCGACGTGCGCTACTACGACCTCATCGACGCGGGCGGCCGCGTGTTCGCCGGCGCCTACGTCGATCTCTACGCGCGTGCCGGCAAGCGCGGCGGTGCGTGGATGGACGTGTGCCTGAGCCGCTTCCGCCACAACGGCAGGACGCAGATGCCGGTCGCGTTCCTGACCTGCAACTTCGCGCCGCCGACCGCGACGACGCCCTCGCTCCTGACGCACGACGACGTGCTGACGCTGTTCCACGAGTTCGGCCACGGGCTGCACCATCTCCTGACCGAGGTCGACTATCCCGGCGTCGCCGGCATCAGCGGCGTCGAGTGGGACGCCGTCGAGCTCCCGAGCCAGTTCATGGAGAACTTCGGCTGGCAGCGCGAGGCGCTCGATCTCTTCGCTCGCCACTACGAGACCGGCGAGCGCCTGCCCGACGCGCTGTTCGCGCGCATGCAGGCGGCGCGCCATTTCCACGCGGGCCTCTTCCTCGTGCGCCAGCTCGAATTCGCGCTGTTCGATTTCCGCATCCATCGCGAGTTCGATCCGCAGCGCGGCGTTCGCGCGCTCGACGTGCTCGACGAAGTGCGGCGCGAGGTCGCGGTGCTCCATCCGCCGGCGTGGCAGCGCTTCCCGCACGCGTTCACGCACGTCTTCGCCGGCGGTTACGCCGCGGGCTACTACAGCTATCTCTGGGCCGAGGTGCTGTCGGCCGACGCGTTCGACCGCTTCGAGCAGGAAGGCATCTTCAATCGCGAGGTCGGCGCGGCGTATCGCCAATCGATCCTCGCGGTCGGCGGATCGCGGCCGGCGCTCGAGAGCTTCGTCGAGTTCCGCGGCCGCGACCCGCAGCCCGACGCGCTGCTGCGAAGTTACGGCCTCGCTGCGTAAGCCCTTGTCTTTACGATGCAATCTCGCTATGGCAATATCGCCATATTGCTCAATATGGCTAGCCATATGAAGACGACCATAGAGATCGCCGACGCACTGTTCGAAGAAGCCAAGGCCGTTGCGGCGGAGGAAGGCACGACGGTTCGCGCGCTGGTCGAAAGCGGCCTTCGCTGGCGCGTCGCCGAGCGCCGCGCGCGCTACGGCGTCTTCAGGCTCAAGGACGAAGCGTTCGACGG
>DATFRS010000188.1:0-15789 GCA_035263065.1 Rhodanobacteraceae bacterium
GTCGACAAGGTGCTTTCGCGCGTGCGCGCATGGCGCGCGGCGTGTCCCGATCTCACGCTGCGCTCGACGTTCATCGTCGGCTTTCCGGGCGAGACAGACGCCGAGTTCGAGGAGCTGCTCGATTTCCTGCGCGAGGCGGAGCTCGACCGCGTCGGCGCGTTCGCTTATTCGCCGGTCGACGGTGCGAAGGCGAACGCGTTGCCCGATCCCGTGCCCGAGGACGTCAAGGAAGAACGGCTCGAGCGCTTCATGGAAGTGCAGGCCGAGATCTCGGCCGCGCGGCTCGAGGGCAAGATCGGAAGCAAGCTGCAGGTCATCGTCGACGAAGTCGATGCCGACGGCGCGGTCGCGCGCTCGAAGGCCGACGCGCCGGAGATCGACGGCATCGTGCGCATCGACGACGGGCAGAAGCTTCGCCCGGGCCAGTTCGCGGAAGTGACCGTGATCCACGCCGACGAGCACGACCTGATCGCGCGCGTCGCGGCCTGAGCCTGCCGTGTCGCCGCGGCTCGAGCGGTTTCTGAAGGGACGATCGCTCGCCGCGTGCGTCGACGACGGGCGCGACAACATCCTCCTGCTGCGGCTTCTCGCCGCGCTCCTCGTCGTGTTCGGGCACAGCTATTTCCTCTCCGCTTCGCCGCCCGAAGCCGATCCGCTGCACCGCCTCTTTCCGACGATGCACGCGCACATCGCGGGCGTCGCCATGTTCTTCGCGATCAGCGGATTCCTGATCACGCTGTCGTGGCAGCGGCGGCCGGACCTCCTGCGCTTCCTGCGGGCGCGGGCGCTCCGGCTCTGGCCCGCGCTGATCGTCTGCGTGTTCGCGTGGGCGTTCGTGATCGGCCCCCTGCTCAGCACGCTGCCGGCGTCGGCGTATTTCGCCGGCGACGGCTTCGGCGATCCGCTGAGCTACGCGCTCGGCAATGCGTCGCTCTTCGTCGAGCGCGCGTTCCTGCCGGGCGTGTTCGCCGGCAACCCGATCGCGCGGCAGGTCAACGGATCTCTGTGGACGATTCCCGTCGAGGCGACGCTGTATCTCGCCGTCGCCGCGGCCGGCACGTTGCGGCTGTTCCGCTTTCCGTGGCTCGCGAGCGCTGCGATCGCGGTCGCCTTCCTCGGCTTCGTGATCGCGCCGATGCTGGCGCGGCACGAATCGCTGTTGCCGTGGCTTCCCGGGCTCCTCGCCGGATTCTTCGGTGCCGGCAGCATCGCGTGCCTCTTGCGGCGCTACGTGCCGGTGTCGAGCGCGGCGCTCGTCGCGCTCGCGGTTCTCGCGCTGGCCGCGCGCAAGACGCCCCTCGAAGGGCTCGCCGTCGGCGCGACGATCGGCTATTTCGTGCTGTGGTTCGCCTATGTGCCGCGGCTGCCGTCGATGCCGCGCGGTCTCGATCTCTCGTACGGCACGTACCTCTGGGCGTTTCCGGTGCAGCAGACGCTCGTGATGGCCGGCCTCCGCGAGCCGCTCGTGCTGTTCGCGACCGCGGCGCCGATCGTGCTGCTGATCGCGGCGGTCTCGTGGACCTTCGTCGAGAAGCGCGCACTGCGGCTCAAGGAGCCGCGCCGCCGCGTCGGCGCGAGCATCGAGCCCGCATGATCCCGGCGCATCCGCTGTTCGCTGCACTCGCGCCCTACCGCGAGCGCTTGGCGTCGCCGGACCTCGATGGCATGAGCGCGTTGCTCGACCTCCCGCTTCGGTTCGTCGCGCAGACGCCGGAGCTGCTCGACGACGGACTCCACTACGAACAGCGCATCGCCGAGCGCGGCCTCGTCGCCACGCGCGAAGCGAACACGCACGATCTCTTCAACGCTGCGATGTGGCTCCTGCACCCGGCGCTCAAGCAGGCGATGAATGCGCGGCAGGCCGCCGACATCGCGCGCGTCGGCGCCAAGGAGCGCACGCGCGGGCAGTGCGCGCTGACGCATTTCGACGAAGCGGGCGCGATCGTCTGGCTCGACGGCGACGATCTCGTCGCCGCGTGGGACGCGCACGACTGGCGCACGCTGTTCGATGCGCAGCGGAATGCCTGGGGCTCGCGCATCGCGCTGACGATCGTCGGTCACGCGCTCTACGACTACGCGCTCGCGCACGGCGAGATGCCGGTCGGGAGGGCGCTCGCGGTGCGCGTCGATCGCGACGCGATCGCGGCACGCTGCGACGGCGCGCAGATCGCGCGCTGGCCCGACGCCGAAGCCGCCGTCGCCGCGGACGTCGCCGCCGGCCGCCTGCTCGCCGATCCGCAGGAGCTTCGCCCGCTGCCGTTCGCCGGCGTGCCGGGCTTCGCGGAGTTCGACGGCGCCGCGCCGTGCTTCCGGCCCATGCGGCCCGGTCGACGCTACCCGGCGCCACGGCCTCCGGGCGGGCAGGGCAGCCGGCCGATCGCGCGCGAAAACGCGCTCGACGAGGCCGCGATTCGTTAGCCCGATCCGCCGGACTGTTGTCTTCCCGGGAACTTTTCGCAAATCTTGCGGTACATTCCGCAGCGCTCGCGTTTCGTCCGCCGGGAGGCGGCTGCGGCTCCGTGTCGCGGTCCGAGGCGTCGCGGACTCTCCGAGTGCAATCGATCGAAGGCCCACCGCGTCGCAGGCCTCGGCTTGCGCACGCCCGTTTCCGATGGTGAACCGGACCATGATAGAAACCCGACAACTCGTAAAACGCTATGGCGGCCTCGTCGCCGTCGACGGCATCAGCTTCAAGGTAGAGCCCGGCCAGGTGCTCGGCTTCCTCGGCCCGAACGGCGCCGGCAAGTCGACCACGATGAAGATGCTCGCGGGCTTCCTCGCGCCGACGTCCGGCAGCGCATCGGTCGGCGGATTCGACGTCGAAACGCAGCCGCTGCAGGCGAAGCGCGTCGTGGGCTACCTCCCCGAGGGCGCGCCGAGCTACGGCGAGATGAGCGTGCACGAGTTCCTCGAGTTCATCGCCGACGTGCGCGAGCTCAAGGGCGACGTGCGCGAGCGGCGCGTCGACGACGCGATCGCGCGGCTCCATCTCGAGCACGTGCTCGAGCAGCCGATCGACACGCTGTCGAAGGGCTTCAAGCGCCGCGTCGGCCTCGCCCAGGCGATCCTGCACGATCCGGCCGTGCTGATCCTCGACGAGCCGACCGACGGCCTCGATCCGAACCAGAAGCACGAGGTGCGCACGCTGATCAACGCGATGGCGCGCGACAAGACGATCATCGTGTCGACGCACCTGCTCGAGGAAGTCCACGCGGTGTGCACGCGCGCGATCATCATCGCGGCGGGGCGCATCCTCGCCGACGCGACGCCGGCCGAGCTCGAGGCGCGCTCGCGCTACTACCAGGCGGTGTCGCTCACGGCCGAGAACATCGGCGCCGCGAAGGAAGCGCTGGCGCGCGTCGCCGACGTCGCGGCGATCGAGGTCGATCCGCAGGACAACCGCATCACGGCGTTCCCGAAGCCAGGTCGTGCCATTTTCGTTGCAGTGAGCGCCGCGCTAGCCAGCCAAGGCGTAGCTGTACGCGAGCTTGCGCTCGAAGGCGGCCGCCTCGACGAAGTGTTCCGCGCCGTCACGCAGGGCGCCACGGGCAAGGAGGCGCGCACATGAGCGGCGTCGTCACGGTCTTCAAGCGCGAACTGCGCAGCTACTTCGCGACGCCGGTCGCCTACGTCTTCATCGTGATCTTCCTGATCCTGTCGGGTGCGTTCACGTTCTACCTCGGCAACTTCTACGAGCGCGGCCAGGCCGACCTGCAGCCGTTCTTCAACTTCCATCCGTGGCTCTATCTCTTCCTCGTGCCGGCCGTGTCGATGCGGCTCTGGGCCGAAGAGCGCAAGAGCGGCACGATCGAGCTCCTGCTGACGCTGCCGGTCACGATGTGGCAGGCCGTACTCGGCAAGTTCCTCGCCGCGTGGGCGTTCATCGCGATCGCGCTGGTGCTGACGTTCCCGATCTGGATCACGGTCAACTATCTCGGCAGCCCCGACAACGGCGTGATCTTCGCGAGCTACATCGGCTCGCTCCTGATGGCGGGAGCGTTCCTCGCGATCGGCTCGTGCATCTCGGCGACGACGCGCAACCAGGTCATCGCGTTCATCCTGACCGTCGTCATCTGCTTCCTCCTGCTGCTGGCGGGCTTTCCGCTCGTCCTCGACTTCTTCCGGGCGGTCGCGCCGCAGGGCGTCGTCGACGCGGTGGCGGGGATGAGCTTCCTGACGCACTTCACGTCGATCAGCAAGGGGGTGATCGACCTGCGCGACCTGATCTATTTCGTGCTGATGATCGGCGTCTGGCTGTACGCCAACGCGGTCGTCATCGACTACAAGAAAGCGGCCTGAGGAGCGACCGATGACATTCAATCGCAAGGCGCTTTCGGGTACCGCGCTCGTCGTGCTCGCCGTGCTGTTCGTGGCGGTGATGCTGCTCGTCAACGCCGCGTTCCGCAGCGCGCGCGTCGATCTCACGCAGAGTCATCTCTACACGCTGTCCGACGGCACGAAGAAGATCATCGGCTCGCTCGACGAGCCGATCCATCTCTATCTCTACTTCTCCGATCACGGCACGCAGGACCTGCCGCAGCTGCGCACGTACTACACGCGCGTGCGCGAGATGCTGGAAGAAATGGCCTCGCGCTCGGGCGGCAAGATCAAGCTCGAGCTGATCGATCCGCTGCCGTTCTCCGAGGACGAGGATCGCGCGGCGAGCCTCGGTCTCCAGTCGGTGCCGGTCGGCGCCGCGGGCGACAAGATCTTCTTCGGCCTCGCCGGCACGAACTCGACGAACGGCCAGTCGTCGATTCCGTTCCTGCAGCCCGACAAGGAAGCGTTCCTCGAATACGACATCGCCAAGCTGATCCACGAGCTCAGCGTCGTGAAGAAGCCGACGATCGGCCTCCTGTCGAGCCTCCCGATCGCGACGGGCTTCGATCCCGAGACGCGCCAGATGCGCGAGCCGTGGGCGGTCGACCAGCAGTGGAGCCAGCTCTTCGAGATGAAGCAGCTCAACGCGGCGAACCTGAAGTCGATCGACGCCGACATCAGCGTGCTCGTCGTCGTGCATCCGAAGCAGCTGACCGAGGACGCGCAGTACGCGATCGACCAGTTCGTGCTGCGCGGCGGGCATCTCCTCGTGTTCGTCGATCCGAACGCCGAGCTTGACGATTCCGCCGCCGATCCGCAGAACCCGATGGCGGCGATGATGGCCGACAAGTCGTCTGACCTGCCCAAGCTCTTCAAGGCCTGGGGCATCCAGTACGACCCGAAGAAGGTCGTGCTCGACCGCATGCGCGCGCTGCCGATCAGCATGGGCGAGGGCCAGGCGCCGGTGCGCCATCCGGGCATCCTCGGGTTCACGGCCGAGGATCTCAACAAGGACGAGGTCACGACGGCGAATCTCGACACGATCAACGTCTCGTCGGCGGGCTATTTCGAGCTCGCCAAGGACGTCAAGGACGAGAAGCTGACGCCGCTGATCCAGACCACCGGCGATGCGATGACGGTGCCGACCGATCGCCTGCGCCTCCTGCAGGATCCGAGCGTGCTCTACACCGACTACAAGCCGGGCGGCGAGCACCTCATCGTCGCGGCGCGCCTGTCGGGCAAGTTCAAGACCGCGTTCCCCGAGCGCAACGACGACGGCGCGCTCAAGGAATCCAAGGACGAGGGCCAGATCATCCTCGTAGGCGACACGGATCTGTTGTCAGACCGCATGTGGGTGCAGGTGCGGCCGTTCTTCGGGCAGAAGCTCATGAACGCGTTCGCGAACAACGGCGACTTCGCCGTCAATGCGCTCGACAACATGGCGGGATCGAGCGAGCTGATCTCGATCCGCGGCCGCGCGACGTCGCAGCGGCCGTTCACGACGGTCGAGGCCTTGAAGCGCAGCGCCGACGAGCGATTCCGCGCGAAGGAACAGGAGCTGCAGAAGGAGCTCTCCGACACCGAGCGCAAGCTGCAGGAGCTGCAGAGCGCGAAGAGCGCCGACCAGGCGCAGATCCTCTCGCCGGAGCAGAAGTCCGAGCTCGAGAATTTCCTGAAGCGCAAGCTCGAGATCCGCAAGGAGCTCCGCTCCGTGCGCCGCCAGCTCGACGCCGAGATCGAATCGCTCGGCACGCGCCTGAAGCTCGTCAACATCGTGCTGATGCCGCTGCTGGTCACGTTCGCCGCGCTCGCGTTCGCGTGGTGGCGCAACCAGCGCCGTCGCGCCGCGCAGGGAGAGCCCGCATGAACCAGAAGACGCTGATCGGGCTCGCCGTCGCGGCGCTCGTCGCGATCGTCATCGCGGTCGCCGTGAACCATGCCAACAAGCCGCGCAGCGAAGGCGGCGGCGAGGCGGCGGCGTATCTCGCGCCGGCGCTGCGCGACCATGTCAACGACGTCGACAAGGTCGCCGTCGTCGGCGCCGAGGGCAAGACCGTCGCGACGCTGACGCGCGGCGCCGACGGCTGGTCGCTCGCGGAGAAGGGCGGCTACGCCGCCGACACGGGCAAGCTCAAGGAATTCCTCCTGAAGCTCGCCGACGCGAAGCTTCTCGAGCAGAAGACCGCGAACAAGGACAAGTATGCGACGCTCGGCGTCGAGGACGTCGCCGCGAAGGATGCGAAGAGCGTCGAGGTCGATCTCGGCGGCCTCGCGCAGCCGGTGAAGGTCATCGTCGGCACCGCCAACGCACGCAGCGGCACGTTCGTACGCCGCGCCGGCGAAGCCGAGAGCTGGCTCGCCTCCGGCAACATCACGGTCGACAGGAAGGCCGAGAACTGGCTGCGCAAGGATCTCGTCGACGTGCCGGCGGCGCGCATCGCCGCGGTCGAGGTCACGCGTCCCGACGGCAAGGTCGTGCGCATCGCGAAGGAAGCCGAGGGCGACCCGAACTTCAAGCTCGCCGACGTGCCGAAGGGCCGCGAGGCCGGCTCGGACTACACGGTCAACGGGCTCGCGTCTTCGCTCGGCGCGCTGCGTCTCGACGACGTCGTGCCGGCGAAGGATGCGATGCCGGGCGACAAGCTGCTGAAAGCGCGCTTCGCGGCATTCGACGGCCTCGTCGTCGACGCCGTCGCGTGGGAGAAGGACGGCAAGGACTACGCGCAGTTCACCGCGACGGCCGATCAGGATCGTGCCGGCAAGCACATCGACGCGACGCAGGCGAAGGAGAAGGCCGATTACGACGCGGCGGTCGCCGCGCACGCGAAGAATGCGGATGCGTCGAAGTCCGCTGACGAGCCGGTCAAGCCCGCCTCGGTCGCCGATGCCGCGAAGGATCGGAGCGAGAAGCTCGCCGCGCTCGACAAGGAAGTCGCCGATCTCAACAAGCGCTTCAACGACTGGACCTTCGTGCTGCCGGCGTACAAGTACGCGGCGTTCAACAAGTCGCTCGACGATCTCCTGAAGCCGCTCGACGACAAGAAGGGCGACGTCGCGAAGAAGCCGAAGGCGCCGCCGCCGAAGGCCGGATGAGCGCATTCGCGCGCACGCTGCTGGCGATCGCGGCGCTCACGGGCGCCGCGGCCGTCGCGCTCGGCGCGCTCGGTGCGCATGCGCTGCGCGACACGCTCGACGAGCACGCGCTCGCGACGTGGCACACCGCGGTCGAGTACCAGTTCTGGCACGCGCTCGCACTCGTCGGCGTCGCGATCCTCGCGCGCGAGGGCGCGACGACTCTGCTCCGCGTCGCGGGCATCGCGTTCGTCGCCGGCATCGTCCTTTTCTGTGCGAGCCTTTATGCGCTCGCGCTCGGTGCGCCGCGCGGGCTCGGTGCGATCACGCCGCTCGGCGGCGTCGCGTTCATCGCCGGCTGGATCGCGCTCGCGATGCACGCGCTCCGGCGCTAGCGTGCCAGCACCAGTGCCACGGCTCGTACGCGATGCCGTGCCTGTTGCGGCGCGGATAGGACATCGCGAAGCCGAAACGCCGTGCGTGCTTCTTCAGCCATGCGAACGCGGGCGAGTGCTCGAATTCCTCCTCGAGCGCAGCGTAGCCCGGCGTCGTGAAGTCGACTGCGCGGCCGGAGTGATGCTCGCTGTAGCCCGGCGCCGCGCTGACGCGCAGGATCTCGTCGATGCGAAGGCCGCGCTCGCATTTGCGGCGCACGATGCCGAGCTGGTAGTCCGCCGAGCGGAACGCCGACACGATGTCGAGCGCGACGCCGGCCTCGCGCGCGGCCTCGCGCAGGCGCGTCAACGCACGCGCGGCGCGCGGCGCGAGCCATTGCGCGCGCTCGTGCACGTCGATGCCGATGAAAGCGAGCTCGCGCGGCTCGCGCACGACCGGCAGCCGGCGCGCGCGCCCGTAGTCGCGCGGCACGCCGAGCCGGACCGACGCTTCGATCGCCGCGCGGCGCGCGGCCGTGTCGCACCGCGGCGGCGGCACCGGCGCCGTCGCGGCGCGCTTCGAATCAGTATTTCGGCTTCGGCGCCTGGTTGACATGGAAGCCGGCGATGCGGCCGTCGGTGCCGCAGGCGATCTGCGCGACGAGGTTGGTCTTCTCGAAGATCAGCGGAATCATCACGATCGTGTAGCCGTCGCCGGTGCCGAGGTGCGACTGGCCGCGCGCGACGAGCTTGCCGAACTGCGCGAGCGACTCCCACTGCTCCTTCAGCTTCGCCGGCGGCATCTGGCTGCGCATCGTTGCGTTGAAGTCGCGCGTCGCGTTGCCGTAGTCGGCCTTCTGGGCGTCGTCGAGGAGGCTCGATGCGCGCGACGAGCAGGCTGCTGCGATGCTGACCTTCTGCTCCTCGTCACGCGAGACGCCGGGCGGCGCCTCGAGCGATTTCGGCGCGCTGCTTGCGGCGGCGGGCGCGGCCGTTTCGACGGCGGGCGCGGGCGCGTCCTCGACGGCCGGTGCAGGCGCGTCGGCTTGCGGGGCGAGCGCCGGCGGTGCCTCGGTCGGCGCGGCTTCCGGCGGCGGCGCTTCGGTCGGGGCAGACTCGACCGGCGCCGCTGGCGGTGCGTCTTCGGGCTTCGGCGTCGCGCCCGTTTCGTCCTTCGCGCGCGCCATCGCATCGACGTCGAGCGATTCGGCGGACTGCGCGGTGTCGGTCGGATCCTTCTTCGGCGGCGCGGCGACTGCGATCGACGCGCCGGCGAGGCAGGCGAGTGCAAGCATTCGGATCGACATGGGGAGAGCTCCGTGCGGATTCGGAACGGCGCTGGCGTCCGCGGCGAACGTCGCGGTCGAGGCCGGTTGCGTTGCCGCAGATGGAACCACGCGCCGGCTGAACCTTGCCCGCGTGCTCATGACCGGCCCATCGCCTGCGTCGGCTGGAGACGCACGTCCGACACCGCACCTTCGCCGTCGCAGTGCACCTCGGCCGTGACCGTGCCGTGCTCGAAGATCAGCGGCGCCATGACGACCGTGTGGCCTCCGACGTCGCCGAGGTGCGGGCGCCCGCGGCCGAGCAGCTTGCCGAGGCTTGCCGGCAGCGCTTCGTAGTCCTTCCGCAGCTGCGCCGCGGACAAGCGTGCACGCAGCGCCGCGTCGAAATCGGCGGTCGCCGCGTCGTACTTCGCGTCGCCGAGCGCATCGATCAGCGCGTTCGCGTGCGCATCGCAGAGCGCATGCGGCGAGCCGTCGGTCTCGGCGTGCAGCGGCACGGCGGCGGCGAGGGCGAGCAGGAGCGGGTAGCCGATCGTCATGGTGCGCGCACTCTAGCGCATCATTTGCGCTCGCGGTCGCGCGCGGGCTCGTCGGCCTTGAGGCGGCCGGCCTTGCGCAGCGCCTCGCGCAGCACGTATTCGATCTGCGCGTTGACCGAGCGCAGCTCGTCGTCGGCCCACCGCTGCACCGCGTCGAGGACCGCGGTGCTGATGCGCAGCGGATAGGCCTTCTTGTCCGCCACGTCGCTCAGCCGGTGTAGAGCGTGCCGGCGTTGACGACCGGCTGCGTCGCACGATCTCCGCAGAGCACGACGAGCAGGTTCGACACCATCGCCGCGCGCCGCTCGTTGTCGAGCTCGACGACGCCGCGCTTGCCGAGCTCGGTCAGCGCCATCTCGACCATGCTGACCGCGCCTTCGACGATGCGCGTGCGCGCCGCGATGATCGCGCCGGCCTGCTGGCGCTGCAGCATCGCCTGCGCGATCTCCTGCGCGTAGGCGAGGTGGCTGATGCGCGACTCGACGACCTTGACGCCGGCCTTGCCGAGCCGCGTCTGGATCTCGTTGCGCAGGTGCGCGTTGACTTCGTCGCCGTGGCTGCGCAGCGAGGGCAGGCCGGTGTCGTGCGAATCGTACGGATAGCTCTGCGCCATCTGGCGCAGCGCCGACTCGGACTGGATCTGCACGAAGTTCTCGTAGTCGTCGACGCAGAACACGGCTTCGGCGGTGTCGACGACCTGCCAGACGACGACCGACGCGATCTCAATCGGATTGCCGTCGCTGTCGTTGACCTTGAGCCGCGACGATTCGAAGTTGCGCACGCGCAGCGACACCGCGCGCTTGGCGTAGAACGGATTCGTCCAGCGCAGACCCTCTTCGCGTGCCGTGCCCGAGTAACGGCCGAACAGCTGCATGACCTGGCCCTGGTTCGGCTGCACCTGGAAGAAGCCCTTGCTGAGGAACGCGAGCACGACGAAACCGATCGCGATCGGCACGATCGCGCCGGGCTGCGGCACGGACTTCACCGTGTCGAAGAACCACAAGCCCAGCGCGCCCCACGCCGCGATGATCAGCAGCGCCATCGGGATGCCGGGCAGGGAAAACGCGTTGCGTTCGTTCATGGCTGTGCCTCCACTGGTGGCAGAATGATATCATAAAGATATCAGAGGAGGCGCACGCGAATCGTCGATCAGGCCGTTGATCCGGAAGGAAATGTTCAGCGGATGGCTTCGGCCTGCAGCGGCTCGGCTTCGCGGAGCGCGATCCGGCCGAGCATGTCGAGGCCGGCGTAGAAGCGCCACGGATCGCCGTCGCCGACCGAGAGCGCGATGTGCCCCGCGTCGAAGCCGGGCAGCGCCGCGTCGAAGCTCTGCCAGCGGCCGCCGACCCACGCCTGCACCCACGCGTGGGGGACGAACACGCGATCCTTGCCGGCGAAGCCCGGCGCGTAGGCGAGGCCGTCGACGACGCGCGTCGCGATGCCCATCGAACGCCCGAGCGCGGCGAGCAGCACCGCGTGCTCGGTGCAGTCGCCTTCGGGCTTGCGCACGACCTCGAGCGCCGAGGCGTAGCCGACGCCGAGCGTCTTGTTGCGGATGTAGCCGCGCACGAACGTTTCGAGACGCCGCATCTGCGCGCCCGGATCCTGCTCGCCTGCTGCGGCCTTCTTCGCGAGCGCTTCGACCTCGGGCGACTTGCTCTGCAGCCGGTCGTTCGGCGCGAAGTCCTGCGGCGCGGGTGTGGCTTCGTGCGCGGCGCGCGGCGCCGGCGTGATCTCGACGACGACGTTGCCGCCGGTCGACGTCACGCGCTGCTCGCCGGTGTCCGGGAGCTTCAGCGCGGCGCCGCCGTCGCTCGGCGCGAGCACGTAGCGCATGCCGCGATCGAGCTCGGCGCGCGTCAACGCGCGCGGCGACATCATCAGCGTGCGGTCGAAGATGTCGGTGCCCTGGTTCGGCGCCGTCGCGCACGCGCGGTCGCAGGCGAGCAGCACGAGCTCGACGCCGATCACCGGCATCGTCAGCTTGCGCACGGTCTGGTCGGGGTCGACCCAGAGCCGGCTCTCGACCGGCGTGCCGGAGAGATAGAGCGTCTGCTGCACGGCCGTCAGCGAACGCTTGCCGTCGGGAAGATCGACGGTTTCCGCGGCGCCGACGCGCGTCTCGATCTCGGCGACGTCGAGGCTCGACGGCTGGAACGCGAGCGAGCGGTATTTCGTGCCCGGCGCGAGACCTTGCTCGAGCCCGGCGAGGCGCAGCCCTTCCGGCAGCAACGCACCGTCGGGCCACGGCATCTCGCGCTGCTGCGCCGCGCCGCCGGTGTTCGTCTTCACGACGAGCGTGCGGCCCTTGAGCGTGCCTTCGATCGTCGTCTCGCCGCCGGAAAGCCTGGTCACGCTCTCGAAGCCGAGCGGCTTGCCGTCGGGCGTCTCCTCGCTGGTCTCGCGGCTCGACAGTGCGACGCCGACGCCGGCGCGCTCGATCGAGAGGTCGAGGATCTGCGAGGTGACCACGCGCCCGCCGCGCTCGACGCGCGTCGATTCGAACGAGCCGATCTTGCGGCCGTCGAGCAGCACCGTGAACCACTGGTCGGGCGGCGGCTCGGCGCACGCGGCGAGCGAAGGCAGGCCCGACGACACCAGGGCGAGGACGATCAGGACGAAGCGGGACATGCGAGAATCCGGTCGGGACGCGCATTGTGCCCGACGGCACGACAAAAAGAGATCCGCATGAAGCCGTTCGGCACGCCCTACACCGACACCGCGACCCGCGTGCTGCTGCTCGGCAGCGGCGAGCTCGGCAAGGAAGTCGCGATCGAGCTGCAGCGCTTCGCGGTCGAGGTCATCGCGGTCGACCGCTACGCGAACGCGCCGGCGATGCAGGTCGCCCATCGCAGCCACGTGATCGACATGCTCGACGGGGCCGAGCTCCGCCGCGTGATCGCGCTGGAAAAGCCCGACCTCGTGGTGCCGGAGATCGAGGCGATCGCGACGCCGACGCTGCTCGAGCTCGAGCGCGAAGGCCTGCACGTGATCCCGACGGCGCGCGCGGCGTGGCTCACGATGAATCGCGAAGGCATTCGCCGGCTCGCGGCCGAGGAGCTTGGCCTCCCGACGTCGCCGTACCGCTTCGTCGACACGCTCGCCGAGTATCGCGCCGCGATCGACGGGCTCGGATTTCCGTTCGTGATCAAGCCCGTGATGTCGAGCTCCGGCAAGGGCCAGAGCATCGTGCGCACGGCGGCGGACGCCGATGCGGCGTGGGACTACGCGCAGTCGGGCGGCCGCGCGGGCCAGGGACGCTGCATCGTCGAGGGCTTCGTCGATTTCGATTACGAGATCACGCTCCTGACCGTGCGCCATGCGGGCGGCACCGATTTCTGCGCGCCGATCGGGCATTGGCAGGAGCAGGGCGACTACCGCGAGTCGTGGCAGCCGCAGCCGATGAGCGCGGTCGCGCGCGCCGAAGCCGAGCGTCAGGCCGGCGCGGTGACCGCGGCGCTCGGTGGCGCCGGCCTCTTCGGCGTCGAGTTCTTCGTCAAGGGCGACGCGGTGATCTTCTCCGAGGTGAGCCCGCGCCCGCACGACACCGGGCTCGTCACGCTGATCTCGCAGGAGTTGTCCGAGTTCGCGCTGCACGCGCGCGCGATCCTGGGCCTCCCGATTCCGGTGATCCGCCAGCTCGGTCCGTCGGCGTCCTGCGCGGTGCTCGCCGACGGCCACGGCGACCGGCCGCGCTATCGCGGCGTTGCCGATGCGCTTGCCGAGCCGGATACGATGCTGCGACTCTTCGGCAAGCCCGAGGTGCGCGGCCACCGCCGCATGGCCGTCACGCTCGCGCGCGATGTCGATATCGATGCAGCTCGCGCAAAGGCGCGTCGGGCCGCCGCCAAGCTTTCGATCGAACTTTGATCCGAACCCATTTCACGGAGCACGCATGCCCGACTCGCCGAACTACGCCGTGTTCCTCTTTCCGCAGGCGCTCGAAGCACTCGGCGATCCGATCAAGCCGTACGTGCGCGACGAGCCGCTCGGCCCGCATATCGTGTGCAGCGAGATCGACGCCTCGGGCGCGTTCTTCGGCATGACGCTCGCGGGGAAGGGCGCGCAAGGGCAGCCGCTGTCGCTCGAGATCATGCTGCCGTCGTCGATGGTGAAGCTCGTCATGTCGATGCACGGCGAGCACGAGATCGGGTTTCGGTGATGTTTCCTTCTCCCGCTTGTGGGAGAAGGTGCCGAAGGCGGATGAGGGCATTCTTGAGAGGCGCTGCCGTCTTGCCCTCACCCTGCCCTCTCCCGCAAGCGGGAGAGGGGAAAATCAGAGCGTTGTCCACGCGCCTTCGCGCAGCACTTCGAGCGGCCGGAAGCGCGACTTGTAGTCCATCTTCGGATGACTCTGGATCCAGAAGCCGAGATAGACGTGCTCGAGCCTGCGCTCGCGCGCGAGGCGGATCTGCGTGAGGATCGCGAACGTGCCGAGCGCGCGCTCGGGCTCGGTCGTGTCGAAATACGTGTACACGGCCGAGAGGCCGCCGGCGCAGAAGTCCGTGACCGCGACGGCGAGCAGGCGATGCGATTCGCGGAACTCGATGAAGCGCGTCGGGCTCCACGACGTGTAGAGGAAGCGCGCGAAGTCCTCGGGCCGCGCATCGTCCATGCCGCCGGCGGGATGGCGCGTCTTGAGGTAGTGGCGATACAGCGCGAAGTGCTCCTCGCTGTAGCCGGCCGGCACGATGCGCATCTCGACCTTGGCGTTCCGCGCCAGGCAACGGCGCTGGCTGCGGCTCGGCTGGAAGCGCGCGACCGGCACGCGGCAGGCGACGCAGGCCTTGCAGCTCGCGCAATGCGGGTAGTAGACGTGGCCGCCGGCGCGGCGGTAACCGCGCAGCACCGCGAGATCGTAGAGCTGCGGCAGCTGCGGCGCGCTCGGATCGATGACGAGATTCTGCGCCGTGCGCTCGCCGTAATAGCCGCAGGCGTGCGGCAGGGTCTGGAACAGGCGGACGACGTCCGAGCGCATGCGCCCTGTTTAGCGCGACAGCTCCGTCAATGCAATCAGGGCGATCACTCCCGCGATCAAGGCAAAGACCACCAACTTGACGCGCGTCGACGCCTGCTTGTGCCGCGTGGTGTCGCCGGCGCTGCGCGCGGCGGCGAGCTCGTCGGCGAAGCGCGTCGCGGGTTCCAGCCCGGCGTCGCGCAGCACCTGGCGCGCGCGCGTCTGGTCCTCGGAGCGCACGACCCAGACCTGCGGCCACGATTCGCGATCGCCGCGCTCGCTGTAGCTGAACCGTTTCCAGTCCGAGCCCTGGTAGGCGCGGCGGTTGCTGACCGAGGTCTGGATGCCGTGCTCGGCCATGAGCTGCACGACGCGGTCGATGTTGGCCTGGCGAGGCGATGAATAGATCTGGCGCATCGAGCGAATTCTACTCCGCGCGCAGGCGGATCAAGCCTTCCTGCGCCGTCGATGCGATCAGTCGGCCGTCTTCGGTGTAGATCATGCCGCGCGCGAGACCGCGCGCACCTTGCGCGGTCGGGCTGTCGCACGAGTAGAGCAGCCATTCGTCGACGCGGAACGGCCGGTGGAACCAGAGCGCGTGATCGAGGCTCGCCATCTGCACGTTCTTCTGCAGGTACGAGATGCCGTGCGGAAACGTCGTCGTGCCGATGAGATGAAAGTCGGACGCGTACGCGAGCATCGCGCGTTGCAGCACGACGTCGTCGGGCGCCTTGTCGATGAGCCGGAACCAGACGTGCTGATACGGCGGCTGCTTGCCGGGATTGAGCTCGTCGCGCGGATAGACGCGGCGAAACTCGAACGGCCCGCGCATCGCGAGCCAGCGCTGCAGCTTGGCGGGTACGAGCGCGAGCTTTTCGGGAGGAATCTGCGGGCCCGACGGCAGGTCGTCGGGCTTCGGCACCGAAGGCATGGCAGCTGATGCTCGACGCCGGGCTCGGAAATCTGGAACGACACCGAGCAGTTGAAGATCGGCTGCCCGTGCTGGATCGCGACGACGCGCCGTACGGAGAAGCTGCCGCCGTCGCGCGCGCGCTCGACGTTGTAGACGATCGGATGCGCGATGTCGCCGGCGCGCAGGAAATACGCGTGCAGCGAATGCGCGGCGCGCTCGGGATCGACGGTCTGCTGCGCCGCCGACAGCGCCTGGCCGAGCACCTGTCCGCCGAACACGCGATGCGTGCCGATGTCGCGGCTCTCGCCGCGGAACAGGTTGTCCTCGA
>DATFRS010000189.1:0-3512 GCA_035263065.1 Rhodanobacteraceae bacterium
ACGGGAACTTCCTTCGTTTTTGCACGCTCCGCATCCGGCGGATTTAAGCGTTAAAGTAAAGTCCCATGCGAATTCTCGTCATCGAAGACAACAGCGATATCGCCGCCAATATCGGCGATTTTCTCGCCGACAAGGGACACGTGGTCGATTTCGCCGGCGACGGCGTCACCGGCCTGCATCTCGCGGTCGTCAACGACTTCGATGTGATCGTGCTCGACCTCGGCCTGCCGGGCATGGACGGTCTCGAGGTCTGCCGGAAGTTGCGCCAGGAAGCCAAGCGCCAGACGCCGGTGCTGATGCTCACCGCGCGCGACACGCTCGACGGCAAGCTCACCGGTTTCGATTCCGGCGCCGACGATTACATGGTCAAGCCTTTCGCGCTGCAGGAACTCGCCGCGCGCATCGAGGTGCTCGGCCGTCGCGGCAAGGGCACCAAGAGCCGCCTCCTGCAGCTCGCCGATCTCACCTACAACCTCGACACGCTCACGATCAGCCGCGCCGGCAAGCAGATCCAGCTGAATCCGATCGGCCTGAAGCTTCTGCAATCGCTGATGGAAGCCGCGCCGTCGGTCGTCACGCGCCAGGAGCTCGAGACGCGCGTGTGGGGCGAGGAGCTGCCCGATTCGGATTCGCTCCGCGTGCACATTCACGGCCTTCGCGCCGCGATCGACAAGCCGTTCGACAAGCCGCTGATCCAGACGCGCCACGGCATCGGATACCGCATGGTCGATCCGGATGCGGTACCGGCGTAGGCTTCGCAGCCGAATCGTCATCTCGTTCGCGCTGTTCGGGCTCGGTCTCACCGCGCTGTTCGCGGCGGCGACGATCTATCTGCGCGTGCGGCTCGAAGACCAGCTGATCAACTCGACGCTCGCGCGCGAAGTCGAGAACTTCGTCCAGTTCAAGCGCAACAATCCCGATCCGAATGCGCCGTGGTCGATGAGCGTCTATTTCATCGACATCTACTCTTCGCGCAAATTCTCGAACGTGCCGTTCGCGTGGCAGAACTACACGACCGGCGTCTACGACATCGAGGACGTCGGCCGCGAAGGCAAGATCCGGCCGTTCAAGCTCGCCGTGTACAAGGCCGACGATTACTGGGCGTTCCTGCGCTTCGACATCTCGACGCAGAAGCTCAGCGAGCGCCAGCTGCTCACCGTCATCATCGCGACGGTGTTCGCGTTCGCGATCTTCTCGATCGTGATCGGCTTCTGGCTGTCGGCGCGCGTCATGAGCCCGGTCATCGATCTCGCACGCCGCGTGCAGGCGATGAGCCGGATGGGCCGCCCCGAAGCGCTGAAGGCGCATTTCGCGAACGACGAAGTCGGCCAGCTCGCCGCGGCGCTCGACGATTACTCGACGCGCCTCACCGAGCTCGTCGAGCGCGATCGCGAGTTCAACGCGGACGTGAGCCATGAGCTGCGTACGCCGCTCGCCGTCATCGCGAGCACGACCGAGCTCCTGCAGAACTCACCCGATCTTTCCGACAAGCTCCGCGAGCGCCTGAAGCGCATCGAGCGCGCCGTGCGCCAGTCGACCGAGCTCACCGACGCGCTGCTGCTCTTGTCGCGTCGCGAGCGCCAGGCGCCGACCGACGGCGAGGCGACCGACGTCGCGCGCGTCGTCGAGCAGGTCGTCGACGTGCAGCGCCCGCACCTCGGCAACAAGCCCGTGCAGGTGCGCGTCGACATCGAGGAGCCGCTGGCGACCGCGGCGCCTTCGTCGGTCGTGTCGGTCGCGATCGGCAATCTCGTCGGCAACGCGTTCAAGTACACGCAGCACGGCGAAGTCGTCGTCACGGTCGGCCACGGCCGCGTCGCAGTCGAGGACACCGGCCCCGGCATCGACGCGGGCGATGCCGAGAAGCTGTTCGAGCGCGGCGTGCGCGGCACATCGGCAGGGAAGGGCGCGGGGCTCGGCCTCGCGATCGTGCGGCGTCTCTGCGAGCTTTACGGCTGGCGCGTTTCGCTCGCGCCGAGGCCGCAGGGCGGCGCGGTCGCAACGCTCGAATTTGGTCGCGCGCCGGTCTATCCGAGCTAGCTTTCACCTCTCCCGCGCGCGGGAGAGGTCGACCGAAAGGTCGGGTGAGGGCTGTCGCCAGCCTGCCCTCACCCCAACCCTCTCCCGCAAGCGGGAGAGGGGGAATGCGTCAGCGCAGGCTCACCGTTTCGCGCTTCCACGCCGCGTCCTGCCAGCGGTAGAACGTGCTGAGCGACGCCGGCGCGTCGGCGTGCCGGTCGACGGCGAGCGTCGCGATGTCGACGACCTCGAAGCGTTTCTCGAACCGCTCGCCGACGCGAAGCTCGCGCGCCGCGAGCATCTTTTTTCCGCCGGGCACCCACCCCGCGAACTCGACGTAGCCGAGCGTGCCTTCGGTCGCGGGCGGCGCCGTGTCGATGCGCCATTCGTTGCCGTCGCGATGGAACACCCAGAGCTCGCGCCAGCCGTCGAGCGGCTGCACGGCGAGCGCGAGCGCGGTGCCGGGCGCGTTCGCGCTCGCCGACGCGGTCCAGACGATGCCGAACGTGCAGCGTTGCGCGAGCGTCGTGTCCCTGTCGCGTTTGCGATCGATCAGCGTGACGCAGGTTTCGCCGGGCTGGCCAGGTTTCGTTGTGATCGCCAGGCCCGCGGCAGGCAGCGGACGCTGCGGCGTCGCCGCCCAGCGCGACGCACCGACGCGCACGGCGGCTTCGTCATACGCGGCGGCGTCGCCGTCGGCGAGCTCGCGCCGGTCGACGCCGGCGAGCTCGTCGAGCGCGCGGTTCGCCGCTTCCGACGCATCCTCGCCGCGTCGCGCGCGCTCGAACGCGATGCTCGCCCACACGCCCGCGCTGCGCAGGCGCACGCGATGACGCACGTGCGTCGCGAGCTCGGTGCGCGGCACGCGGTCGAGCACGCCGGCGCGCCACGTGTCGAACGGGGCGCGCTCGGTCGGCGTCATCGCTGGATCGATGCAGTCCTCACGCGTCAGGCCGAGCGCGGCGCGCGCCTTCGCCTCGGCGTCGGCATCGAGCGCGAGCACGCGTCGATACGCCTCGCCGTCGTAGCAGAGCTGCACGCGCTCGTCGCGTTCGAAGCTGCGGATCACGACGCCGTACGCGGCGACCGCGTCGAGCTGCGCGGTGAGAGCCGCGGCGCGCGTCTTGTTCGTGTTGGTCGCTGCACGGCGCGCGAGGCGCTCGGCCATCGTGCCGAGCGCGTCGAACGGCTCGGCGCCGATCTCGGTGGCCGGCGCCGCGGCCAGATACGCCGCGACGTAGCCGATGCCGAGCGCCTCGTAGCCCGGCAGGTCGCGCAGGAAGCGCGCGACGGCGAGGAGCTCGGGCGCCTCGGCGGGCGTCAGCGTCAGCACGTGCACCTGCGAGGCACGTACGAAACCGCCGCGCTCGCGGCGATGGTCGTAGACCTTGAGGTAGTCCTTCTGCCGGCCGCGGATCTCGAGCGCGTCGCCGAGCGCGAGCGCCGCCTGCGACTCGGCCGCGTCACGCGGCGCGGCGCGCAAGGCGGCCTGG
>DATFRS010000190.1:0-11243 GCA_035263065.1 Rhodanobacteraceae bacterium
CACGCGGTCGCGCTTGATCGCGCCGTCGCGAATGCCTTCGACGACGAGCCCGCCGGCGACGACGATGAACAGCGCGCCGAGCAGCCACGCGAGCCAGAACGCGCCGACGTACTGGATCAGCGTGTAGACGATCGGCACCGCGATCGCGGCGCCGACGATCACGGCGATCATCGTCTTCGTGCCGTCGCGATCCGCCGGCGGCCGACCGATCGCGCCGAGCTGGCGTCGGCCGAACCAGAACCACAGATACGACAGGATCATGCCGATGCCGGTCGTGATGAACACGATGCGGTAGTTCTGGTGCTGCGGCGTGTTCGTGATGATGCTCGCGAGCCAGCCGGTGACGAGCGGCGCCGTGAAGCCGCCGAGATTGATGCCCATGTAAAAGATCGTGAAGCCGCGGTCGCGGCGCGGATCGCCCTGCGCGTAGAGCTGGCCGACCATCGAGGAGATGTTCGGCTTGAAGAGCCCGTTGCCGGTGATGACGAGCGCGAGGCCGAGGATGAAGACCTGCTGGTTCGGCACCGTGATCGTGAAGAGCCCGAGGCCCATGATGATCGCGCCGAGCAGGATCGAGCGCTGGTAGCCGAGCAGGCGATCCGCGACGAAGCCGCCGCCGATCGACGTCGCGTAGACGAGCGCGAGGTAGGCGCCGTAGGTGCGGCTCGCGTAGCCCTGCCCGGACGCATCGCCGGCGAAGAACTGGTCGACGATGTACAGCGTCAGCGCCCAGCGCATCCCGTAGAACGCGAAGCGTTCCCAGAATTCGGACATGAACAGCATCCAGAGCGGACGCGGGTGGCCGAGGGTTTCGGGGAAGGCCGGTGCGGGGGCCGTTGCGGTGGTTGCGGACATGCGGTGCCTGCGGGGCTGAGAAAGTAACGTCGCGCCCGCTTTCGCGGGAGCGACGGTGGCTAGCTTCTTAGCCGCAGGTCGGCGCCGAGTCAAACGATTCTGATGCTGCAACGCGCCGAAGCGTGCCTAGGCGCCGATCTCGGTCCGCACGTCGATGAGCTCGGGGAAGAACGTCAGCTCCAGCGCCTTCTTGAGGAACGCGACGCCCGACGATCCGCCGGTGCCGCGCTTGAAGCCGATGATGCGCTCGACCGTCTTCATGTGGCGGAACCGCCAGAGCTGGAAGCTCTCCTCGATGTCGACGAGCTGCTCGCAGAGGTGGTACTCCGGCCAGAATTCCTTCGCGTTCTCGTAGACGCGCTTGAACACCGGCGCGAGCGCGGCCGAGCGCTTGTGCGGCTGCGAGACGTCGCGGTCGAGGACGTCCTTCGGCACCGCGTGGCCGCGGCGCGCGAGGTAGCGCAGGAACTCGTCGTAGAGGCTCGGCTCGGCGAGCGTCGCTCGCAATTGCGCCTGCGCGGCGGGATCGTAGTCGAACACCTTCAGCATCTCGGCGTTCTTGTTGCCGAGCAGGAACTCGAGCTGCCGGTACTGCAGTGACTGGAAGCCCGACGAGGCGCCCAGCACCGGCCGGAACTCCATGTATTCGGACGGCGTCAGCGTCTCCAGCACCGCCCACTGCTCGAAGAGCTGGCGCTGCACCTGCTTGACGCGCGCGAGCACCTTCAGCGTCGTGTCGACGTCGTCGGCGCGAAGCCGCGCGATCGCCTCGCGAAGCTCATGGATGATCAGCTTCATCCAGAGCTCGGCGACCTGGTGCTGCACGATGAACAGCATCTCGTCGTGATGCGGCGGATTCGTCAGCGGCTGCTGTGCCGAAAGCAGCGTGCCGAGGTTCAGATAGCCGCCGTACGAGACGCGATCGCGCAGGTCGAGCTCGATGCCCTGCTCGAGCGGACGCAGGTTTTCGGGGTCGGTCATGGGACACGCCGCCGCAAAGGAAGACGATCAGTGTAGCAGGCGGGGCCATCCGGACCGGATGCAGCCGATGCCGGAGGCCGACTCCGCCCTCGGCACGGGCGACATGAAAACGTTCGTTTTTCGTCATGTTCGCGAAGCCCGAGCCGCGCCCGCCGCCATTGCTGCATCGGGCCTTGCGCGGCGGCGGCCGCCTTCTTTACTGTTCGAGCCCCGCCGCGCCGGAACCACGTTCCGCCGGACTCGCGTCAAGTCCCGAGCGCCCACCTGACGCAGCCACGGAGGCTTCGTGTCGATCGCTGCCACCTTCGAGATCGAATACCTGCAATACCTCGATGCGGACGGCAAGCTCGTCCGCGACGACCTGCCCGCGTTCGCGCGCGACGTCAAGCAGCTCGTCGAGCTCTACAAGCTGATGCTGTTCGTGCGCGTGTTCGACGGCAAGGCGATCGCGCTGCAGCGCACCGGCAAGCTCGGCACCTACGCGTCCTGCCTCGGCCACGAGGCTGCGCACGTCGCAATCGGCAGCGCCATGCAGGAAGACGACGTGTTCGCGCCGATGTACCGCGAGTACGGCGCGCAGTTCTACCGCGGCGTGAAACCGCGCGAGGTGCTGCTGTACTGGGGCGGCGACGAGCGCGGCAACGATTTCTCGGGCCCCGCGCACGACTTCGCCTGGTCCGTGCCGATCGCGACGCAGGCGCTGCACGCCGCAGGCTCGGCGCTCGCGTTCAAGATCCGCAAGGAGCCGCGCGTCGCGGTCACGGTCGTCGGCGACGGCGGCTCGTCGAAGGCCGACTTCTACGGCGCGATCAACGTCACCGGCGCGATGCAGCTCCCGCTGGTCGCCGTCATCGTCAACAACGGTTGGGCGATCTCGGTGCCGCGCAAGGCGCAGACCGGCGCGACGACGCTCGCGCAGAAAGGCATCGCCGCCGGCCTCGAATGCGTGCAGGCCGACGGCAACGATCTCATCGCGATGCGCGCGGCGCTCGATCATGCGATCAAGCGCGCGCGGCACGGGCATGGCGGCACGGTCATCGAAGCGGTGACGTACCGGTTGTCCGATCACACGACGGCCGACGATGCGCGCCGCTATCGCCCGGATGCCGAAGTGAAGGCCGCCTGGGATCGCGAGCCGCTGAAGCGTCTCAAGGCGTACCTGATGTCGCTCAACGCGTGGACCGAGAAGGAAGAGGACGCCTGGAAGGCCGACTGCGCGGCGCGCGTCGATGCCGAGGTGAACGCGTATCTCGAAACGAAGTCGCAGCCGGTCGAGGCGATCTTCGATTACACGTATGCGGAAGTGCCGGCGGATCTCGCGGCGCAGCGACGCGACGCGATGTCGGAAGACGGATCCCATTAGTCGTCAGCCCGGCTTTCGCCGGGATGACCGTTGGCAGAAGAGCGACTTAGAACAATTTATGGCCCAGATCACCCTCATCGAAGCCGTCACCCAGGCCCTCGCCTACGAAATGAAGGCCGACGATTCCGTCGTCGTGCTCGGCGAGGACGTCGGCGTCAACGGCGGCGTGTTCCGCGCGACGGTCGGCCTGCAGCAGAAGTTCGGCGCCGATCGCGTCATCGACACGCCGCTCGACGAGACGACGATCGCCGGCGTCACGGTCGGCCTCGCCGCGCAAGGCATGAAGCCGATCGCCGAGGCGCAGTTCGAAGGCTTCATCTATCCGATGATGGAGCACATCGCGTGTCACGCCGCACGCCTTCGCACGCGCACGCGCGGGCGCATGAGCTGCCCCGCCGTGTTCCGCGCGCCGTGGGGCGGCGGCATCCGCGCGCCGGAGCACCATTCGGAAGCAAACGAGCATCTCTTCACGAACATTCCGGGTCTGCGCGTCGTGCTGCCTTCGTCGCCGGGACGCGCCTACGGTTTGCTGCTCGCGGCCATCCGCGATCCCGATCCCGTGATCTTCTTCGAGCCCAAGCGCATCTACCGCCAGTACAAGGAAGAAGTCGCCGACGACGGCGAGGCGCTGCCGCTCGACGTCTGCTTCGTGCTGCGCGACGGCAGCGACCTGACGCTCGTCACCTGGGGCGCGCAGGTCAAGGAAACGCTCGAAGCCGCCGACGCGCTCGCCGAGGAAGGCATCGAGGCCGAAGTCATCGACGTCGCGACGCTGAAGCCGCTCGATTTCGACACGATCGCCGAATCGGTGCGCAAGACGGGGCGCTGCGTCATCGTGCACGAGGCGCCGCGCACGGCGGGCTTCGGCGCCGAGATCGCGGCGCGCGTTGCGGAAGAATGCCTGTACGACCTGCAGGCGCCGGTCGAGCGCGTGACGGGTTACGACACGCACATTCCGTTGTACCGGCTGGAAATGAAGTATCTGCCGAGCGTCGAGAAGATCGTCGCGGCGGCGAAGCGAACGTTGGCGGCGAGCTGAGGCGCACCAAAATCATGGCTGACAAGAAGACATTCCACCTCCCCGACCTCGGCGAAGGCCTGCCCGACGCGACGATCGTCGAATGGCTCGTCAAGGAAGGCGGCACCGTCAAGCTCGACGAGCCGATGGTCTCGATGGAGACCGCGAAGGCCGTCGTCGAGGTGCCCTCGCCGTTCTCGGGCAAGCTCGTCAAGGTGCACGGCAAGGCCGGCGACGTGATCGCGACGGGCGCCGCGCTCGCCGAGTTCGAGATCGATCCGAAGATGCCGCAGCGCGCGGAAGCCGAAGCGACCGGGCATCACCACGCGCCGGCGAAACCGGCGAAAGGCAAAGGCGCCGGCACCGAGGCGCCGGATCACAAAGGCGTCGTCGCGTCGGACGAAGGCGGCGAGATCGTCGAGAACGACGATGCCGGGCGCGCGGACGAAGGCACCGTCGTCGGCGCGATGCAGACGAGCGATCGCGTGGTCGCGGAGAAGGCGACGAGCGTCGGCGGCGTGAAAGCCGTGCCGGCCGTGCGTGCGCTCGCGAAGAAGCTCGGCGTCGACCTCGCGCGCGTCGCGCCGAGCGGAGCGGGCGGTGTCGTGACGATGAAGGACGTCAAGGATGCGGCGGCGGCCGGCACCGCGAAGCTCGTCGCTGCGCCGGCGCGCCCGGCTGCGATGTCCTCACCGGGCGCTGGCGCGCCGACCGCTCCCGCAAGCGGGCGAGGTGAAAGGACGCAGCTTTCGGCGTCGGGCAAGCCGATGCGGACGACGCCGCCGACGGTGGCCGCAACCGGCCAGCCCGAGCAGTTGAAGGGCGTGCGCCGCAACATGGCGCGCGTGATGGCGGACGCGCACGCGAAGGTCGTGCCGACGACGCTCGCCGACGACGCCGACATCCACGCCTGGCTGCCCGGCAACGACATCACGGTGCGGCTGATCCGCTCGATCGTGCGCGCGTCTAAGGCCGTGCCGGCGCTGAATGCATGGTTCGACGGCGAGAACCTGACGCGCACGCTGCATCCGCACGTCGACATCGGCATCGCGGTCGACACCGAGGACGGTTTGTTCGTCCCGGCGCTGCGCAACGCGGACATGCTCGACGCGGCCGGCGTGCGCGCGGCGGTGAACCGCCTGCGCGTGTCGGTCGAGGATCGCAGCATTCCGCCGTCGGAATTGTCGGGCTACACGATCTCGCTCTCGAACTTCGGCGTGTTCGCCGGCCGCTACGCGACGCCCGTCGTCGTACCGCCGTGCGTCGCGATCGTCGCCGCCGGCAAGGGCCGCCACCAGATGACGCCCGTCATGGGCGGCTTCGAGTCGCATCGCGTGATTCCGCTGTCGCTGACGTTCGACCATCGCGCGGCGACCGGCGGCGAGGCGGCGCGGTTCCTGAAGGCGATGCTGGACGATCTCGCGCTGGCGAGCTGACGATGCATCGCAGCCGCCTCTCGTCGATCATCATCGACTGCCAAGTCGAGGACCTGCGCGCCGCGGCGGAATTCTGGAGCCAGGCCATCGGCCGCAGGATCGCGAACGTCGATCTCGACGGCGAAGACCGCTACGCCGAGATCGAGACCGCGGACGACGAGCCGATCGTCGTGATCCAGAAGGTCGCGCACGAAAGCCGCGTGCATCTGGACATCGAGACCGACGACATCGAAGCCGAAGTGAAGCGCCTCGAGGCGCTCGGCGCGAAGCGGGTCGAGTTCGTCAAGCGCTGGTGGGTCATGGAAGCGCCGACGGGGCATCGGTTCTGCGTGCTCGACAAGCAGCGCACGGAGTTCGGCCCGCATCTCAATACGTGGGACGACTAGCCGCCGCGACATCGTACGAAGTCGCAAAAAAGAAAGCCTCCGCAAGCGGAGGCTTTCTTCGTTATCGAGTGCCGGAAACTCAGTGCACGCGGCGGCTCGCCGGCGAGCGGTGCACCGGCAGCGGCGGCATCTTCGTCGGCTGCGCGGAGCAGTCGAGCGTGACGTCGTCCATGATCGCGCCCGCGACCTCGCCCGCCGGCGAATCGGCCGACCAGTCCCACTGAACGAGGTGCGTCTGCCCGTCGAGATACGCCGACGGGATCTCGAACGTCTGCGCGACGTAGTCCGAGTCGCCGCCGGCCGGGAACGTGAACACGCTCGTGCCGTCGATGCTGAGCGTCATCACCGCGGTCGCGTCGCCCGAGATCTGGTTGTTCATCCAGTAGTTGAGCCAGCGCGGCTGCCCGGCCGGGAACACGACGCTCTGGCTGAGCAGCGACGTGTTCTGCTGATCCCAGCCGCCGAACCAGACGAACCACTCGCCGGTACGGGCGACGATCGTGGCGCCGCTGTCGCAGGTCGAGTCGCAGAGGTTCGTGCCGGAGACGCTGTCGCTCGCCGTCCAGAATGCGTTCGTGCCGCCGACCGTCGCCTCGAAGCTCGGGTCCTGGAAGAGCTGCAGCGGCGCGCAGGTCTGACCGCCGCTGCCGTCGAAGCCGTCGACGAAGATCGTGTCGTCGACGACGCCGTTGACCGTGAACGTGACCGGGATCGCGACGACCGGCGTACCGGCGTCGTTGCTGTGCACGCAAGCGAACGTCGTGTACTCGCCCGCGGTGAGCGCGGCTGCATCCATCGTCACGTTGACCGTCGTGTCGGGCCCGCCGCTCGCGATCGAGCCGCTCGGCGGCGCGAACGAGAGCCACGGCGTCGACGCCGGCGTCGTGCACGCCGCGCTGCTCGACGTGTCGATGTTCCAGGTCAGCGTCGCGTCGCCGGTGTTGCCGATCGTGAACGACGTGCTGTCCGAATCGCCTTCGTTCGCGGTGCCCGTGAGCGAAGTCGCGCTGACGTCGATGGACGGGCCGCTCGCGTCGGGCACGGTCACGTTGTAGGTGCAGCCCGCGTGGCCGCCGGCATTGCCGGAGTTGTAGGCGTCGGCGATTGCGGCGATCTGCGTGGACGAGTAGCCGAGCGCGGCCGCCGCGTTGATGACGGCCTGCGCCGCGGCCTGCTGGTTCGTGTTCGAGTTGGTCGCCGAGAGGCCTTCGAAATAGGCCTTGTCCATGACCGCGCCGCCGAGCACGTCGCGCGCGAGCAGGTTGCACGACGCCCAGTACTGGCCGGCGATGTGGATTTCCTGGTTGCGCGCCTGCGCGTAGGTGTGCGTGAGCTCGTAGTTCGTCACGCGGCCCGGCCAGAACGGATTGTGGCCATCCCAGTTGAACGTCCAGAAGTACGGCGTGTCGCTCGGCGTCCACTGGCCCGGAAAGTCGCGGCTCCAGCCGCTGGCGTTGTAGTCGCCGACGCCTTCGGAAAGGCCTTCGTTCTGCGACAGGTTGCCGTTGGTGATCCAGTCGTGGATGCCGTGGCCGAGCTCGTGGATGAGCACGTCGGCGTCCTGCGCGTCGTCGACGCCGCCCTGGCCGTACGTGATGTTTTCACCGCCCGATGAATACTGCGAGTTGTCCGCACCCTGGAAGCCGTGGGGATCGTAATGCACGCCGCCCGGATGATTGAGCGGGAGCGCGACGACGCCGAGCGTCTCGTTGACGTACTTGAGGTAGCCCGAGAGGTGCCAGTAGCCCATCACGGCGTCGAAGGTCATCGCGCTGCGCGTGACCGAGAAGTCGCTCGACGCCTGCGACGGACAGCCGGCGTCGTGCGGCGTGTCGAAGTCCTGGCACACCGCGTACTGGCCGACCAGCGTGTAGTTGCCGCCGGAAAACGTGATGCCTTCGAGCGTGACCGGCACGAGCGCGTCGGTGAGCTCGGGCGTGTCGGCGTTGTTGCCGTCGGTGTAGCCGGGATCGTTGTAGCTCGACAAGGTTTCGGAGAGCGGGTCCGGCGTCCAGATCGTGCCGGTGCCGTCTTCGTACGCGGCCTTGTCCTCGGCGCGCACGACGTCGCCGGTCGCGGCGTCGACGAGCACTTCCCAGTCGCCGCGCGGACCGTCTTCGGCTTCGAGCCTGAGGCGCCAGACGAGGCGGCTCGTGCCGTTCGCGACGTAGATCATGCGCTCGGCTTTCTGGTTCCGCGTCGCCACGATGCCGAGATAGCGCGTGCCGATCGCGAGCGCGTCGAGCTGCGAGGTCGCCGGCGCGGCTGCAACGGGCGTCGCGCCGGGCACGGTCGCATTGCTGACGTAGAAGACCTTGCCGTTCGGCATCACGCTGACCGCGATGTTGCTGCCGTAGACCGGAATGCCGTTGAGCCGCTGGCCGAAGCGCACGACCGAGAAGTGGCTGCCGGTGCGCAGCGACGTGCGGACGAGCGAAGCCGCGTCATCCGCGGTGAGGCCGAAGTCCGCGTGACGCGCCGCGAGGAATTCGCGCGCCATCGCTTCGGGCGCGCCGACGTGCGCGCGGAAATTCGGCGCCGCCAGCATGACGGCGACGCCGTCTGGCGTGTACTGATTACCGTCGGCGCGCTGGATCGCGGCCGGAACGGGCGTGACGCCGCGCGTCAGCGGCGAGGTGACGGTCGTGCTGCTGATCGCGAACGCCGGCGCCTGCACCAACGCCGCCAGCACGGCGGCGATGAGGCCGCCTCGAATGCATCGTGACATGAAGGAACTCCCCAAGGGCCCGATCGGATGCGGCGCCGGACGTGCGCGCCGACGTTTCGATTCTAGGCAAAGGGGACGGAGCGTTCTACGCCGGAATTCCCACGTCTTCGTAGGCGATTTCGTATTCACGCGTAGGTTGTTCAGGCCCGGCGCGCGCCCGTCCGCGAGGACGAGCGCGCGCTGCGTCCGCAGGCGGACGTGCTATCGCGGCGCCTGCTGGATCGGTTTCTCGTGCTCGTCCGGCGTCTCGCCGTCCTCGGGCACCTTTGGGTACGACGCCGCGACGCAGCCCGGCTCCTCGGGCTCGAGATGAATGCTGAGCGGATTCGGGCGCAGGTCCTTCGTCGCGCCGGTGCCGGCGTCGACGCCCGCGCCGATCAGGCCGCCGACGAGCACGTTGCCCGCCATGCCCGCCGCGCCGGCGCCGGAGACCTGGCTCTGCACACTCGTGTTGACCGTGTGGAAGCCGGCCTTGCAGACCTCGACCGAGAACGGATATTTGCGCCGGAGCTTCAGCGTGCACGGCGTCTCGCAGCGCTCGCCGTTCGAGAGCGACACCGTCGCGCCGCTCGGAATCGAGTCGACCGTCCATGCTTCCGAACGCCCGCGCGTGATCGTCGCGCAGCCGCTGCCCATGCCCGCAAGCAAAACGAGACCAGCAGCCGCCGCGGGCCGCAGATAAGACTTCATCGAGTTGTCCCCTGTCGAATGACGGCGCGCCCCTGTGCGCGCCGCCGGCGAGTATCGGAAATTGTGTACAACTGCCGCAAGACGGCGCGATGTAAACGTTCGGGCGCGAAGGGGCATCGAAGCGCGCATCCCCTTGCGAGGATGCCCGCATGTTCACGCTGCTCCGGTTTCCGTTGGCCTTCGCCGCCGCGATCCTGACGCTCGGCGCGCTGCCGGCCGCCGCCGCGCCGCCGGTCGAAGTCATGATCGTCGGCACGTTCCACATGGACAACCCCGGCCACGACCTGCACAACATGAAGGTCGACGACGTGCTGACCGGGAAGCGGCAGAAGGAGCTCGCCGACGTCGCCGCAGGCCTGCTGCGCTTCAAGCCGACCGTCGTCATGGTCGAATCGCAGCGACGCGATGACGGCGCCGCGACGCTGCCGCGCTACCGGCAGTACCTCGCAGGCACGCTCGAGCCGTCGCGCAACGAGGTCGTGCAGGTGGGCTTCCGGCTTGCGAAGGCGGCGGGGCTGAAGGAGGCCTACGGCATCGACGTCGACGGCGACTTCCCGTACGAGGATGTGCAGAAGTTCGCCGACGCGCACGGCCAGGCGGCGATCCTGAAGCAGGAAGGCGACAAGATCGACGTGTCGCTCAAGGAGGCGTCGGACCTCCTCGCCGCGTCGTCGATCGGCGCGACGCTGCGCTGGTTCAACCAGCCCGAGCGCATCGCGCTCGACCACGGGTTCTACCAGGACATGCTGCAGATCGGCCGCCTCGACGAGCAGCCCGGCGCGGCGCTGGTCGCGGCGTGGAACAAGCGCAACTTCGAGATCTGCGCGCGGATGATCCAGGTCGTGAAGCCGGGCGACCGCGCCGTCGTGCTGTATGGCAGCGGCCACGCGTTCCTGCTGCGCCAGTGCGTCGCCGAGACGCCGGGCTTCAGGCTCGTCGAGCCGAACGCCTACCTGCCCGCGCGATAACCCCTCGCGCCGCGGCGCCGTTCCCCCTCTCCCGCGCAAGCGGGAGAGGGTCGGGGTGAGGGCCGCCCGGCGCTGCCGCTGACATCCCCCAGTCCCGCAAACCCCGTAAAATCGCCGGCTCCCCGGAGCGCGGCTGCACGCCCGCCGCCGGGCGTGTATGATGCGCGCCCTGCCGTTCCATCCATTCATCCGTATAGAAGGATATTTGCCGCGATGACGAGCTACCTCTTCACCTCCGAGTCGGTGTCCGAAGGCCACCCGGACAAGGTCGCCGACCAGATCTCCGACGCCGTGCTCGACGCGATCCTCGCGCAGGACAAGCGCGCGCGCGTCGCCTGCGAGACGATGGTCAAGACGGGTGTCGCGATCGTCGCCGGCGAAATCACCACGAGCGCATGGGTCGACATCGAGTCGATCACGCGCAAGGTCATCAACGACATCGGCTACACGAACTCCGAAGTCGGCTTCGACGGCCACACCTGCGGCATCCTCAACCTCATCGGCAAGCAGTCGCCCGACATCAACCAGGGCGTGGACCGCAAGAAGCCCGAAGAACAGGGCGCGGGCGACCAGGGCCTGATGTTCGGCTACGCGACCAACGAGACCAAGGACTACATGCCGGCGGCGATCTACTACTCGCACCGCCTGGTCGAGCAGCAGGCCAATATCCGCAAGAAGAAGAACTCGCCGCTGCCGTGGCTGCGCCCGGACGCCAAGAGCCAGGTCACCCTGCGCTATGAAGATGGCGTGGCGACCGCGATCGACGCGGTGGTGCTGTCGACCCAGCACGACCCGAACGTGAAGCAGAAGGACCTCAT
>DATFRS010000191.1:0-4650 GCA_035263065.1 Rhodanobacteraceae bacterium
CCGATCCCGCGACGCAGCGCCTCTACGAGCAGCGCTTCCCGCTCGCGCTCGAAGCGCGCGTCAAGCGCGAAGCCAGCGACGCCGGCATCGATCCCGCGTGGGCGTACGCGATCATCCGCGCCGAGAGCGCGTGGATGACCGACGCGCACTCGCACGCCGACGCCTACGGCCTGATGCAGCTCCTGCCCGGCGTCGCCAAGCACATGGCGCAGTCGGAGAAGCTCGCCTACAACCGGCCGAGCGACCTCTTCGATCCGACGCTCAACGTCCAGCTCGGCACGCGCTACCTCGGCCGCATGGCCGACAGGTTCGACGGCAATCCGTGGCTCGCGAGCGCCGCCTACAACGCCGGCGAGGCGCCGGTCGGACGCTGGATCGACGCGCGCTCGTCGCTCGATCCCGACTTCTTCATCGAGACGATCCCGTACAAGGAAACCCGCGAGTACGTCGCGCGCGTGCTCGCCTTCAGCGTCATCTACGACTGGCGCATGAACGGCAAGGCGCTCGCGCTCTCGGCGCGCATGCCGCGCATCGGCCAGGCGTATGCCGCGCCGACCGACGCGACGCCGCGCAAGGGCGTCGCCTGCCCGCCGGAAGCCTCGTCGACGCCGGCCGCGCCCGCTTCGCCCTCGACCGCATCCGCCGAAGCCGCGCCGTCGCATTAGAATCCGGGGCTCGGCCTGTCGGAGCCCTTCGATGAAGCGCCAGCGCATCGTGATTCTCGGCGGCACCGGCTTCGTCGGCAGCCATCTCGTCCCGCGGCTCCACGCCGACGGCCACGTCGTGAAGGTGCTGTCGCGCAACCGCGAGCAGCATCGCGAGCTCAGCGTGCTGCCGCGCACGAGCGTCGTCAGCGTCGACATCTACGATCGCGACGCGCTCCGCGCGGCGCTCGCCGGCGCCGACGTCGCGATCAATCTCGTCGGCATCCTCAACGAGCGCGGCAGCAAGGGCGACGGCTTCCGCAAGGCGCACGTCGAGCTGACCGAAACGCTGCTCGCCGCGTGCCAGGCGGCCAGCGTCTCGCGGCTCGTGCAGATGAGCGCGCTGCGTGCCGGCGAAGGCGAGAGTCATTACCTGCGCACGCGCGGCGAAGCCGAAGCGAAAGTGAAAGCGTCGCGCCTCGCGTGGACGATCTTCCGTCCTTCGGTGATCTTCGGCCCGAACGACGGCTTGTTTTTCCGCTTCGCGAGCCTCCTGCGCATCGCGCCGGTGCTGCCGCTGGCTCGCGCGCACGCGAAGTTCACGCCGGTCTACGTCGGCGACGTCGCCGAAGCCTTCGCGCGCGCGATCGCGCATCCGCACACGGCCGGGCACACGTACGAGCTGTTCGGACCGCGCGTGATCGAGCTCGGCGAGCTCGTGCGCTGGACCGCCGCGCTGATCGGCAGGCGGCGCTGGATCATGGCGCTGCCCGATGCGCTCGGCTATCTGCAGTCGACCGTCGGCGAATGGCTGCCGGGCAAGCCGATCTCGCGCGACAACTTCCGCTCGCTCAAGGTCGACTCGGTCGGCAACGACGACGGCCTCGCCGCGCTCGGCATCGTCGCGACGCCGATGGAGGTCATCGTGCCGGCGCTGCTGCGCGGCGACACCTGGCAGCGCAAGCTCGACCGCTTCCGCGAGAAGCACTCCTGACGTCCGTAGCGTCATCCCGGCGAAAGCCGGGATCCATCTTGATCGTTCGAAGCACAATGGATCCCGGCTTTCGCCGGGATGACGAGGATGATGGTGTCCGCCGGCTACTGTCCGACCACCTGCGGCTTCATCGGCCCGAACACGTCGAGCAGCTGCTTCTGCAGATCCTTCGGCACCTTCTGCGAATCCATCGCGCTGACGAGGTCCTGCACGAACGCGTCGAAGTCGGCGTCGGTGAGATTGAGGCCGCTGTGTGCCTCCTCCATGCTGCGCCCCGAGTACTTGCACGGCCCGCCGCTCGCCTCGCAGATCTGCTCGATCAGGAGGCGGCGCAGGTCCGCCATGTCCGTCTTCTCGAAGAAGAGGTTGATGCGCAGGTCGCCGTGGATCTCGGCGAGCGCCGCATCGACGACTTTCGCGATGCCGTCCTGCCCGCCGAGCGCGCGATAGAGCGCGTCGCCCTTCGCGGCGAGCGCGGATTTTTCGACAGGAGGACTGTGTTTCTGCGGCGCTTCGCCCGCGCAACCGGCCGCCAGCAACACGGAAATACTGATCGCAAGCCGTATCGACGTGCCCATCGCCGCCCCTCCCGTGCATTCGCTGGCACAATGCCAGCCCAATCCCGCTGTCCCGTCAAGCCATGCAGACGTATCTGGTCGGCGGCGCCGTCCGCGACAAGCTGCTCGGCCGGCCCGGCGCCGATCGCGACTACGTCGTGGTCGGCGCGACGCCGGAGGAGATGGCGCGTCTCGGCTTCCGGCCGATCGGGCGCGATTTCCCGGTGTTCCTGCACCCGAAGACCCGCGAGGAATACGCGCTCGCGCGCACCGAGCGCAAGAGCGGGCGCGGCTATCACGGCTTCGTCTTCTCGACCGATCCGGGCGTGACGCTCGAGCAGGATCTCGAGCGCCGCGACCTCACGATCAACGCGATGGCCGAGGACGACGCGGGCGACCTCATCGATCCGTTCGGCGGCGCGCGCGACATCGATGCGCGGCTGCTGCGCCACGTCTCGCCGGCGTTCGCGGAGGATCCGGTGCGCGTGCTGCGCGTCGCGCGCTTCGCCGCGCGCTATGCGCCGCTCGGGTTCCGCCTCGCCGGCGAGACGCTCGCGCTGATGCGACGCATGGTCGACGACGGCGAAGTCGAGCACCTCGTCGCCGAGCGCGTCTGGGCGGAAACGCAAAAGGCGCTGGCCGAGCCGAAGCCGTCGGCATTCCTCGCGACGCTGCGCGCGTGCGGTGCGCTGCGCGTGCTGTTTCCCGAAGTCGATGCGCTCTACGGCGTGCCGCAGCGCGCGGATTTCCATCCCGAGATCGACACCGGCGTGCATCTCGAGCTCGTGCTCGACATGGCCGCGCGCCTCGCGCCGGGCGACGACGTCGTCGGCTTCGCGGCGCTGACGCACGATCTCGGCAAGGCGCTGACGCCCGCCGACGTGCTGCCGCGCCACATCGGCCACGAGCGCGCCGGCGTCGAGCCGTTGCGCGCGCTCGCGGCGCGCCTGCGCGTGCCGGCCGAGCATCTCGCGATCGCCGAGCTCGTCTGCCGTTTCCATCTCGACATGCACCGCGCGTTCGAGCTCCGGCCCGACACGCTGCTCGGCATCCTCGAGCGCATGGATGCGTTTCGCCGCCCCGAGCGGCTCGAGAAGATCCTGCTCGCGTGCGAAGCCGACAAGCGCGGCCGCCAGGGCGCGGCGGAATCGGCGTATCCGCAGGCCGCCTACGTGCGCGCCGCGCACGCGGCGACCGTCGCGGTCGACGCGCGCGCGTTCGTCGAGCAGGGGCTCGCCGGCGTCGCGATCGGCGAGGCGATGCGCAAGGCGCGCACGCAGGCGATTGCGCGCGTCAAGGCGCAGCTCGACGATCAGAACGCCGCGCGCACGCGGTAGACTAGCTCGCCGACCCACTCGTGCACGATCGCGTCGGTGTTCGCGATCGCGCCGGCCGTCGGCAGGAAGTCGGCGGGGCCGTCGAACGGCGCCGCACGCGAGTCGCCGGGATACGAGCACGGGTCGAACCCGACCGCGCGGAACGCGATCAGCGCGCGCGCCATGTGCGAGGCCGACGTGACGAGCCAGATGCGCGCCGGCAGCGCCGGCTGCATCGAATGCACGAGCGTCGCGTTCTCCCAGGTGGTCGTCGACGCCATCTCGGAGCGGATCGCTTCGGCCGGTACGCCGAGGTTCTGCGCGATGCCGGCCATGACCGTGCTTTGCGCGACACCCATGCCGTTGCGCCCGCCGCCGGCGATGACGAGCTGCGCGCCCGGCGTGCGCCTGGCGAGCTCGGCCGCGACCAGCGTGCGCTGCAGGCTCGCCGCGTTGAGGACGCCGAAGTCGCGGCCGTCGACCGCATCGCGGCGCAGGCCGCCCGACAGCAGCACGATCACCTGCGGCTCCGGCGCCGCGCACGCCGAGGCCGGCGGCGCGCGATGCTCCTGCCACGCCGTCAGAAAATTGGAGCCGAACGGCGTCATGAAGACATAGCAGACGATCAGCACGGCGATGCCGGCGCGCCGCGCAGCGCGCGACATGCGCCCACGCCTGAACCACAGCACGATCGCGAGCAGGAGCCCGAAGCCGAGCGGCGACAGGAACACGTTGACGTAGTCCATCACGTGCATCAGAGCCTCCGCGAAAGATCGAAAGCGCGAAGCCCCGCCGGCACGGCGTCGACGCCCCGCGCGAACGCGATCGCCTGGAAGCGCTCGCCCATCTCGCCCGGCAGCGTCAGGCGCTTGGCTTCGCCGACGAGGCGCAGGCGCTCGACGTCGTCGAGGGCCGCCCCCTCCTCGATCAGCGCGGGCAATCCGCTCGCGAGCAGGAACTGTCCCTGCGGCGCGTAGCCGACGAGCTCGAACCCCGCGCCGGTGCCGGCTTCGGCAACGGCGGTGAAATCGACGAACGCCGTAATGTCCTGCAGGCCCGGCCGGTACAAGGGATCGGCGTGCGCGCGATGGCGAAGTCTTCGAGGAGTACATCGGCGTGCGCGACGGCGCCCTCGGGCG
>DATFRS010000192.1:0-10628 GCA_035263065.1 Rhodanobacteraceae bacterium
TACGACGTAGTCGTCGACGCCGGCGTCGAGGCCGCTGACGCGATCGGTTTCCTCGCCGCGCGCGGTCAGCATGATGATCGGCACTTCGCGCGTGAGGTCATCCTTGCGCAGGCGCCGCGCGAGATCGATGCCGCTCATGCCGGGCAGCATCCAGTCGAGCAGGATGAGATCGGGCACGCGCTCGCCGATCACGCTTTGCGCGGCGCGCGCGTCGGCGGCGTGCATCGCTTCCATGCCGGCCTTGCGCAGCGCGAAGGCGACCATGTCTCGGATCGAGGTTTCGTCTTCGACGATCAGGATGTGTTTTTGCACAGGGGTCACCGCTCGACGCCGGAAGGGCGTTTTATGACGTCGTTATTGCAGCCGCGTTTTGTTACGGCTGAATGACACGGGCGGCGAAATCGGGGTCCGAATTCGCTATCGGGCCCGCAGAATCACGGAAACAATGTTACAGCAATATTGCTCGCGGCGCCCCGGAGCCGGGGAAACGGCTCTTCAGGGCCGATGGCGGACCCTGAGGCCGAGCGAATCCGGGGACTCGGATTCCTCCCTGGACCCGCGCTTGCGCAGCGCCAGCACTTCGGGCGTCAGCTGCGTGATGCGGGCGTCGACGCGCGAGCGCTGATAGAACGTCAGGTCGGGCTGCTTGGACAGCGCCTTCAGCTGGTTCAGCGCGTCCTCGGCGTGGCCGTTGAGGTAGGCGGCTTCGGCGTACGCCTCGACCGCGCGCACGCGATCCCCGGCGAGCTGACAGGCGCGTCCGTAGCTCTTCTGGATCTCGGGATCGGCGGCATAGCGCTCGACGAGCGGACGGAGCAGCGTCTGCGCATGACGCGCGTCCTTCGCGTCGGCGTGCGCCATCAGCGCGTCGGCGTAGCTCAGCGTCACGGCGCGGTTGCCGGGGAAGTCGGTGTTGAGCTGATCGTAGACGTCGATCGATTCCTGCTTCGCGCCGGACTGGTCGAGCGCATCGGCGAGCGCGAGGCGCATCACCGAGGAGCCCGGCTCGCGCGCGACGAGCTTGCGCAGCTCGGCGACCGCCTTGCCGGCTTCGCCGGAGCGCGTCTCGGCGAGCGCAAGTCCGTAGCGGTTCGCCGGCGTGTCGAACGCAGAATCGCGATTGAGATTGTCCGCGTAGTACGCGCGGACCGCCGACGGCGTGTCCGACACCAGCACGCGCGCGCGCTCGCGCATGAGCTCGAAATACGTTTCCTGCGCGACGCTGTGCAGGCCGCACGCCGTCACCGACACGCGCGGCAGCGTGCCGTTGCGGCCGCGCTTGTCGACCGAGACCGTGGCGGCGTCGCTCGCCGCGACGGCGGCGGCTTCGCTGGTCGCTTCCGGCGCGATTTCGGTCGCTCTCGGCGTCGGCAGGTTGAGGTTCAACGGCCCCTGCGCCGCGCGGTCCTGCGGCTGCGGCGCGGAAGGCACGCTCGAGCAGGTGAGATGCTCCGCGCGCGATTTCGCATCGGCGATGCGCGAGGTGTCGACCGGGTGATCCATCAGGAATTCCGGCACGTCGACGCCGTTGACGCGCATCACGCGCTGCAGCGTCGCGAACGTGTCGGCCATCGCGAGCGGATCGTAGCCGGCGCGCGCCATCGTCTGGATGCCGACGCGGTCGGCTTCGGCTTCGTCGTGGCGCGTGAAGTTGATCTGCCGCTGCTGCATCAGCGACGTGCCGGTCATGATCGCGGCCGTGCCGGTGTCGTCGCGCGTGTGCGAGCTCGCGATCAGCACGCCGAGCATGGCCAGCACGGTCGGCAGCGACATCTTCTTCATGTCCTCGTACGCGCGGAACAGATGCTGCTGCGTGATGTGCGAGATCTCGTGCGCGAGCACGGCCGCGAGCTCGTCCTCGCGCGACATGTTGATGATGAGGCCCGCGTTTGCGGCGATGTAGCCGCCCGGCACGGCGAACGCGTTGATCTCCTTGTCGCGCATGACGAAGAACACAAACGGCAGGTCGGGCCGGTCGCTGTTCGAGACGAGGCGGTAGCCGAGCGCGTTGAGGTATTCGTCGAGCAGCGCGTCGTCGAGCACCATGCCGTAGGCGCGCAGCTCGTGCAGCACGCTCGCGCCGTAGTCGCGCTGGTCCTGCGGCGACATGATCGAGCCCGCCGAGCTGCCGATATCGGGGAGCTTCACGTCGACGTCGCGGGCGCCGGCGAGGCCGGTCAGGCAGGCCGCGGCGAGGAAGGAAAGTGCGCGCAGGGAAGGCATGGCTGGAACGCTGGGACGGTCCTCGGACACCATAGCGCGCGCCGAGTTCGCCCGCCAGCGGAGCCCGCGCGCGGGCCCGGTTTTCGCTGCCGCCGCCTCAGGCGCCATTCATCGGCGGAACCGTCCCTTACAGGCGTGGTGCGAACGCGTTCTCTTGCGTTCCGGACCCCATGCCCCCAATCTCGCGCCGGTCGAAAGAAGGAACGAATCCATCGATGCCCCAGGCTGAAATCTATACGACGGGAACGTGCGGCTACTGCGTCGCCGCCAAGAACTTTCTGAAGAGCCGGGGTTGCGATTACAGCGAAGTCCGCATCGACCGCGACCCCGTGAAGATGGCCGAGATGCTGGAGCGCAGCGGCGGACGCCGCAGCGTCCCGCAGGTCTTCATCAACGGCGCGTACGTCGGGGGCTACGAGGAGCTCGTCGCCGCCGAGCGCAGCGGCCGCCTCGGCGAGCTGTTCGGCCGCCAAGAACCGGGAGAGGGCTCCGTATGAGCCGCGTCGACGACTTCACGAAATTCAGGAAGCGCATGAACGAGCGCATCCTCGGCCACGACAACCAGGTCGTGCGCCGCTTCTTCGCGCTCGACACGCAGACGTATCAGAACGGCGCGCTCGACACGAAGACCAAGGAGATGCTCGGCCTCGTCGCCTCGCTCGTGCTCCGCTGCGACGACTGCGTCAGCTACCACGTCGCGCAGTGCAAGGACGCCGGCGTCACCGAGGACGAGTTCTTCGAGATCTTCAGCGTCGGACTCGTCGTCGGCGGATCGATCGTGATTCCGCACCTCAGGCGCGCGGTCGACTTTCTCGACGAGATATCGAAGGAGCAGTGAGGGCGGGCGCTGCGCGCCCTCGTTAGGACGCTCGCTTCGCTCGCTCGTCAGGGAGTGAGTGGGGCAAATCCGACTGACTTTCTTACGAGGCGGCGCAGCCGCCGCCCTAACGAGGGCGCGCAGCGTCCGACCTCACTGCTTCAACGCGGCACTCGCAACAGCTGCACCGGCGCGCCGTTCGTGCCGTGGCCCGCGAAGTGATCGAGCCCGACCTGATCGAAATCGGCGACCGTCGCCGCTGACGCCGTGAGCGTGCACGCGTCGGCCTGCTGCGTGCCGGCGACGAGGCGGCAGTCGAGTACGGCGTCGTTGGTCGCGTCGACGAGACGGAAGCTTTCGCCGTCGCGATGGGTCGGCGCGGCGAAATCGAAGAGGCGCGTGCTGCCGCCGTCCTCGGGAATCAACACCCAGCGCCCGACCCACGACGAGCCGGCCGGTCCGCTCGAGAACGCCGCGCGCGCGAGGTTCAGCGAGCGCACCTGCAGCGCGTCGCTGTCGCCGCCGCGCACGAGATACGCTTGTGCGCGCGTCGGCGACAGGAATTCGATTTCGAGGCGCGGACCCGGCTGCACGTCCGGTGCCGAGCCGAGCGAGGCGAACCACTCGTCGCCGTTGGCGAGCTGCACGAGCGGAATCTTCGCGATGCGACCGGTCAGCGTCGCGCTGCCGAAGTACCAGCTCGACGTACCCGAGCCCGCGAAGCCGAGCAGGCTCGCCGCGAGCTGGTTGTCCTGGAGCTCGAGGCTCATGCCGGTGCCGGCGACGGCGCCGCCGTCGGTGCCGGGCTGCGTCCACCAGAAACCGCTCTCGGGCATCGGCGCGACCGCCGGTGCCGACGTATCGATCAATGCGAACGCGGCGAGGTTCGGGCTCGTGCCCGAGCCCGTGTACACGCGCACGCGATAGACGCCGGGCGCCAGCGCGTGCGCGCCGACGGTGGCGGCCGGATCGGCCTGCAGGTGGAACGGGACCTGGCGCTGCGGCTTGCAGCTGGTCGCCGGAGCGGCGAGCTCTACGCTGATGTCGGCGCCGTCGAGCACCACGCGCTCGACGTGCGGCACGCAGCCGGCCGGCGCCGAGCCGTCGATGCCGATCCGGTGCGCGCCCATCATCGGGGGCTCGAGGCGCACGCGCAGCGCGGCGCCGCCGGCCGCGAAGGCAGGGATGGCCACCGCGAGGAGGGCGATCGAAGCGACGATGTGTCGTGTACAGCGCAACGGCATTTCCGGATAATGCGCGGCCCGCGCACCCCTTGAATTCAACGTCGACGCGAGCGTCGACAACGGGTTAGAGCGGCACTGCGCACGGCGCAGCCCGAGCCTCATTGTCGCGCATCCTCCCCCGGCCGCCAAATCGCTGCGGCGTTCAGGGACCACGGAACGGCGCGACGGCGACTTCCGGCGCTCCGCGCGCGGCCGCGAGCCCGCCCATTGGAGCATTCCGTTCATGACGAGAACCATCGCGGTCATCCGAGGCGACGGCATCGGTCCCGAGATCACCGACGCGACGCTGCGCGTGCTCGACGCGCTCGGGCTCGGCCTTCAGTACCAGTTCGTCGAGGCCGGCCTCGCGGCGCACGAGAAGCTCGGCGAGCTGCTGCCGCAGGCGACGCTCGACGCGATCGCGCACCATCGCGTCGCCCTGAAGGGCCCGCTGACGACGCCGGTGGCCGGCGGGTTCAGCTCGCTCAACGTGGAGCTCCGCAAGCGCTTCGATCTTTACGCCAACGTGCGTCCGGCGCATTCGTTCCCGAACACGAAGTCGCGCTTCGGGGACGGCGTCGATCTCATCACCGTGCGCGAGAACACCGAAGGCGCGTACATCGGCGAGGGCCAGCTCCTCTCCGAGGACGGCGAGACCGCGACGCTGACGCAGAAGGTCACGCGCCGCGGCTCCGAGCGCATCGTGCGCTACGCGTTCGATCTCGCGCGCAGCGTCGGGCGCAAGAAGGTCACCGTCGTGCACAAGGCGAACATTCTCAAGTCGACCTCGGGCCTGTTCCTCAAGGTCGCGCGCGAAGTCGCGGCGAAGTACCCCGAGATCGAGTGCAACGAGATGATCGTCGACAACTGCTGCATGCAGCTCGTCATGCGGCCCGAGCAGTTCGACGTGATCGTCACGACGAACCTGTTCGGCGACATCATTTCCGATCTGTGCGCCGGCCTCGTCGGCGGGCTCGGCCTCGCGCCGGGCGCGAACATCGGCACCGAGGCCGCGATCTTCGAAGCGGTGCACGGCTCGGCGCCGGACATCGCCGGCAAGGGCATCGCCAATCCGTGCGCGCTGGTCCTCGGCGCGGCACAGATGCTCGATCACATCGGCAACGCGGCCGAAGCGACGCGCGTGCGCGCGGCCGTGCGCGATGCGCTCGAAAAACGCGATCGCGTCACGCCCGATCTCGGCGGCTCCGGCACGACGACGTCGTTCGCCGATGCGCTCGTGGAGCGCGTGCGCCGCTGAGCGTCAGTGCACCGGCACGTCGTGTCGCAGGACGCGCAGGCGGCCGCGGCCGGGACGGTAGCCCGCGGCGAGCGCGCGGTGCACGTAGTCGACCGATTTTCCGACGGCGGTCTCGAGCCCCTCGCCGCGCGCGATGCGCGCCGCGATCGCCGACGACAGCGTGCAGCCCGTGCCGTGGCCTTCGGCGGCGATGCGCGCATGGTGGAACCAGTGCGCGTTGCCGTCGCGGGTGACGAGCAGATCGGATACGCGGCGTCCCGCGAGATGGCCGCCCTTGAGCAGCACGGCACGCGCGCCGAGACCGATCAGGTCCGTCGCTGCCCCGAGCATGGCGTCGACCGTGCCAATCCGTCGGCCGAGCAGGCTCTCCGCTTCCGGAATGTTCGGCGTCACAAGGTCCGAGCGCGAGAGCAGGTGCTTGCGTATCGGCGCGGCAAGGTCGCCGCGGGCCAGCCGCGCGCCGGTCGTCGCGACCAGCACGGGATCGAGCACCACGACGACCCGCGGATGCCGTTGCAGGGCCGCGGCGACGGTGCGCACGATCGCCGGCGTCGCCAGCATCCCGATCTTCACCGCCCCGACCGCGAAGTCCGCGAACACCGCATCGAGCTGAGCCCTTACGGTCCGCGGCGGCATCGGCTCGATCGCTCGGACCTCGCGGGTGTTCTGCGCCGTGACCGCCGTAATGGCACAAAGGCCGTGGACGCCGTGCGCCGCGAAGGTCCGCAGGTCGGCCTCGATGCCGGCGCCGCCGCCCGAATCCGACCCGGCGATCGTCAGCGCCGCCGGCGGGCTCTGGCGTCGCGCCTTCATGTTGCTGGAGTGCAACAATCGCGGGATTTCCGGCACATGACGGCTGAAACGGAACGGTCGCAACCTGTCATTTGCCAGCAGGATAAAGGCCTTAGCATGCAAACCTGTGATGCGGGTCGCTTGACCGTATGTTGCATTTTCGCCAAAATTCCGAGCGAATAACACCACAACAATGCGGACCGCAGCACGGGGCAATGCAGCGGGCAACAGCGATGACAGGGAGATGGGTAGGAGCGCTGGCCACGGTGCCCGCGCTCCTCTTTTCGTATGCAGGTGCGACAGCGGCCGTGCAGGACTCTACGTCCCGCGCGTCGAACGCGGCTGCCGGCAATTCGGAATCCGTGCTCTCGCGCTGGCACGACTACGCGCTCTCGAGCATCACGCCGCAGTTTTCGTGGGCGCTGCCGGTGACGAGCGCGCCGCCGAACGTGCTCGATCGGTACGGCGCGCGGCTCGACATGCCGCCGCTCTTCTCGGTCGGTCCCGCCAAGAACACGCACATCTCGC
Organism: Rhodanobacteraceae bacterium; assembly: GCA_035263065.1. GTDB lineage: Bacteria > Pseudomonadota > Gammaproteobacteria > Xanthomonadales > Rhodanobacteraceae > Dokdonella_A. Next base: position 6,842 of record DATFRS010000192.1, read on the forward strand.
TGTCGATCGCGTCCGGCATGGTCGGCGATTCGCCGGCGCTGATGCCGGATACGACGCCGTCGACGCTCGGCGTTCCGCAGAGCGGCGTCGAGCGCACCGTCGTCACGCCCTCGCTCGTGCAGCAGTGGGACGACGGCAGCACCGCGAAGCTTTCCGCCGTGCTCGCGTACCAGCGCTTCGCCTCGATGGGCATGGGCGTGACGCCGGTGCAGACCGAAGCGATGCCGCCGACCTGGGCCGACACGGGCAACACCTCGTACGGCGCCGGCGCGCGCTTCGATCTCGGCGGTCCGCTGGTCAGCGATCGGCTCCGCTGGGGCGTGGCCTACCAGTCGCACGTCGGCATGGATTCATTCAACAACTATCGCGGCGTCTATTCCGACGCCGGCGATTTCGACATTCCTTCGAACGCGAGCGTCGGCGTGAGCTACGCGCTGACGCCGACGTTCGGCGTCGACGTCGGCGTGCAGCGCGTGATGTACAGCGAGATCACGCCGTTCACGAGTCCGGCGCTGCCGACGCGTTTCCTCGCGCTGCTCGGCGACGGCGCGAGCCCGAACTTCGCGTGGCGCGATCTCACGGTCTATAGCCTCGGCTGGACGATGCACGACGAAGACCTCGGCAACGTCGAGCTCCGCTACACGACGCGCCAGCAGCCGATCCCGACGTCCGTGCTGCTCGAGCACGCGCTCGCGGCCGACACCGCGAACGACATGGTGTCGCTCGGCTGGTCGCGCGCGGCCGGCGACAATTCGCAGATCAGCTTCGCGGCGAGTTACGCGTCGTCGCCGTATCTGCTCATGATGCCGGTGTATCACTCGCACGATAACTCGACGGCCGGGCAGGTCGAGTTCGAGGCGCTCTACTCGGTCCGGTTCTGACCCCAGCCGTCATCCCCGCGAAAGCGGGGCCCCAGCGCCTTCTCTTCCGCGCCTACAGCACTTCCGACGCGTAATCCGCCAGCCTCGACCGCTCGCCGCGCCTTAGCGTGATGTGCGCGCTGTGCTGCCAGTCCTTGAAGCGGTCGACCGCGTAGGTCAGGCCCGACGTTGTCTCGGTCAGGTATGGCGTATCGATCTGCTCGACGTTGCCGAGGCAGATCATTTTGCTGCCGGGTCCGGCGCGCGTGATCAGCGTCTTCATCTGCTTCGGCGTCAGGTTCTGCGCCTCGTCGATGATGACGTAGCGCGACAGGAACGTGCGGCCGCGCATGAAGTTGAGAGAGCGGATCTTGATGCGCGAGGCGAGGAGGTCGTTCGTCGCCGCTCGGCCCCACGCGCCGCCTTCCTGCGGATTCGTCAGCACTTCGAGGTTGTCGGTCAGCGCGCCCATCCACGGCGTCATCTTTTCCTCCTCGGTGCCGGGAAGGAAGCCGATGTCTTCGCCGACCGAGACCGTCGCGCGCGTCATGATGATCTCGCGATAGCGCTGCTGGTCCATGACCTGCGCGAGGCCCGCGGCGAGCGCGAGCAGCGTTTTGCCGGTGCCGGCCGTGCCGAGCAGCGTGACGAAGTCGATGTCGGGATCCATCAGCGCATTGAGCGCGAAGTTCTGCTCGCGGTTGCGCGCCTGGATGCCCCAGACGGTGTGCGATCCCGAGCGGTAGTCGTCGACGATCTGCAGGGTCGCCTTCTGACCGTCGAGCTTCAGGACGCGCAGCTCGATGTCGTCGTCGCCCGGCAGATAGAGGTTCTGGTTCGGGTGCCAGTCCTCGTCCTTGCGGCGCTTCACCTCGTAGAACGTGTGGCCGCGCTCGGACCACGAGCGGAGCTCGCCGTGGCGGTCCCAGAAATCGGCCGGAAGCTCGGCGAGGCCGGTGTACAGCAGGTTGAAATCGTCGAGCGCGCGATCGTTCTCGTAGTCCTCCGCGGCGATGCCGTAGATCGTCGCCTTGATGCGCAGGTTGATGTCCTTCGAGACGAGCGCGATCGGTTCCTTGCGCTGCTCGCGCAGCGCGACGATCGCGGCGAGGATCTGGTTGTCCGGGATCGCCCGCTTGCCGCCGCCCTTGCCGACGCTCGGGCCGAGCGCGAGCGTCTGGAAATAGAGCCGGCCGCGCGCGCGGCGGTCGAGCTGGAGGCCCTGCGGATGCTTGAGCTCGACGCCGTCCTCGATGTGCCGCCCGTTGCCGTTCTCGATCAGCTCGTTGATGAAGCGGCTGACCTGGCGCGCGTTGCGCGCGGTTTCCGAGGTGCCTTTCTTGGCAGCGTCGAGCTCTTCGAGCACCGTCATCGGCAGGAACACGTCGTGCTCCTCGAAGCGGAACAGCGCGGTCGGGTCGTGCATCAGCACGTTGGTGTCGAGCGCGTAGATGCGCTTGCCTCGGGTCATGCAGGGGTCTCGTTGCGGGAAGAGGAGAGGATGCGCCGCATGCCGCGGGCGGCATGGCGCAAGGCATAACAGACGTCTGTGACGGTCACTGGCGGGTCAGGCGCTCCAGCACCTTTTCGACATGACCCGGCACGCGCACGTTGCGCCAGGCCTCGATGAGGCGGCCGTCGGCGCCGAACAGGAACGTCGAGCGGATCACGCCGACGTGCGCCTTGCCGTAGAGCTTCTTCTCGCCGATCACGTCGAACGCGCGGCACCAGGTCTCGTCGGTGTCGGCGACCAGCGGGAACGGCAGGTCGTGCTTGTCGCGGAATTTCGCGTGCGAGGCTTCCGAGTCGCGCGACACGCCGATGATCGCGCAGTCCTTGCGGCGGAACTTCGCGTAGAAGTCGCGGAACGTCTGCGCCTCGAGCGTGCAGCCCGGCGTCGCGTCCTTCGGATAGAAGTAGACGACGAACGGCTGGCCGATGTAATCGGCGAGCTTGATCGTCGAGCCGTCCTGCAATGTGCCTTTGACCTTGGGTGCCTTGTCGCCGGTATCGAGCATCGTCAGAACTTCATCGGGTCCATGATCGCGTCGAGGTTGAGCCCGTCGCAGAATTCGAGGAAATCGTCGCGCAGCGCGGCGATGTGCATCGTGTTCGGAATGCCGATCGTGATCTGCGCCGAGAACATGTCGGCGCCGGTCTGCATCGCGCGGTAGCGCGTCGAGTGCAGCTGCTCGATCGTGATGCCCTGGCGCGCGAAGAACTCGGCCAGCTGGAACAGCACGCCGGTCTTGTCCGCGGCGACCACTTCGACCACGTACGGCAGGAGGTTCGACTGCTGCTGCTTCGCGCCGGTGCGGAAATGCGCGAGGCGCACCTCGCCGTCGCGCTCGAGCCGCGCCAGCGCGTTCTCGAGCTTCGCGATCGCATCCCACGAACCCTGCGCCAGCGCGAGCACCGACAGATCGCTGCCGAGCGAGGCGACGCGCGCCTCGGCAAGATTGCAGCCGCAGTCGGAAATGCGTTTGCTGATCGCCACCAGCGGCGAATGATTGGCGGGGGCGAAAGCGCTGATCAGGAGGTAGTTTTCGTTCGCGGCGGGACGCGGTGCACTGTCGCCCGGAGCTTGCTTTCCTGCCGGCTTCACGATTCCGTTGACCCTGTCGACGCGACATCGTCCGCCGATGCCAAGCACCCCAGAATACTTGCCGCTGCCGGGGGTAGCAAGTAACATCCTGTCCCTCGCAAGTCATTGATATTCCCGCCTTGAATCTTTCCGGCAGCATCACCGCACTGGCGACGCCGTTCGGGCGCGACGATGCGCTCGACCTCGACGCCTGCGGCCGTCTGATCGACTACCAGATCGACGGCGGCACGCGCGCGATCGTCATGGCGGGCTCGACTGGCGAAGCCGCCGCGCTCGACGAGAACGAGTTCTCCGCGTTGCTCGAGTTCGCGGTGAATCGCAT
>DATFRS010000193.1:0-8875 GCA_035263065.1 Rhodanobacteraceae bacterium
GTGCCGCCGGCGACGACGCGCGGATAGCGCGTCTCGCCGTCCGCGAACGGAAACTCGCCGCCTTCGGCGAACACGGCGGCGACTGCGTCGATCATGCGCGGCCGCGAGCGGAAATTCCGGTCGAGCGCCTGCGTCGATTCCGCGAACTGCGCGGCCGCGTGATAGGTATGCACGTCGCCGCCGCGGAAGCGATAGATCGCCTGCTTCGGATCGCCGATCAGGAACAGCGCCGGCCGCACGGTCTCGTCCGGCTCGACGTAGATGCGGCGGAACACGTCCCACTGCTTGGCATCGGTGTCCTGGAACTCGTCGACGAGCGCGGCCGGCGTCGCGCGGCGGAGGTCGCGGGCGAGGCGCGCGCCGTGCGTCGAGCCGAGCGCCGCATGCACGCGCTCGACGAGATCGTCGAAGCCGACGAGGCCGCGCTCGCGCTTGATCGCGGCCATGCGCGCGAGCGCGGTGTCGCGCACGTCGTGCAGAAGGCTCGTGCGCGCTTCGGCGAGCGGCAGCGCGGCAGCGCGGAGCGCGGCGAGATAGGCGTCGATCGCGTCGAACAGCGGCGACTTCGGGCGCGGCGCGAGCGCGAACTTCTTGTTGACCTTGCCGTCGATGCCGAGAGGCGTCAGGCATTCGAGCGTCGGACGCACCTTGTCGTCGGGCACGCTACCTTCGGCGAACGACGCGAGGAAGGCCCACGCGGCTTCGAGCTGCCGGTCGCTCGGGCTGCCCTTGTGCAGCACGCCGTTGCGCCGCGCGGCCTCGATGATCTGGCGCGCCTTCGCGCCTTCGCGCTGCCACGTCTCGCGCAGCGTGACGGCGGTCGTCTCGATGGCGGCTTCGACAGCGGCGAGCGCGGCCGCATCCGACGGCACGCGCGCAGGATAGAGCTCGCCCGCGACGAGCAGCTGGCGCAGGTCGCGCGCGAGCTGGCCCGGCGTCTTCCACAGCGTTTCGAGCCGCGCCGTCGTCTCGCGATCGCGCGTGAAGCGGCGCCAGATGTCGTACGCGATCTCCTCGTGCAGGGCACTCTCGCTGTTGACGAACTCGGTCGCGACGAGCGGCTCGCCGCTCGCCAGCGCGTGGTCGCCGAGGATGCGCTGGCAGAACGCGTGGATCGTGTGGATCGGCGCGAGATCGATCTCGCCGACCGCGCGGCGCAAGCGCGACGCGAGCGACGACGCCGATTCGTCGCGGAGGCGGCGCTCCAGCACGACGGCCGTGATCGCGATCGAAGTGTCCTCGCTCTTGCACGCCGCGCGCACCGCGTCGGCGCCCAGCGCGGCGAGCGACGCCGCGCGCACGAGCTGCGAGCGCAGCCGCTCGCGAAGCTCCTGCGTCGCCGCGATCGTGTACGTGACGGCGAGGATCTTCTTGACCGGCAGCTCGCGCTCGACGACGAGCCGCGTGTGCAGGAGCGCGAGCGCGAACGTCTTGCCGGTGCCGGCGCTCGCCTCGATGCGGCGCGTGCCTTCGAGCGGCCAGTCGAGCGGCGAGCCCGTCATGCGGCGCGCTCCGGCACGCGCGCCGCGCAGATCGCGGTGAAGATGAGCTGCGCCCATTCGCGGAACTCGGCGGTCGCGGTCTCGTCGCGGAACGGCATCGCGCCGCGCAGCGCCAGCTGCGTCGCCGCGTCGCGGCCTTCGCCGGCGCCGGTGCGCGTGATCCACTGCTTCGCCGCGGCGTCGTCGGCGCCCGCCGGGTCGCGCTTCAATGCTTCGAGCCATTCCCACGCCGCGCCGGTTCGGAACGGCAGCGGCTTGGCGAGGCCGGCCTGCATGACGCCGACGAGCCAGCGCAGCGTCGCCCGCGCGTCCTCGCGCGGCGGCGTCGCGATCGAGCGCGGGCCGATGTCGCCGGGCTCGAACGTCGCGAACGTCAGCACGGTGCGCGCGTCGCCGAGCGCGGCGAGCACCAGCGCGTCGAGATGCCAGCGCACGACGTTGCGCGCACTGCGCCGGCCGACCTTCGCGCGGATCGCGTGCGCGTCATCGACGTCGTCGAGCGCGCCGACGAGCCGCACGTCGCCGAGCGCGAGCTCGAACGGCAGCGGCGTCGCGACGCCGCGACGCGACGCGCGCACGGCGAGCGCGATCGGACGCGCCAGCCGTGCGACCTCGCGCAGGCGCTGCATGCCGGCGGCGCCGGGCGGGAGCTCGGCCTCGGCCTGCAGGCGGCGGCACAGCGCGTCCTCGTCGACGTCCGCGTCGGCGAGCAGTGCGTCGTACACGCGCTGCAGGATGTTGAAGTGCTCGAGCGCGTCGGCGGCGACGAACGGCTCGTTCTCGGCGAGGTGCGCCTCGTCCTCGTCGAGCCGCACGCCGAGGCGCTCGCTCAGGAATTTCGCCGGCGGATCGATGATGAAGCGGCTGAGCGCCTTGTAGTCGATCGTCGTCGCCGGCGCCGCGTCGGCCTCGGGCGGCAGCGGCGACGGCGCGAACGCGGGCAAAGGATGCGCGCCCGAGGTCGTCGCGAGCGCCGGCGCCCAGGCGGGATCGAAGCGGATGCGCCGCGCGTCGGCGTCGGCGTCGCGGCCGAACGGCTGCAGCGGGTGCTGCAGAACGAGGCGCTTGCGCGCTTCGGCGGGCTCGTCGAAGTACGTCGCGGCGACGTCGAGCAATTCGGAGATCACGACCGACGGCTCGCGCACCGAATCGTCGAGCGCGTCGCGGCCGAGGTAGCTCAGGTACAGCACGCGATCCGCGGCCGCGAGGAGCTGCAGGAACAGGAACCGGTCGTCGTCGCGCACCGAGCGGTCGCCGCGGCGGCGCGCGCCCGGACGATCGAGCGCTTCGGAGAGACGGTTCAACGCGGGCGACGATTCCTGGCGCGGGTAGTCGCGATCGTTGAGCCCGAGCAGGCAGATCGCGCGGAAAGGAATCAGGCGCATCGGCACCATGCGGCAGAACGTGACGCCGCCGGCGAGGAACGGCTGGCGCACGTCGGGCTCGGCGAAGCGCGCCGCGAAATGCGCGCGCACGACGTCGGCCGGCAGCGCGTCACGCAGGCCTGCATCGTCGGCGGCGCGGCCGAACGCGTCGATTTCCGCGAGAACGCGATCGCGCGCGCGCTGCTCGCCGGCGTCGGCTGCGTTCGGCGGCAGCAGGTCATCGAGCACGCCGGAGAGCAACGCCTGCCACTCCGTCGCGCCGTGCGCGCGAGCGACGTCGTCGGCCGCGCGGCCGATGATCGCGAGGAGCTCGATCAGCGCATCGAGCGCATCGAGCGACGTGCCTTCGAGCTCCGGCCACGGCGCGACGCCGGCGACGTCCGCGTCGTCGCCGGTCGCGTGGCCGAGCAGCAGGCGATCGAGCGCGAAGCGCCACGTGAACGCATCGTCGGACGGCGCGCCGAGCCGCGTGCGGTGCGCGGCGTCGAGGCCCCAGCGCGCGCCGGCGGCCTTGATCCAGCCGCGCAGGCGATCGACCGACTCGGTGTCGAGATCGAAGCGGCGCATCAGCGGCGGCAGCGCGATCAGGTCGAGCACGTCGTTGTTCGTCAGCCGCGACCGGCGCAGATCGAGGATGCGCAGGACGAGATCGGCGACCGGTGCCGCGATCAGCGCGCTTTCGTCGGCGACCGTGTACGGAATGAAGCGCGGCGTGCCCTGCGCGCCGCCGAACACGGCCGCGATGTACGGCGCGTAGAGGTTGATGTCGGGCGCCATGACGGCGATGTCGCGCGGCTCGAGCTTCGGATCGTCCTCGAACAACGCGCGAAGCTGGTCGTGCAGCACCTCGACCTCGCGCATGCGCGTGTGGCACGCGTGCACCTGGAGCGTGCGGTCGCGCTCGATCGCGGCGAGCGGAAATGTCTCGCCGCCCGGCGTGCGGCGTTCGAGCAGGTCGAGTTGCAGGCGCTGCAGGAGGCCGTGCGGCGGCGCGGGCTCGGCGTAGAACTCGATCTCGGCCGGCGTCACGAGCTCGTACGAAAACAGCGTCGCGATGAAGTCGCGACCCGCGCGGCCCCACGCGGCCAGCAGCGGGTTCTCGACGTCGGCGAGCGGATCGCCGTCGGGCTCGGCGAGCCGCTCGCGTCCCGTGCGAAGGTCGCCCCAGTATTTCTTCGTCGGCGTCGGCAGATAGAAGTGCAGCGTCGCGCCACGCGAGGCCGCGGTCATCACGCGCAGCACGTCGGGCGACACGTTGAGGCAGGCGAACGCGAACACGCGCGCCGGCAATCCCTGCGGCGCGGGCGCATCGGCGGCGCTGAAGCGCGCGAGGAAGCGATCGATCGCCTGCGCGCGGTGCGCGAGACCGCGCGTCGCGCGGCGCCACAGCTCGGCCTGCCAGTCGTCGCGGTGCTCGCCGCGATCCCAGGCCAGCAGCCAGTCGCGGCGCCACGCCTGGTACTTCGCGAACACGTCGGCGAGCGCGCTCGCGAGCGACCAGGCCTTGAGCTCGGCGTTCACGCCGCCGAGGAACCGGTCGAGCACCGGTGCGATCGCCGGATGCGCGCGCGTCGCCGGATCCTCGAGCGCCGCGTAGAGCCGCCAGACGAGCCGCGACGGATCGATCGTCTGCGCGTCCTCGGCGTCGGGGAGGTTCGCCTTGAGGAGCTCGCCGACGAACTCGCCCGGCGCGAGGAAGCGCAGGTTCGCCGCGATGCCGTGCTTCTCGGCGAGCGTCTTCTGCAGCCAGCGCCGCATCGACGGCTGCGGGATCAGGATCGTGTCGGGCTCGAAGAGGCCGGTCCCGGGCGGCACATGGCGCAGCTCCTGCGCGAGGAGCTCGGCGAGGACGTCGAGCGCGTTGCCGTAATAGAGGCGGAAATCGGGCGCGGCGGGCATGAGACTCGAATGATGCCTGAGCGCCCGTCTCGCCGGCTGCGACGCGGCCTCGCGGCCTCCCGGAGCGGATTTCCTTCAGCCCGCCGCAACATTCGGGCAAGTCCACGATTCTTCTGGACGTTACGCCTCACTTGTACAGTTCTGCCGGCGCCGCGGCAGCGAGATGATGGCCTCGGCAGCGCAGTCACTACGACCACCCCATGATGGCGGGCCGTACAGCAAGTGAGTGCACCGCCAAAAAAAACGACCCGGGAGCCGCGCGCTCCCGGGTCTTTTTGTTTGTGGCGCCCGCTCAGCGCGCAGCGCCCGCCGCGAGCACGCGCGCCGACTGCCGGCGCAGCCTGAGCGGCGTGATGCCGCGCCGCTTCTTCAGCGTCGACGTCAGGTGGCTCTGGCTCGAAAAGCCGGTGCTGATCGCGATGTCGGCGAGATCGCGCTCGGTGTTCGCGATCAGGAGACAGGCGCGGTCGAGGCGCCGCTCGATCACGTACTGCATCGGCGTCATGCCGAACGTGTTGCGGAACGCGGTCGAGAATTCGCGCGCGTCGTAGCCGGCGAGGCGCGCGAGATCGGTGCGCGAGAGCCGCCGGTCGAGTCGCGCGTCGATGAACGCCTGCAGGTGCCGCACGAGCACCGCCGCGAGCCGATCGCCGTAGCGCGCCGACTCGGCGGCGAGCGCGGCGTAGCGCGTGAAGACGTGCAGCGCGAGCGTGCGCAGCAACGCGTCGGCGAACAGCACGGACACCACGCCGCTCTGCCGGGCGAGATCGAAGAGGCGCGCGACGCACTCGCGCGCGAGCGCATCGTCGGCATCGATGCGCAGGGTCAGATGCGGACCGAAGCTCACGGCGCCGGCTTCCATCGTGCCGCGCAGGTGCACGCGCAGCTCCGCCGGCGCGCGACGGTCCGCGGACAACGTCAGCGTCGGCGGCCTCGACGACGACCAGCGCGCGAGGAGGCGCTGTCCGCCCGCGGAGACCTCGATGGAGCCCTCGTGCGACATCGGCGCCGGCACGACGCCGGCCGCGCCGCGCACCGCGTCGCGCCAGCTGCGCGGTGCGGCATGGCGAGCGGACGTCCTGTTGCGCGGGATGGGAGCGGTGACTATCGAGGCCAACGGCGCCTCGCATAGAGGGGATCGCAACGGCGCATCGACGGCTCCCCCGCAAGTGATGCGACCGAACATACGCACGGCGACGACTATCAACTACTGAACGAAAGCGCCGGATCGCTCAGTGCATTCGTGTGTTCCGCGCATCATCGCCAAGTTGCTGGTGTCCGCGCTGCGCTCTCGCGTGCGTCTGTGCGCTGCGCACCTGCGCAGCGTCTGCGCGCGAGTTGTAAACACACTCGCATCGCTTGAAAAAATTCCCGTTTCTTGAAAGCCGCGCGCGGAATGTTTTGGCTAGTGTTCCGCGGCGTCGATCGTGCGTTGCGTCTCGCAAAGAGGCGAATGGCGGTGTTTTCCGCGCGAAGCGGAACGGCCGCCCGATCGGCCGAATGTTCGAGCGCAAACCCAACAGGAATCGGGGAACAGCACATGAAACGACTCAGCATCGCTTTACTGGCGTGCCTTGCGACGTCGGTCGCGGGCGCTGCCGGCGCGCCGGTCGTGCGCGGCGGCGGCAACGGCGTATTCCATTCGCCGCCGTTGAATCACGACGTACAGCAGACGTTCGAAGGCACGACGCTCAACTTCGTGTCCGGCGCCATCGACGACACCGGCCCGATCTCGGGCGACTGGGACATCAATTTCTGGGACGACGCCGGGTTCGCGCTGTTCCTCGTCGACACCTACAACGTCGAAGTCGTCGTCGACGGCGACGGCAACGCCGTCGTGATGCAGCCGGGCGACACCGTCGGCGCCGCGTCGACATTTTCCGACACGGGCACGACGGTGCTCACGTCCGATCCGTGGCTCGCCGGCGTCGACGGCTATCTCGGCGTCCGCTTCGACTGCGACGGCCGCCTCGCCAATCCGGTGCCGACCGGCACCTGCTTCGGCTACGTGCACGTCGTCTCGGGCGACTCGAGCGGCTTCCCGGCGACGCTCGTCGAATATTCGTACGACGGCGACGGCAACGACATCGTCGTCGCGCCGGCCGGTCCGCCGGTGCCGTCGGCGTCGAAGTCGTTCGCGCCGTCGAATGTCGGCACGGGCGTCGCGAGCACGCTGACGATCACGCTGACGAATCCGACCGCGACCGCGGCCGCGTTGACGGCCGATCTCGTCGACACGTTCCCGGCGGGTCTCGTCGTGGCCTCGACGCCGAATGCGTCGACGACCTGCGGCGGCGCGCTGACCGCGAACGCCGGAGACGGCGCGGTCACGCTGGCGGGCACGGGCTCGACGATTCCCTCGAACGGCGCCTGCACGATCGCGGTCGACGTGAGTGCCGCTGCCTCCGGCAGCTACGCCAACACGATCCCTGCCGGTGCGCTGCAGACCGACCAGGGCGACAGCGCGATCGCCGCGAACGCGACGCTGACCGTGAGCGGCGCGCCCGCCGCGACGGTGACGCCGACCTCGATCACGCTGTCGGCACCGGCCGACGGCAGCGATTCCGAGACGCTCAACGTCGCCAACGCGGCCGGCGCGAGCGATCTCACGTTCGCGATCACCGCGCAGGCGGCCTCGCGTCCGGTGCTGCGTCCGCACCTGCGCTCGCATGCGCCGGCGACGAAGGCGCTGTCGGCGACGCCGGCGAATCCGCTCGTCCAGGCGAAGCTCTACGGCCGCTCGCTGCGCACGCCCGCTTCGTTCAAGGCGAGCCCGCACGCGCACCGTTCCGTGGCGCCGTGGGCGCCGACGGGATCGATCCAGTTCCAGCTCGACGACGGTTCGGCGGAAACGGCGCTCAGCCTCAATGACGGCGTGAACCAGACGCCGTCGGCGTACATCAACCGCTTCACGGTGGCGTCGGGCACGGGTGCGTTCACGATCGACTCGATCTCGATTTTCTGGCCGGGCACCGACCTCGCGGGCGGCGATCTCACCGGTAAGCAGGTCAACCTCCTCGCCTACTACGATGCGGACGGCGACGGCGATCCGAGCAACGCGGTTCGCCTCGGCACGGATTCGTTCGTCACGATCGACCAGATCGGAGCGGTCCAGACCTACACGACGAGCTTCAGCGTGCCGGGCGAAGGCGACATCTACGTCGGCTTCGAGGACTCGTACGCGTCGACGCCGGTGTTCTTCTCGACGGCGATGGACACGGACGCCTCGCAGCACGCCTCGTATGTCGCGGGCAATCCGGGCTCGGCGACGCCGCCGGACCTCGACAACCTCGGCAACAACGAGGCGGTCGGCGTCATCGACGACGTCACCGGCGGCGGCCTGACCGGCAACTGGATGATCCGCGCGACCGGCGCGAACGGCGGCGGCGGACCCTGCACCGGCGCGCCGGTGCCGTGGCTGACCGCGACGCCGTCGGGCGGCACGGTCGCCGGCGGCAACGACACCGATGTCACGATCAAGGCGACGCCGGCCGACGGCAGCCTCGCGCCCGGCAGCTACACGGCCGAGCTCTGCATCGCGACGAACGATCCGGCGCAGGCGGTCATCACGATCCCGGTCAGCCTGACCGTGACGGCGGGCGCTCCCTGCAGTGCGGCCGACACGATCCTCTGCGACGGCTTCGACGGCAGCGGCGGCGGCAACGACGACGTGGTCACCGGCACGATCGACCAGGACGTGCTCAACGATCCGGACGGCAGCACGCTCGACTTCGTCACCGGCGTGTGGGGCGTCTTCGACGCGGGACGCGTCGACGACATCAACCTCTACAACTTCGGCGACGGCATGTACGTCTACTGGTACGGCGACCTCGCCTCGCTCGCGGTCGGCGGCGTCGTCGACGGCGGCGGCACCGACTTCGCGGTGCTGCATTCGGGCGACACGATCGGCCCGTCGTCGACGATCTCGGCGGCCTCGATCCAGATGGTCAACTGGATCGGCGGCGCGGACGGCTACATCGGCATCGCGTTCGAGAACGAGAGCACCGGCGCGCTCAACTACGGCTACATCCACCTCACGACGTCGAGCCCGGACGGATTCCCGGCGCACGCGATCGAATACGCCTACAA
>DATFRS010000194.1:0-19951 GCA_035263065.1 Rhodanobacteraceae bacterium
CATCGGGCGGATCAGCGGCGGGCCGACGCCGAGACCGGCCGGCACGACGACGCCTTCGAGCGCGGCGATGCGCGCGCGCACGGCGTCGGTGATGTCGGCGGCGTTCACGCCGGCTTTCTTGGCGATCGCGATCGTCACCGCCGGCGCAGTGCCCGCGCGCGGCCCCGTCTTGCCGGGCGGCGCGCCGTACCACGCGTAGCGCGCCGGCATGTCCGTGCCGTGCGTGACGCGCGCGACGTCGGAGACGAACACCGGCTGGCCGTCCCTGAGCCCGATCACGAGATGCGAGATCTCGTCGGCGTCGGCGAGGAACGTACCGGCGGTCACCGGGCGGTTCTCGTTGCCGCCGATGCGGTCGCCGGCTTCGGCGACGACGTTGGCGGCCTTGAGCGCCGCGGCGAGATCGTCGAGAGCGAGCCCGTACGCCGCGAGGCGCGCCGCGTCGAGCTCGACGACGACCGCGCGGTCCGGCGCGCCGATCGTGTAGACGTCGCGCGTGCCGGGTACACGCTTCAGCTCCGTTTCGAGCGAGTGCGCGACTTCGGCGAGCCCGGCCGCGTCGGCGTCGTCGCTCCAGAGCGTCAGCGCCATGACCGGCACGTCGTCGATGCCCATCGGGCGGATCAGCGGCGGGCCGACGCCGAGACCGGCCGGCACGAAATCCTGGTTCTGGAACACCTGGTTGTAGAGCCTGACGATCGCCGACTGCCGCGGCAGGCCAACTTCGAACTCGACCGTGATCACGGCGACGCCGGGGCGGCTCATCGAGTAGACATGCTTGACGCCGGCGATCTCCGAAAGCTTCTGCTCGAGCGGATACGCGACGAGATTCTCGACGTCGGCGACATCCGCGCCGGCGAACGGTACGAACACGTTCGCCATCGTGACGTCGATCTGCGGTTCTTCCTCGCGCGGCGTGATGAGGATCGCGACGAGGCCGAGCAGCAGCGCCGTGAGCGCAAGCATCGGCGTCAGCGGCGAGTCCTGCAGCGCGCGTGCGATGCGGCCCGAAAATCCGAGACGTTCGCTACTCATGACGCACGTCGCCCGCCCGCGTCCGTGCGAGCCAGTCGAGCGCCGCCGTCGGATCGGCGACGACGTCCTCGCCCGGTTCGATGCCGGACAGCACCTCGATGCGATCGCCGAAGCGGTGGCCGAGGCGAAGCTGGCCGAGCCTGAGCGAGCGGTCGTCCGCGACGACGTACGCTGCGCTGACTTCGCCGCGCCGGACCAGCGCGCTCGCCGGCACGAGCATGCGCTCGGCTTCGCCGGTCGCGAACGCGGCCTTGACCGTCATGCCGGGATAGAGGCCGGCCTTGTCGCCGGGCAGGTCGAGGCGCACGCTGAACGTGTGCGTCGCGGGATCGGCGTACGGAAACACGGTGATCTTCGTCGCCGCGATGCGCTTCGCGCCGCCGTCGAGCAGGATGTCGGCCGCGTCGAAGCGGCGGATCGTGTCGACGGCGCTCTGCGGCACGTCGACGTTCACGCGTAGCTCGCCGAGCGAGACGCCGGCGATCAGCGGCTGGCCGGCGCGCACGGATTCGCCGACCTCGACGTGGCGCTTCGTCACGTAGCCGGAGAACGGCGCGCGGATGACCGTGTAGTCGAGCTGCTGGCTCGCCTCGCGCAGCGCCGCGTCGGCAGAATCGTGCATGCCCTTCGCCGCGTCGCGCGCCGCGAGCGCCTGGTCGAGCGCGGCTTTCGAGACGAGCTTGCGCGCGTAGATCTCGGAGATGCGCCGGTAGTTCGCTTCGGCTTCGTCGTAGGACGCTTTGGCCGAGGCGAGCGTCGCCTTCGCGCGGCTCTTGCCCGCGCCCTGCTCGACGTCGGTAAACCGCACGAGGATCGCACCGGCTTCGACGTAGTCGTTGACGTCGTACGGCAGCTCGACGACGCGGCCGGCGGTCTGCGCCGACAGCGTGGCCTGGTGGATCGCCTCGACGACGCCGTCCCAGGACTGTTCCTCGCGCGCGCGCTCGGGCGCGATGGTCAGGGTCGGCAGCGTCGAGGGGACGGTCGGCGGCGCCGGCGGCGTCTGCGCCTTCACGCAGGCGGCGAGCGCGGCCGGCAGCAGGAGGCAGGCGGCGAAACGCAGCGGGAGGTTCATGTTCAAGCTCCTACTAAATTAGTAGTTGCTAATGTAGATCGAGTTAAAGTAAAATGCAAGCGGAATCTGGCGGAACGACGGCATGAGCATCGAAGCCACCGCGGCGCGCAGCCGCCCCAGGAAGAACGGCGCAGGCGCGCGTCCCGCGATCGACGCCGAGGCGATGCGCCGCAACGCCGACGCAGCGGCGCAGCTCCTCAAGACGCTGGCGAACGACCAGCGCCTGCGCGTGCTGTGCTGCCTGTTCTACGAGGAGCTTTCGGTCGGGCAGATCAACGAGTACGTGGAGCTCAGCCAGTCGGCGCTGTCGCAGCACCTCGCCAAGCTGCGCGCGGAAGGCATCGTCGCGACGCGCCGCGACGCCCAGACGATCTATTACTCGCTCGCCGACGGCGCGGTGCGGCAAATCATCGCAACCCTGCACGACATCTATCTGCACGGAGCGGGCCGCAAGCGCGCGCCGGCGCGCTGACGGACGCGATTCGGGTCGGCTCGGAATTGGCTCCACGCCAATGGCACCGTGCACGTGAAATTGAGGACCGGTAAACTACGCGGCCTTCGTCCCCCAAGGAGGCGTGTCCATGGCTGTGAAGGTCGCCATCAACGGCTACGGTCGTATCGGCCGCAACATCTTGCGTGCGCTCTACGAAGCCAAGCGCACCAACGAGATCAAGATCGTCGCAGTCAACGATCTCGGCGACGCCGAGACCAACGCGCACCTGACGCAGTACGACACGGCGCACGGACGCTTTCCGGGCGAAGTCGGCGTCGACGGCGGCGATCTCGTCGTCAACGGCGACAGGATCAAGGTCTGCGCCGAGCGCGATCCGTCGAAGCTGCCGTGGAAGGATCTCGGCGTCGACATCGTGCTCGAGTGCACCGGCCTCTTCACCTCGAAGGCGAAGGCGGGCGCGCACATCGCGGCCGGCGCGAGGAAGGTCATCATCTCGGCGCCCGGCGACAAGGACGTGGACGGCACGTTCGTCTACGGCGTGAACGAGGACAAGATCAAGGCGAGCGACACGGTCATCTCGAACGCGTCGTGCACGACGAACTGCCTCGCGCCGCTCGCCAAGGTGCTGCACGAGAAGATCGGCATCGAGCACGGCCTCATGACCACGATCCACGCGTACACGAACGATCAGGTGCTGACCGACGTGTACCACAAGGACCTGCGCCGCGCGCGCGCCGCGACGATGTCGCAGATCCCGACCAAGACCGGCGCCGCCGCCGCGGTCGGCCTCGTGCTGCCGGAGCTCAACGGCAAGCTCGATGGCCTCTCGATCCGCGTGCCGACGATCAACGTGTCGCTGGTCGACCTCGTCTTCGTCGCCAAGCGCGAGACCAGCGTCAAGGAAATCGACGCCGCGATCGACGAAGCCGCGAACGGGAAGCTCAAGGGCATCATCGGCGTCAACCGCAAGCCGCTCGTCTCGATCGACTTCAACCACAACCCGCTGTCGTCGATCTACGACGCGACGCAGACGCGCGTCATGGGCACGCTGTGCAAGGTGTTCTCGTGGTACGACAACGAGTGGGGGTTCTCGAACCGCATGCTCGACATGACGCTGAAGTTCGCGAAAGTCGGCTGACGCGACCGCTTTTCCCCTCTCCCGCTCGCGGGAGAGGGCAGGGTGAGGGCACTCTCGCGCCGACGCATAAACCGCGCACCGCTTCAAACGGCCGAATATTCGTCGCGCAGCAGCCCGTACATCGCCGAGTCGGTGATCTCGCCGGCGACGTGCCAGCGTTGCCGCAGCAATCCTTCGCGCTGGAACCCGACGCGCTCGACGAGCCGGCACGACGCTTCGTTGCGCGGATCGATGTCCGCTTCGAGCCGCGCGAGCCCGATCGCATCGAACGCGAACGCGATCGCGAGCCGCACGGCTTCGGTCGCGTAGCCCTTGCCCCACGCCGGCGACGCGAGCGCGTAGCCGAGCTCGCCGCGCTGGTGCGATCGATTGATTGCAAACAGCGAGACCGTGCCCGCGAGCCGATCGGTGCTGTCGATCGTCGTCGCCCAGGTGTAGAACTCCGACTGCGTGTTGTCGCGCTCGAGCTGCGCGATGCGCGCGACGGCCTGCTCGCGGTCGGTCCACGCCGGGAAACTCCAGTAGCGCATCACGCGCGGATCGGCGTGCAGCGCGAAGAGATCGTCGACGTCGCCCGCGCGGAGCGGGCGCAGACGCACGCGCGCACCCGTGAGCGTCGGGACCGGCGGAATCGTCGGGGCGGACATGGCGGCCTCGCGCGGATGCGCAAAGCGCGCGATTGTGCGCCGCTAGTGCGCGACGAGCAACGGCAGGTCGCTCTGCTGGAACAGGAACCGTGTCGTGCCGCCGAGCACGAGCTCGGTGATGCGCGAGTGGCCCCACGCGCCCATCACGATCAGATCGGCGCCGGCGGTGCGCGCCGCCTCGAGCAGCGCCGTGCCGCGCTCCTTCGAGGGCGGCTTGAACGCGCGGAACTCGGCCTTGACGTCGTGGCGCGCGAGCCACGCGCGCAAGTCGAGCTTCGGCAGATGGCGCAGGCCGAACGGGTTCTCGACCGGCTCGCCTTCGAGCACGACGACGGCGTCGGCGCGTTGCAGCAGCGGCAACGCGCCGCGGATCGCGCGGATCGCCTCGCGGCTCGCGTTCCACGCAACGACGATGCGCGTACCGGCGCGCTCGATCCGGCACGAGTCCGGGACGACGACGACCGGCGCCGACGAGCCGAACACCGTGCGCGAAACGAGGCCCCAACCGGTCGGCGCGTCGGGATTGAGCTGCGGACGCTCGACGACCACGAGATCGGTCCAGCGCGCCGCGTGGCAGAGCACCTCGACGGTGTCGCCCTGCGACACCTGCCATTCGCCTTGCAGCGCGTGCGCCGCGAGTTGCTCCTGCCACCACGCCTCGCGCGCTTTCGCCTCGTCGACCATCTCGTCGGCTTCGTGCACCTGCAGCGCGACGGCTTCGGGCGAAGCGAACGCGGCCGGTGCGATCGCGACGACGTGCATGCCGGTCGCCCAGGCGTCGAGGCGGCCGGCGATCGAGAGGCCGAGGCGGACCGCGTGCGTCAGCGTGTCGGTGCGGCGCAGGTGGATCAGCACGTCGAGCTTGGCCATGACGGGAGGCTCCGGCGGCGCGATCGGCATAGCTTACGGCGGAATCGCTGCGCGGGCGCTGAAGCGGCGGTTCAAGGGTGACCTTCCTCACTGGCCGCGGCGCCGCGGTACGCGCAGGATGGGCGCGTCGGATCGATGGAGGTGTCGCAATGACGACCGGCTTCTTCTCCGTCTTCGCCGTGCTGGCGACGCTCGTGCTCCTCGCATGCGGCGTCGCGATCCTGCCGGCGCTGCTCGTGATCGGCGCGATCGTGCTGGTCTTCTCGCTGATCGCCGGCATCCTCGGCTTCGTGCTGCGGCTGATCGGCTGGCTGCTGGCCTTCGTGCTGATCGTGCCGCTGATGCTGGCAGGTTTCGGCATCGCGCTCGCCGTCGGCGTCGCGCTGCTGCACGCCGCGCTGCCGCTGCTGCTCGTCGTCGGCATCGTCTGGCTGATCGCGCACCATCACCGCGCCTCGCAGCCGGTCGCGCGCTGAGACGAACGCCGCGCGCCTTGATTGGCGCGCGGCGCAGCGATGGAGTAGGGTAGCCGCATGCTGCACTGCGACATGACGTCGCGTGCCCTGCGGAGAACGCCTTGTCCGATCGCGCCGCCGACCTGCGCCATCCCGCCTACAGCGCCAGCGAAGAGATCGCGTCGAGCGTCATCCACGGCATCGGCATCGTGCTCAGCATCGCGGGGCTCGCCGTGCTGGCGGCGTACGCCGCGCCGGGCGGCGATCCGCGGCACATCGCGAGCGTCGGTGTCTACGGCACGACGCTGATCCTGCTCTACACCGCATCGACGCTGTATCACGGCCTGCCGCACGAGCGCGCGAAGCCGATCCTGCGCCAGCTCGATCACGGCGCGATCTTCCTGCTGATCGCCGGGACGTACACGCCGTTCACGCTGATCACGCTGCAGGGACCGTGGGGCTGGTCGCTGTTCGCGATCGTATGGGCGCTCGCGCTGCTCGGGATGGTTCTCGTCGCGCGCGGCACCGAGCGGCACGGGCTCGTCGTTGCGCTCTATCTCGGGCTCGGCTGGGTCGGACTCGTCGCCATCGGGCCGCTGGTCGAGCGCCTGCCCGCCGGCGGCCTGTGGCTGCTGTTCGGCGGCGGCGCCTGCTACACGCTCGGCGTACCGTTCTATCTCATGAAGCGCCTGCCGTATTCGCACGCGCTCTGGCACGTCTTCGTGCTCGGCGGCAGCATCCTGCAGTTCTTCGCAGTCCTGCTTTACGTGCTGCCGCCGCCGGCGGTGCGCTGACCGCGACTTGCATCGCGGCTCCGGGAGAAACGCGATGCTTCGGCGTCGCTACTTCATCTGCGCGGGGATGAAGCGGCTATCGACGGCTTCGCGCAACAGCGCCGGCGGCAGCAAACCCTGCCCGATCACGAAATCGTTGAAGGCCTGGCGGTCGAACTTCTTGCCGAGCTTGATCTCGGTGTCCGCACGCAATTCCATGAGCTTGGTGTAGCCGTAGAAGTAGCTCGTCGCCTGGCCCGGCGCGCGGAACGTGTAGCGGTCGATTTCCTGCTGCGCCATGCCGGGCGACAGCACGACCTCGTCGGTCAGCACGGCTTTCGCGCGCTCGGGCGTGATCTGGCCGAGGTTGAGCTTCGGATCGAGGATCGCCCGCGCCGCGCGCTGCAGGCGCGCCTGCAACGCGAAGAGCTGGCCGTCGAGCGGCTCGTACGGCTTCGCCTCGGCTTCGGCGTAGAGCGCCCAGCCTTCGACGTTGACGCTGTTGAACGCAAAGAGGCTCCGCGCCAGCGAGACGCCGCGCTCGACCATCGCCGAGAACTGCAACTCATGGCCCGGCCGGCCTTCGTGCGCGGTCAGCGTCCACGTCGCGGACGGATGGTTGAAGTCGTCGTAGGTCTCGGCCTCGCCGCCGCCGGTCGCCGGATTGCCGAGCGTCAGCACGAAGGTTCCGCGCTCGCCCTTGTTGCCGATCAGCGGCGGCGGATCCATGTGCGGCGCGGGCTGCGCGGCCGTCTCGGCTTCGGAGGCGAGGCGCATGATCATCGGGCGCTCGGGCAGCGTCACGATGTGCTCGCGGCGGATGATGTCCTCGATCTTGCCGATGACTTCGTGATAGGTCGGCTCGATCTTGTCGCGCGCCATCTGGTCCTTCTTCAGCGCACGGATCACGTCGCGATAGTCGGACGATTCGAGGTGATGCTCTTTCGCGATCAGCGGCGCGATCGCCTTCATCTCGTTGCGGATCTCGGCGTAGGCGAGCTCGGCCTTCGCGATCAGCGCTTCGGGCGCGATCTCGAGGCCGACGTTCTTGAGATTGTCGGCGTAGAGCTCGGTCGGCAGGCGGAAGTCGTCGCGCGCGCGCGGCAGCACGGTCGCCTTCACCCACGCGTCGTAGTCCTTGAGCTGCGTGTCGAGCGCATCGAGCGCCTTGTCGGCGCCGCCGATCTTGTACTTCGCGTAGAGCTTCCTGATGCCGTCGACGTAGCTCGCGGTGTTCGAAAGATCCTGCTCGACCTGTGCCTTGACGGGCCCCAGCAGATCCTTGTTGCCCATCACCGCCTCGAACTGCGCCTTCGCCTGCGTCGTCAGCGGCGTATAGCCCTTCTCGAGGCCCGTGTAGCGGTTGAGTCGCTTCAGCGCGCTCGGCCGGCGCTTCGCGTCGACCTGGTCCTGCAGCAGGTTGAATTCGCCGAAGAAGATCGTCTGCCCGACGTTCGTGTACGGCAGCAGGTATTTCTCGTTGAGGACGCTCGTGTCGATCTGCTGCGTCGCCGCCTTGATCATGATCTCGAGGTCCTGCTTGACCAGCGGATCCTGCTCGGTGGCGAGCTTCGACTGCAGACCGTCGCGCGCGCCGCCGACCGCCTTGCGGAACTGCGCGTTCGCGTCGAGCGGCAGCTGCGTGATCTTGTCGTCGTAGCCCTTGACGCCGGTGCGCGCGGCGAATTCCGGCCCGAAATCGCCGAGCACCTTGAGGAGCGGCTGCGCATTGTCGTTGCTGCGCTTGATCCACTCCGGCGTTGCGGGCGCCGGCGCCGGTGCGGCGGGCACGACCGAAGCGCAGGACAACGAAACGATGACACCAAACGCGAGCGCGTACGCGCGACGAGCGAACATGGGCAGCCTCCCTTCCGGATGTGCGCACGCTACTCGCCGCATCGCGTTTCGCTATGTGCCAAAGGTTATGCGTCTGCGCGCTCGTCGCCGGTCGGCAACGCTTGGCCGCAGGCGGGCCGTGATCGTACTCAGCCTGCGAAGAACGCGAGCGCGAACAGGCCGAGCATGGCAAAGCAGACGGCGAGTTTCAGCACAGTGCCGACGAGGAAGCCGAGCCACGCGCCGACGCCGACGCCGGCCGCACGCTTCAAGGTCGCGCCGGCGAAGAGCTCGCCGATCAGCGCGCCGAGAAATGGGCCGAGCAGGAGGCCCGGAATTCCGAAGAAGATGCCGACGAGCGTGCCGACCGCAGCGCCGATCAGCGCGAGCCGGCTCGCACCGACGCGCTTGGCGCCGGCGAGCCCCGCGAAGAAATCGACCGCGACCGCGATGAGCGTCAGCACGCCGAGCCCGATCAGCGTCCAGAGCCCGACGTGCTGGAATCCATCCGCCCATGCCGCGACCAGCATGCCCGCGAACACGAGCGGCACGCCGGGCAGCGCAGGCACGACCGTGCCGATCACGCCGACGACGATCAACACCGCGGCGAGCACGTACCAGAGGCTCGAGATGTCCATGCGCGCCGTACTCTAACCGACGCGCGTCGCCGGCGTGCGGATCATCCCGCGTCGAGCCGGAACGCGATCGGCACGATGCCCCACGCGCCCGCGGCGGAACCGTTGCGCATCACCGGGCGGAAGCGCGCGTGCATCACGCTGTCGCGCGCCGCGGTGTCGAGCCGGGTGTGGCCCGAGCTTCGCGCGATCTCGACGCGCTGCGGCACGCCGGATTCGTCGACGAGCACGCGAAGCAGCACCGTGCCTTGCTCGTGCGCGCGGAGCGATGCGGGCGGGTAGCGTGGCGTGAGCGGCGTGGCGTAGGCGAGCATTTGCGTCGCGCCGCCGGTGCCGATGTCGTCGCCCGACGGCGTCGGCGGTGCGGTGTCGACCGTTGTCGGCGTCGGATCCGTGTTGGGGACGGGTGTCGTCGAAAGTGTCGAAGGTTCGGCGACGGGAATCGTCGGCGGCGGCGGATGCACGGGGGTCGGCAGCACGCGATGCGGCACGGCGGGCGGCGGCGGCTCGGCGATCTCGGGCGGCGGCGGCGGCGTCTCGATCCAGCGCGCTTCGATCGTCGTCGGCAGGTGGCGGATCGGCGGCGCCGCGATCGGCAGCGCGATCAGCAGCAGCACGCCGAGATGCGCGGCTACGGTGCCGCTCCACGCACCGATGCGGTACCAGTCCAGCGAAGGGGCAGGGGTCAGCGTCGCGCTCGCCATCGTCGTCTCCCGTTGGGTCAGGCGAGAGTTGAAACGAAGCAGGAGGGCGCGCGGGGCTATTTCGCGTTGCGGCCGATGGCGCCGCGTTACGTACGACCTTTCCTACACATCTATCAGAATCCACCCATTTCACGCGGCCTGTGCCGGCTGCAGTGTGAGCGTGGGTTGTTCCGGCGCGGCGCTATGCGACCGCCGCGTCCCACGAGCAGCACGGGGAGAAGCACCATGCGCGCGTTTCTCGTCGCTCTTTGCGTCGGCCTTCCAGCCACCCTCGCGGGTTGTGCTTGTACGCCGGCCGTCATCGGCTCGCAGCCGGTCGCGCTGCGCCCCCAGGAAACCTCGATGTGGTGCTGGGCGGCCAGCGGCGAGATGACGATGGAATTCCTCGGCACGCCCGTCACGCAGTGCGACGAGGCGAACAAGCGCTTCGGGCGCAGCGACTGCTGCAACTCGCCGGTGCCGAACGAATGCGTCAACGGCGGCTGGCCCGAGTTCGGCAAATACGGATTCACGTTCAAGACGACGTCGAATGCCCCGCTGACCTGGGCCCAGCTGACCGATCAGGTGTATTGCAAGCAGCGCCCGTTCGCCTTCTCCTGGCATTGGAACGGCGGCGGCGGGCATATGATGGTCGTGATCGGCTACGTCACGATCGACGGCGTCAACTACGTGACGATCAACGATCCCTGGCCCCCGAACGTCGGCGATCAGCGCACGATCACCTACGACGCCTACGTGAGCGGCAGCGGCTACACGCACTGGGACGATTACTACGACGTCTACAAGCACTAGGAGATGAGTATGAAACTGCTCGCTCTTATGTTGTCATGCGTCGCCACCGTCGCGTTCGCACAGACCCGAGTGGAAGACGCCAGAGTCCCCTTCCCGCCGCGCGCCGTCGCCGGGGCCGCATCGGCCTCGCTCGGCACGTTGCAGAAGCTCGCCGCCGGCGAGAATTTCCGCGCATTCGGTTTCGAGTCCGCCGCCGAGGTGCGCGCCGCCGCGCTCGAAGAGCCGCTGGCCGTCTACATGGTGCAGCTCGACGATCTCAGGAACTACCGCGCCGGCACGGATCCTTCATCGTTGCTTAAGCGGCTCGACAAGGTCGTGTTCCCGGTTTCCGTCGACAAGCGCGTACGCTCGTCGATCACGCTCGAGGAGCGCGGCGGAAAATGGCAGGCGACGAGCTTCGGTGCGCCCGCGCTGACGCAGCGCCTGTCCGACGCCCGCAGTCGTGCCCTCGCGTCGCACGGCGTGCAGCCCGGCGGCAGCTTCATCGTCCACGTCGCCGCGCTGAATGCGTACTTTCTCGGGCACCGCAATGGATCGCAGCTGATGCTTACGGCGATCGCCGACGACAGCGAGCTCAGGACCCGGGCAGGCGAGACGCAACCCGCGAGCGAGGTCTTCGTCGCACTCGCCGAGGCGGCGCGACGCTACAACGGGCTGCCGCGCTGATTGCAGCGCACCACCGCATCGAGTGGCGCAACCATGATGAACGCGATTCGCGGCGTGGCCTTGTCTACGGTTCTCATGGCGGCGGGCTGCGCGAGCCTCAATTACACGAAAGTGAAGACGGGCGAGTTCAGCGGCAAGGTCCAGGTCACGTGGATCGCGCCGAACTACTTCATCTACGATCCGGCACCCGCCGACCCGCTGGTCTTCAAGCGAGGCGACGGCAAGATGATCCAGCCGCAGCGCATGTACACCGACGGCGGCTCGATTCCCCCGTTCCTGTGGGGCATTCCGGGCTATTCCCCGTGGTCGTACGCGCCGGCGTACATGATCCACGACTGGCTCTTCGAGGCGCATCACTGCAAGCTCTCCGATCTCGACTGGGTCACGTTCGACGATTCGGCGACGATCCTCGCCGAGGCGATCAAGACGCTGATGGAAAGCGGCAAGGTCCCCAAGGACCCGCAGGTGCTCGACGTCATCTATTCCGGCGTGTCGAGTTTCGTCGCCCAGGATCTGTGGACGGGCGGGCAATGCAACCCGCCGAGCGGCCCGGTGATCGCCGCGATGGCGCCGGGAGCGGGACCACCGGGCGCCCCGCCGCCGCCCGGCCAAGGCGTCGTGATTTTCACGATGGACCTGACCAGCCATCGCTGAGTCCGACGCGGTTCGGGCGCGCGTCGTCGTAGCGCAAGAACGTCTCGCTGGATACGATGGTTTGCGACGGCGCTGGACCCGCCGGCAATCCGACCGTAACCGCGCGAACACGATCTTGAACTGCAAGGACAAAATCTTCGCCGTGGCGCCCATGATGGACTGGACGGACCGCCACTGCCGGTACTTCCATCGCCTGCTGTCGCCGCACGCGCTGCTCTACACCGAGATGGTCACCGCGCCCGCGGTGCTGCACGGCGATCGCGAGCGATTACTCGGCTTCGATCCGGCCGAGCATCCGGTTGCGCTGCAGCTCGGCGGGTCGGAGCCCGGCGAGCTCGCCGCGGCCGCGCGCGTCGGCGCCGATCTCGGCTACGACGAAATCAACCTCAACGTCGGGTGTCCGTCCGACCGCGTGCAGTCGGGCCGCTTCGGCGCATGCCTCATGCGCGAGCCGGCGCTCGTCGCGGATTGCATCGCGGCCATGCGCGCCGCGGTGTCGATTCCGGTCACGGTGAAGTGCCGGCTCGGCGTCGACGAGCAGGACGAGTACGCCGATCTCGAGCGCTTCGTCGAGACCGTCCGCGCGACGGGCTGCTCGGTATTCATCGTGCACGCGCGCAAGGCGTGGCTCGAAGGGCTCTCGCCGAAGGAAAACCGCGAAGTGCCGCCGCTGAACTACGAGCGCGTGTACCGGCTCAAGCGCGAGTTTCCCGGGCTCACGGTCGTGATCAATGGTGGTGTGGCGACGGTCGCAGACGTGCAGAACCATCTCGACCATGTCGATGGCGTCATGCTCGGCCGCACGGCCTATCACGAGCCGTATCGCCTCGCGGAAATCGAGCATGTGCTCTTCGGGATGCCGCTGCCGGATCGCGACGGCGTGCTCGCGCAGCTGAGGCCCTACGTCGAAGCGCACCTCGCGCGCGGCGACCGGCTGCAGCACATCAGCCGGCACATCCTCGGGCTCTACCAGGGCCTGCCGGGTGCGCGGGCCTACCGGCGGCACCTCAGCGAGCGCGCGCACGCGGCCGACGCCGATTTCCGGACGATCGAGCGGGCCGTCGCCGCGCGTCGCGGCGAACGTGAACGGCAGGCGGCGTAGCAGGGCGTCAGCGAAACTCGCAATTTCGATTCGACGCCCGCACCGGCGGCACCGCTCCCGGTTCCGTCACGCCGGCCGCGGCGTATGATGCCCGCGTGCAGCGGGCTCTACTGTTGGCGCTGTTGCTGGTCTTGTCGGGCGTCGTGCAGGCGGCGGAGTCCGCGCTTGCCCATCGCGTCCACTCCGAGCTTGCGCGCGAGCATTTCGCCGAAGCCGAAGCGCTTGCGAGACAGGTGCTCGAGCGCGTTCCCGCCGAGCCGGACGGCGCTCGCCTCGAAGCACTGTCGCTGCTCCTCCTGTCCGTCAGCCTCAACTATACGCCGGCGCGCAGCGATCTCGCGCCGTACGTGGCCGAGATCGAGCAGCGATCGGCCGGCGCCGCCGCGGCCGCGAGCGCGCTGCCGCGCGCGCTGGTGCTGGAATGGAAGCGCGACGCGCGCAGCGCCGAGGAGTTCGATCACGCCGCGACGCTCCTGCAGCAGGCGATGGACGCGGCCGGTGCAAGGCTCGTGCGCGCCGACCGCGCACTCGTGCTGCGCGGACTCAGCATCGTCGCGCTCAAGCACGGACGCTTCCAGGAGCGCGCCGACCTGCTGCGTCAGGCGCTCGCTGCGGTGCAGGTGCCGCGAGACGACTGGGAGCGCTTGATCCGCGTGCGCATCCTGAACCCGCTCGCCGACGCCGAGGAGCGCGCGGGCCAACCGGACCGCGCGCTGGCCGACCTGCACGCGGCGTCCACGGAAGCCCTGGCGCTGGTCGGTCCGTCGGGACTCACCTACAACTACATCGAGACGACGCGCGCGCAGATCCTTTACCTGCACGGCGACTATCTCGGCTCACGCGCGACGATCGAGCCCGTCATCCGCGAGCTTCGCAAGCGCGCCGACAATCCGAACGATCTCACGGTCGCGCTGTATCTGCTCAGCAGCAACCTGCGCAAGCTCGGCGATCTCGCGGCCGCGCGCGAGCCGATGGATTCCGCGCTCGCGCTCGCCGCGAACGATCCGAATGTGTCGGATCGCATGCGCGCGGTCCTGTACGAAACGTCCGGCGAGATCGAGCTCGGCCTCGGCCACCCCGATCGCGCCAGGCCTCACTTCCAGCAATCGCTCTCGCTGCTCGAGCAGCACCTGGGCCCAACCGACGTGCACCTCGCGCCGAGCCTCAACGGTCTTGCGCGCACGGCGCAGCTCGAGGGCGATCTCGACGCGGCCGAGGGCTACTACCAGCGGCAGCTGCGCGCGACGGAGGTCGACAATGAAGGTTCGCGCGCATTGCTGCAGCATCCGGTCCTCGAAGGTCTCGGCATCAATGCGCTCCGCCGCGGCTCCCCGGAAGAGGGCGAAGCGTTGCTGGCGAAAGCGCTCGATCTGCACGAGCGCTCGGTCGGCAGCGATCATCCGTCCGGCCTCGCGATCCGCTGCGAGCTCGCGCTCGCGCGGTCCCGCCTCGGCAACCGTGACGACGCCCTGGCGACCGCGCTCGCGAGCGGCGCGCTGCGCAACGATCTCCTGTTGCGCGTCGCGCCGGCGCTTGGCGAAGTGCAGATGCTGCGCTTCAAGAAAAGCCTGAGCTCGTGTCTCGGCCTCTCCCTTCCGCTCGCGGCGGAAGGGACGCCCGACGAGATCGTCCGGCTCTGGTCCGAAGTCATCGACGCGCGCGGCATCGCAACGCGATTGCAGGCCGTCCGCATCGCGGCAGCGCGGCAGGCGGCCGAGCCTGCGCGGCGCGCGGACTGGGACCGCTGGGCGAAAGCCGCCGAAAGCTACGCGAATGCCGTGATGCAGACCGGGCAGGATCACGACGCTGCCAAGACTGCGCACGCGCGCTCGGCGCTCGATGCGGCGGAAGCGGCGCTCGGCAGGCAGCTGCTGGCGAAAGTGCATGTGTTCGACCCAGAGACGCAGTCGTTGGCGCAGGTCCGCGCTGCGCTGCCGGCGCACACCGCGCTCGTCGCGTTCGTCGCGGCGGCGCCTTATGCGCTGCCCGGCACAGCCGCGAAGCGCGAGGGTGGCGGCGGCGACTTGTTCGCGTTCGTGCTCGATCGCGATGCAACCTCGCCGCGACTCGTCCACCTCGGCCCGTCGAGCGCGCTCGATGCGATCGTCGAGCGCTGGCATCGCCTCCTCGGCGATCCCGGCGCCGATGCCGGCGCGCTTGCCGACGCCGGCGGCGAGGTCCGCGCGCGACTCTGGGATCCGCTCGCGCTTGCGCAGCCGGGCCGCGTCCTGATCGTGCCGGACGGCGCCGCGGCGCTGGTCAGTTTCGCGGCGTTGCCCGACGGCGAAGGATTCCTGCTCGAGCGCGGCTGGCGCGTGCACACGCTCGACAGCGAGCGCGACGCGACGCATCGCGCGAAGCCGTTCGACGGGCCGGGACACCTGCTGCTCGTCGGCGATCTCGACTTCGGCACGGCACCGATGAGCGGCGGACGAGCCACCCGCTGCGCGCCAGCGTTCGCGCCGCTGCCGGGCACCGCGCACGAGCTCGAAGCGATCGAGCGCCTGTGGCTTTCGTCGAACGCCGGAGGCCTGACCCGCTTGAGCGGCGCCGAGGCGCGCAAGCAGCGCGTGCGCGACCTGGCGTCGTCGTCGACCAGCCTGCATTTCGCGACGCACACGTTCGGTGCGGACCTGCCGTGCGACGGGGCGCCGCCAGCCACGCGCGGCGTCGGCATCAGCTTCGGGCCGGAAGCGGACGAGGATCCGGAAGCGGCGCTCGCGGTCTCGTCGGGTCTCGTGCTGAGCGGCGCGAACGCGGCCGGCGCGATGGGCGACGCGGTCATGAGCGCGCAGGAAGTCGTCGCGCTCCCGCTCGACAACGTCGCCTGGGTCGTGCTCGCGGCCTGCGACAGCGGCCTCGGCACGCTCGTGTCGGAGGAAGGCGTGTTCGGGCTTCGGCGCGCGTTCCGGCTCGCCGGCGTGCACAGCGTCGTCATGAGCCTCTGGCGCGTCGATGACGTGGCGACGGCGCAATGGATGGAGCAGCTTTACGCGGCGCGCTGGGGCGAGCGGCTCGACACGATCGATTCGGTCGCCGAGGCGCAGCTTCGCACGCTCGCGTCGCGCCGCGCGCGCGGCCTCGCCAGCCACCCGTTCTACTGGGCCGCGTTCGTCGGCAATGGCGACTGGGACTAGGCGTCTTCGCGCAGCAGCGGCGCCTTGATGTAGTGCGTCGGCATCGAGACGATCGGCTCGGCGATCTCGAGTCCGGTGCGGCGCGCGACGACGCGGATGTAGCCGAGATGGTGCCCCGCATCGGCGTTGAGCGCGGTGATCTCGTCGACATTGTCCGCAAACGCCGTCACTTGCCAGTCGAGCCATGCGCGCCAGCCGTCAGGGAGGGTATCGGCGCGCTCGACGTCGACGATGCCGGTGCGCTGCCAATGGCGCCGCCACCATGCCGCCGAGTGAAGGCACCAGTGATCCGGCGTCCACCACGCGCGAAGATGCGCCGGCACGTCGCCGTCGATCTCCGCGATCAGTCCGACGCCCGCGATCGCCAGCGTGCCTTGCGGCTTCAGGAATCGCGCGAGCGCGTTGAGATACAGATCGTCGGTCCCGAAATAGACGAACGCGTCGATGCAAACGATCGCGTCGAAGAAGCCCGGCGCAAAAGGCAGCGCCCGTGCATCGGCATGCACCGGGTGCACGCGATCGGCGACGCCGGCGTCCTCGACGCGCTGCCGGTTCTCGGCCGCGCTGAACCAGAGATCGGCGGCCCATACTTCGACGCCGAACTCGCGAGCGAGGAAGATCGACGACGCCGCGCGTCCGCAGGCGAGGTCGAGCACGCGAAGGCCCGGCCGGAGCGCGACGGCTTCGGCGAGCCACTCCGTCAACCAGAGCGCGTTCGCGCCGCCGCTCGCAGCCGCCACGATCCAGTCGGGGTGATAGCGCGACGAGCGCGGGAATCGATCGTTGAGGAAACGGCTGTCGGCGGTCATGGCACTGCGTGTCCCGGAGACGGTGTGCGCTGCAATGCCGGCGCAGGGGCAAACCGAACGTTGTTCGCTTGAGGGGCGCTCAAGGCTTATCCCGGCAACGCGCACGCGGCTTCGGTCGTCGCGCAATATTGTCCATGTCCGAGCCGCCCATGCGTCGTCCGTCGCCCTTGCCCTATCTCGTTTGCCTCGCCACCAGCTTTGCCGGCGTCGCCGGCGCCGCCCCGCTCGCCTATGTTGCGAACGCCTTCAGCAACGATGTTTCCGTGGTCGACGTCGCGACGCAGCGTGCCGTCGCGACGATCGCGGTCGGCAAGAACCCCATCGCGGTGGCGGCCGCACCCGACGGCCGTCGGGTCTACGTGGCGAACGGCAATGACAACGACGTATCGGTCATCGACACGGCCTCGCAGAGCGTGGTCGCGACGATCGCGACCGGCGCGAGCCCGGACGCCGCCGTCGTAACACCCGACGGCCGCCGGCTGCTGGTCGCAAATCAGGCGGCCGCCGACGTCTCCGTGATCGATCTCGCCACCCACGCGCTGGTCGCGACGGTTGGCGTCGACGTGCAGCCGCTGGCGATCGCGATCTCGCCCGACGGCGCGACGGCCTATGTCGCGAACGGCGCGCGCGACAGCGTGTCGGTGATCGATGTCGCGAGCCTGTCCCTCGTCGCGACGGTCGCCGTCGGCCGCGGACCGGGCGGCCTTGCGGTGTCCCCCGACGGCAGCCGGGTCTTCGTCGCGAACTGGGTCGACGGCACGGTTTCGTCGATCGCGACCGCGACCGACACGGTCGATGGGACGTTCCCGGTCGCGACGCCCCGCGAGCTTGCGGTGTCGTCCGATGGCTCGCGCCTCTACGTCACGCAAGCACCGGCGGGCAGCGTTGCGGTCATCGACACGGCGACGCTGGCCGCGGTCGGGGCCATCGCCGGCCTCGCACGGCCCTTCGCAATCGCGCTGTCGAAGGACGGCACGCGCCTTGCCGTCGCGAATCAGACGGGGAACACCCTCTCGATCTTCGACGCGGCAACCAACGCGCCGCTCGCCGCGCCCGTGCCCGTCGGCAAGACGCCGTCGGCCGTGCTGATCGTCGATCCGCCGGTCATCGCCGCGAGCGCGCCGGCCGCTCTGCCGACGCTGCATGGATGGGCGCTGCTCGCGGGCGTGTTCGTGCTCGTCGCTGCGGCGGCGCACGCGTCGCGCGCGCAGGGGCGCGCGACGCGACGGGGCTGACGCTCAGCCCGAGGCATCCGCGCGCTGATCCGGATCCGCCGGCGACGAAGGCGCCGGCGGTGCCGCCGGAACGGCCGGTGCCGGCGGCGCTGCGGGTGCTGCCGACGCAGGCGGCGCAGGCGGCGCAGGTGGCGCGGCAGGGGCGGGCGGCGCGGCGGGCGCGGGCGGCATCGTGCGCAGGTTGAAGATCGAGTTGAACGTCGGCGCCTTCATGTTGAGCGCCAGCGTCTTCCTGTCGCGCAGCAGCTTGATCGCGACGTCCTTGCCGCTTTCCTGGTCGCGCAGCGCGCGCAGCGCGTCTTCCGGACGGTCGACCGGCTCGCCGGCGATGCTCGTGATGACGTCGCCGGCGCGGATGCCGGGCAGCGAGTCCTCGTCGGCGGCGATGACGAGCACGCCCTTGTCGGTGCCGAAGTAGCGGCCGAGGTCGGCATTGAGCGGCGCGAGGTTGAGGCCCCACCACGGCATGCCCATGCGCACGCCGCGCATCGCGCGATCGACGTCGACGTGCACGTGCTGGGTGCTGCGCTCGATCTCGCGCTCGGCCTGGCGCGTCGCGCGCTCGACTTCGGCGTGCATGCGCTCCTTGTCGCGCTCGCTCATGATCTTCGTCTCGCGCATCGCGCGGTCGACGTCGGCCTGCACGCGCGCGTTGAAATCCTTCGGCAGGAACGGGTGGTCCGGATCTTCGCTCATCATCAGCGGCCAGCTCCACGCCTCGCGTCGCTCGGCGGCGAGCGAGACGCTGCCCTTGTCCTTGCCGCGCACGTACTCGATCGCGACGTTCTGCCCGGGCTTGAGATTCATGAGCAGCTTGTGCGCCTTGTCGTACGACACCTCCGACGAGCCGGCGACGATCGCCTGCTTGTCGATCGCCGTGATGATGTCGCCTTCGCGAAGGCCCGCGCGCGCCGCGGGACCGTCGGGCGTCACAGCGGAAAGACGCACGCCCTTGTCGTCCTCGTCGAGCACGACGCCGATGATCGCGCGGTCCGGATTGCCGATGTAGCGGTACGCGTACGAGCGCGGGCCGCCTTCGCCGAGCTCGCTCGACAGCGTCGCCATCTTGCGCGAGAGCTCCTGCATCTGCACGCGAAGCTCGGCGAGCTCCTTGCGCGTCTGCTCGGTCTTTGCTGCGGCGGCCGCGTCAGCCGAAGCGCTGGCCGATGCGGCCGCGCTCGCCGAGGCCGCGGGCGCCGCAGTCGACGTCGCACCCGCGACGACCGGTGCCGCGCGCGTCGACGGCGGATCGGCGGCGAAGGCGCCCTGCACCGCGAACGCGGAGCCGGCGATGAGCACAATGCGTTTCATGGACGTCCTCTTCAGTTCAGGTTGAGCGACGCCGGCTGCCCGTCGGCGCCGGTGCCGTTTTCGGCGAGCGCGAACGCGCTCCCGCGAATGGCTGCAAGGTCTTCGAGCAGGGCGACGCGCTGGCGCCAGAGCGGCAGCGCATCGGCATCGCCGCGCGCGCCGCCGAGCTGTACGTCGACGAGGCCGATCAGGTCCTCGACTTCGACGGCGGCCATGAGGTCGCGGCTGTCCTGCGGCGCACGCGCGGCGACGGCCGCGATCCAGCGCTCCAGCGTGCGCGAGCGATCGTGGAGCTGCGCGAGCTCGGCGGTGTCGTTCTGCGGGACGGCCGCGACCGGCGCCGTGCGCGGCGCGGTGACGTCGTGCGTGCCGACGCGCGGCAGCAGCAGCGCGATCGCGATGCCGGCCGCGATCGCCGCGGGCACGACGTAGCGCCAGCGGCGCGGGTTGCGTCGCGCTTCGAGCGTGCGCGCAAGCTCGGGCCAGAGATCCGGCTCCGGTGCCGATTCCGGCAGCGCGCGCAACGCGGAAGCGAGCGCGGTGTTGGACGAACGGTCGTCTAGCTCGCGGCGAGACATGGTCCCACCTCCTCGGGCGTGTCGAGCAGGCGGCGCAGGCGACTT
>DATFRS010000195.1:0-14438 GCA_035263065.1 Rhodanobacteraceae bacterium
TGCACTGGAGCAGCAGCGCGTTGCTGAGGCAATCCAGCAACAAATGAGCGCAATAGCAGATGCGGCAAGAATCTCGAAAGAGCAGGTCGATCAGTACAAGAGAGCGGGACTTGTAGTCGAAGTCCCGTCGTCCGTCACCGATCAGATGGCCCAGTACAAGGAGATTGCGGCTCAGTTCGATTACGCGGACGCCTTCAAACACTTCAATTTGCAGGTTGAGGAAATTGATCGTTTCCGTGTCGAATTTTTGGGGCGGAATGGCTACCTGAGTGAACGTCTGAAGAAGCTCGGCTCACTCTCGCCAGATGAGCGAAAGGCTGAGGGTGCGGTAGTAAATCGAGCCAAGCAGGATCTGAGCGGCGCGCTCGCTGAGGCCACGAACGAGCTGGAGTCCGCGGCCATTTCGGCGAGACTGCATGCTGAGCGCGTCGACGTCACGCTGCCCGGCCGCCGCGCCGAGCGCGGCGGCCTGCATCCGATCACGCGCACGCTCGATCGCATGATCGAGATCTTCGCGCGCCTCGGCTACGACCTCGCCGACGGTCCCGAGATCGAGGACGACTACCACAACTTCGAAGCGCTGAATTTCCCGCCGCACCATCCAGCGCGCGCGATGCACGACACGTTCTATTTCCCCGACGGACGCTTGCTTCGCACGCACACGTCGCCGGTGCAGATCCGCGCGGCGATGGGCAAGACGCCGCCGGTGCGCCTCATCGCCGCGGGCAAGGTGTATCGCAGCGATTCGGATCAGACGCACTCGCCGATGTTCCACCAGGTCGAGGGTCTCCTGATCGCCGAGGACGTCAGCTTCGCGGACCTCAAGGGCACGCTCGCCGAGTTCGTGCGCGCGTTCTTCGAGCGCGATTTCGAGATGCGCTTCCGGCCGAGCTACTTCCCGTTCGTCGAGCCCGGCGCCGAAGTCGACATCCGCTGGGACCGCGAGGACGGCACGACGTCGTGGCTCGAAGTGCTCGGCTGCGGCATGGTGCATCCGAACGTGCTGCGCGCGTGCCGGATCGATCCGGAGCGCTACACCGGCTTCGCGTTCGGCATGGGCGTCGAGCGCCTCGCGATGCTGCGCTATGGCGTGAGCGACCTGCGCCAATTCTTCGAGAACGATCTCAGGTTCCTGAAGCAGTTCGCCTGAACGACGGATAGAACGAATGAAGTTTTCCGAAAACTGGCTCCGCGAGCTCGTCGACATCAAGGTCGACCGCGACGCGCTCGTGCATCGCCTGACGATGTCGGGACTCGAGGTCGAAGGCGTCGAGCCGGTTGGCGATGCGCTCGACGGGATCGTCGTCGCCGAGATCGTTTCGTGCGAACAGCACCCGAACGCCGACAAGCTGCGCGTCTGCACCGTGAACGCGGGCAACGCGAAAGTGCAGATCGTCTGCGGCGCGCCGAACGCGCGCGCCGGACTGAAGGCGCCGCTCGCGACGATCGGCGCGAAGCTGCCGAACGGTATCGAGATCAAACAGGCGGCGCTGCGCGGCGTCGACTCGCACGGCATGCTGTGCTCGGCGAAGGAGCTCGGCATCGACGCCGACGCGTCGGGCCTGATGGAGCTGCCTGCCGATGCGCCGGTCGGCGAATCGCTCGCCAAATACCTCGGGCTGCCCGACGCGAGCATCGAGCTCAAGCTGACGCCGAACCGCCCCGACTGCCTCAGCGTGCACGGCCTCGCGCGCGACGTCGCGGCGTTGTTCGCATCGCCCTTCCATCCGCCCACGATCAAGCCGCAGCCGAGCGCGATCCAAGCGCAGCGCACGGTCCGCCTCGACGCCGGCGCCGATTGCCCGCGCTTCGTCGGCCGCGTGATCGAAGGCATCGATCCCGCCGCGAAATCGCCGCTCTGGCTCGTCGAGCGCCTGGGCCGCTCGGGCCTGCGGTCGATCAGCGCGGTCGTCGACATCACGAACTACGTCATGCTCGAGCTCGGCCAGCCGCTGCACGCGTTCGACAACGCGAAGGTGTCCGGCACCGTCGTCGTGCGCCGCGCGAAGAACGGCGAGAAGCTGAAGCTCCTCGACGGCAGCGAGCACGCGCTCAGCGAGAAGTTCCTCGTCGTCGCCGACGAGAACGGCGCGTCCGCGCTCGGCGGCGTCATGGGCGGCTGGGACTCGCGCGTCACCGACGCGACGCGCGACGTGTTCTTCGAAGCCGCGCACTGGGCGCCCGCGATCATCATGGGCCGTTCGCGCGAGCTCGGGCTGCACAGCGACGCCGCACATCGCTTCGAGCGCGGCGTCGATCCCGAATTGCCGCGCAAGGCGATCGAGCGCGCCACCGAACTCCTCGTCGCGATCGCGGGCGGCAAGGCCGGTCCCATCTTCGAAACGGTCCGGAACGACGATCTGCCGAAGCGTCCGGCGGTCACGCTGCGCCGCAACCGTCTCGCGCGCGTGCTCGACCTCCTCGTCGGCGACGCCGAAGTCGAGCGCATCCTCGCCGCGCTCGGCATGCAGGTCGAGCAGACGCCGGACGGCTGGCGCGCGACGTCTCCGAGTTGGCGCTTCGACATCGAGATCGAGGAAGACCTGATCGAGGAAGTCATCCGCGTGCACGGCTACGACCAGGTGCCGACGCGCGCACCGCGCGGCGAGCTTGTCGTGCCGCCGATGCACGAAGCGCGCCTCGGCGCCGACCGCTTCAAGAGCCAGCTCGTCGCGCGCGACTACGTCGAGGCGGTCTGCTTTGCGTTCCTCGACGCGGCGACGCTGAAGCAGTGGCAGCTCGACGATGGCGTCGTCGCCCTGAAAAATCCGCTCTCGGCCGAGCTCGGCGTCATGCGCACCGCGCTCCTGCCCGGCCTCGTGTCGGCGCTGGTCGCGAACCGCCGCCGCCAGCAGGAGCGCGTGCGCCTGTTCGAAGTCGGCAACGTCTTCGCGACGGGCGCGGACGCGCCGCGCGAGGCGATGCGCATCGCCGGCGTCGTCGCCGGCACCGTGTTCGCCGAGCAATGGGGCGAAACGCCGAAGCGGGCAGCCGATTTCTTCGACGTCAAGGGCGACGTCGAGTCGCTGCTCGGCATGAGCCGCGACAACACGGGCCTGCGCTGGGAACCGACGACGCAGCCGTGGCTCCATCCGGGCCAGGCGGCGGACGTCTATCGCGGCGACGCGCGCATCGGCTCGGTCGGTGCGCTGCATCCGGACCTCCTGAAGACGCTCGACGCCGGCGCAGACATCTACGCGTTCGAGCTCGACCTCGACGCGATCTCGAGCCGCCCATTGCCGAGCGCGGTCGCCGTCTCCCGCTACCCCTCGGTCCGCCGGGACATCTCGTTCGAGCTGCCCGAAAGCGTGCCGTATGCCCGGGTCGAAGCGGTGATTCGTGACGCGGTCGGCGAAAACCTCGCGGACATCGTCCTGTTCGATCGCTACGCTGGGCAAAATCTAGGAACGGAACTCAAAAGTCTCGCTATAGGCTTGATTTTACAGGATCGTTACCGCACGCTTACGGATCAGGACGCGGACCACTGCAAGGCTCTCGCAGTTGCCGCCCTGGAAGCCGGTTGCAAAGCGAAGCTGCGAGGGTAGGATGGCGCTGACGAAGGCGGAGATGGCCGAGCGTCTGTTTCTGGACGTCGGTCTTAACAAGCGCGAAGCCAAAGAGTTCGTCGACGCGTTCTTCGAGGTCGTACGCGACGCGCTTGAAAAAGGGGAGCAGGTCAAGCTGTCCGGTTTCGGAAACTTCGACCTGCGTTTCAAGAATCAGCGTCCCGGGCGTAATCCCAAGACCGGCGAGGAGATCCCGATCTCCGCGCGTAGGGTCGTGACGTTCCGTCCGGGGCAGAAGCTGAAGGTCCGGGTCGAGGCCTATGCTGGATCAGGGCAGTAATAGCGAACTGCCGGTCATTCCGGCCAAACGCTATTTCACCATTGGGGAAGTGAGCGAGCTGTGCGGAGTCAAGCCGCACGTGCTGCGCTACTGGGAGCAGGAATTCCCCAATCTCAAGCCGGTGAAACGCCGCGGCAACCGGCGTTATTACCAGCGCCACGACGTGCTCATGATCCGGCAGATCCGATCGCTCCTGTACGACCAGGGCTTCACGATCACCGGCGCCCGCCAGCGGCTCGAAGGCTCGCAGGGGCGCATGGAGGTTTCGATCTCCAACCAGATCGTGCGGCAGGTGCGGCAGGAGCTCGAGGAAGTGCTGCAGATCCTGCGGCGCTGAGCGCCCGCGTCCGGGTGCTCCGGACGCTCTGATACAATTCCACGTTCGCAAGACCGCAAGTCGGGGCGTAGCGCAGCCTGGTAGCGCATCTGCCTGGGGGGCAGGGGGTCGTGGGTTCAAATCCCGCCGCC
This sequence comes from Rhodanobacteraceae bacterium, assembly GCA_035263065.1. Taxonomy (GTDB): domain Bacteria; phylum Pseudomonadota; class Gammaproteobacteria; order Xanthomonadales; family Rhodanobacteraceae; genus Dokdonella_A. The sequence goes on from DATFRS010000195.1 coordinate 4,315, forward strand.
CCGACCAATCGCGGTTCTGAAGAGCATTCGTCGATCGCGCCTAGCGGGGCTCTCCCGCGATCTTCAAGACGGCGTGCTTCCACCATTCGGCATCGTCCGTGTCGACAAACACGACGAAATCGATCCGCGTCGTCTTCTCCGGATGGCGCGCCTCGAACTTCAGCGTGTAGGTCCCGCGCTGCAGCCATTCGACGATCGCCTGCATGCGGCGGTCCTTCGTGCCGTCGACGTCCGCGATCACCTTGCCCGCGACGGTCAGCCTCGCCCGGTCCGAAGACTCGACGTAGAAGACGTAGTAGCCGTCGGCGTCGACGACGAAGTCGCGCGTCGCCGACGCCGAGAACGCGTCGGGCTCCGGCGTCGGCAGATCGCGCACGCTCCTTGCCGCGTCGGTGCGCAGCGGCTTCGCGCGGCGCAGATCGGGCCACGCCTCGATCGGATACAGCGCGAAGTGCCAGAGCTCGTCGCCCTTGGCCGTCGAGCGGTTCGACGGGCTCATGGGCCTGCCGTCGACGAGGTGATGCGGCAGTTCGCGATCGAAGACGCCGCGATTCGAGAGCACCTTGATGCGCGTGCTTTTCGCGTCGTCGATGCGCGCGAACTCACCGAATTTCGGCGACGACGGGCCGGGCTCCGAGCCGTCCGTCGTGTAGCGGACGTCGAGCCGCTCGTCGACGTTGTTGCGATGCAGGTTGAGCGGCTTGCCCTTCACGATCGTGCCGCCGGTCGGCACGAAGTCGGGATTGCCCTGCGTGTAGCCGTCGAAGGCGAACTTCAGCGCGTCGTACGTGGCCTTGAGCTTCAGCGAGTCGTGCGTTTCGTCCGGATACGCGACGACTTTCCAATGCAGGTCGGCCGGCGCGCGGCGCTCGAAGATCGGCTCGAGCCCGGCCATGCCCATGCCCGTGTACGCGTGACCCGTCCGCGCGGCGACGTAGAACGCGCGGCCCTTGCCGGGCACGGCGGGCAGCTTCGCGTCGACGATGGCGTCGAACAGGTGCTTGTCCCAGCCCATCGCCGGATCGAGCACGAGATAGCCGCCGAACAGCGTCGGATCGTTCATCAGCACGTAGAACAGGAACAGGCCGCCGAACGAATGCCCGTGGATCGAGCGCACGCCGTTGGCCGGGTAGTGCGCTTCGACGTACGGGATCAGCTCGGTCTTGAGGAACGCGAGGAACTCGGCGGCACCGCCGGAGCGCGCCTGGTCGGGCGACGCCGTCGGCGTGAGATCGTGATCGCGGCTGTTCGTGCCGTCGGCATCGAAATGGTTGGGCACGCCGACGACGATGAGCGGCGGCAGGAACCCGACTTGCCGCATGAACGACACGACGTCGACGACGATTTTCGCGTTCCAGTCGCCGTCGAGCACGTAGAGCGTTTCGTAGCGCGCCGCGGGATCGGCCGCGGATTCCGCCGGCAGGTAGACCTCGATCGCGCGCTGCTGGTGCAGCACGTTCGAGTAAAGGCCGTCGCTGCGCGGCGGCAGCAGCGGCTCCGCGGCGCTCGCGATGCCAGGTGCAAGGAGTACCAGCCATCCGAGCGCTGCGAGGAATCGAGCCATCTCGCTATCATACGTGCCTGAAGTCAGCGCCTTGCCGCCTTTGCATTTGAGGCGCATCGGCGTTCCCGTGTCCTGCAACACCGCTCGCGCTTCTACGAGGCAAATCGCCGATGGCCGATGGAACCCGCCGCTCGCTCTATCCGGATGTCGAACCGTTCGACGCCGGATTCCTGCAGGTCTCGCCGCTGCATCGCCTCTACTACGAGCAGTGCGGCAATCCGCGCGGCAAGCCGACCGTGTTTCTCCACGGCGGCCCGGGCGCCGGCTGCAACGCGAAATCGCGACGCTTCTTCGACCCCAAGCACTACCGCATCGTGCTGTTCGACCAGCGCGGCTGCGGGCGCTCGACGCCGCATGCGGAGCTCACCGACAACACGACCTGGCACCTCGTCGCCGACATCGAGCGCCTGCGCGCGCATCTTGGCATCGATCGCTGGCAGGTGTTCGGCGGGTCGTGGGGCTCGACGCTCGCGCTCGCGTACGCCGAGACGCATCCCGAGCGCGTGACCGAGCTCGTGCTGCGCGGCATCTTCATGCTGCGCCGCTGGGAGCTCGAGTGGTTCTACCAGAAGGGCTGCGATGCGATCTTCCCGGACGCGTGGGAGGAATATCTCAAGCCCATTCCCGAAACCGAGCGCGGCGATCTCATGAGCGCGTATCACCGGCGCCTCACCGATGCGGATCCCGCCGTGCAGGTCGCCGCGGCGCGCGCGTGGTCGATCTGGGAAGGCGCGACGAGCTTCCTCTACCAGGATACCGCGCACATCGCCTCGAGCGGCGAGGATGCGTTCGCGCTCGCGTTCGCGCGCATCGAGTGCCACTACTTCGTGCATGGCGGCTTCTTCGAGCGCGACGATCAGCTGCTCCACAACGCGCATCGCCTGCGCAACATCCCGAGCGTCATCGTGCAGGGCCGCTACGACATCGTCTGTCCCGTGCGCAGCGCGTGGGACCTGCATCGCGCGTGGCCCGAGGCCGATCTTCGCATCGTCGCCGACGCCGGCCATTCGGCCTTCGAGCCCGGCAACGCGCACGAGCTGATCCTCGCGACCGACGCGTTGCGCTGACGTTCTCCGCAACGCAAAAAAAACGGGCCCGACCGGGCCCGTTTTTCGTTTCGATCGAGCGTCGCTCGTCAGTGCGCCTGCGCGCCCTCTGCCGCGTCGCCCTTGAGGCACGTGCTCATGAAGGTCTTGCGCGCATCGCCGGCGAGCTTCTGCTTGGACGCGTCGGCGTTGCAGGACTTCATCTTTTCCTGCTGCGTCTGCTTCACCGGCGCCGCCGCAGTCGTCTCGCCCTTGAGGCAGCTCGACATGAACGCCTTGCGTTCGTCGCCGGTCTTGCTGGTCGCTTCCTTGTTGCAGTCGACCATGCGCTGCTGCTGCGCGGTCAGCGGCTTGGCCGGTTTCGCCTGGGTGTCCTGCGCGGCCGCGAGTCCACAGCCGAACGCCAGCGCGACGCCGAGCGCGAGCGAAAGTGTCGCCTTGAGCTCCATGGTGGAAATCCTCTGCAAGTTGAGTCCGGTGCCACCCCGGCTCCGGTGGCGCGCAGTCTACGCTTGCGCCTGCTCACGGCCATCGCTGCGAACGTTGTTTGCATTCGATCGTTGCCACGCATTCAGCCGCAAATTGCGGTAGCCGTCACGCGCGTCCGCCGCGGCAATACCAATGGAAAGGCCGCCTTTCGGCGGCCTTTCAAAAACACAGTGGAAAATCCGTCGCGTTTACGCGGCGGCGGCGTGCACGGCCGTCGCGCGCGGACCTTCGACCAGCGCACGGCGCACGCCGTCGACGAGGAGATCGACTTCGTCGCTGCCGACGTTGAAGTGCGGCGTGAAGCGCAGCGAGTTGGCACCGCCGTGGATGACGCCGTAACCGTGCTCGCGCATCCACTCCTCGGTGCTGCCGGCGCCGTAGCACTTGAACTCCGGCGCGAGCTCGCACGAGAAGAGGAGGCCGGTGCCCTGCACCTTGGTGATGTAGCCCGGGAGCTCCGCCTTCAGCTTGTTGAGGCGATCGAGGAACTCGCGCCCGCGCGCGCGGACGTTCTCGCGCACGGCGTCGCTCAGCGAATCGAGCACCGCGCAGGCGACGTCGAGCGCACGCGGGTTCGCGGTCATCGTGTTGCCGTAGATGCCCTTCTTGTAGAGCTCCACTGCGCGCGGCGACACCGCCAGCACCGACAGCGGATACTGGCCGGCGTTGAGCGCCTTCGAATAGGTTTCCATGTCCGGCGCATCGAGCTTCTCGAAGCCGGGATAGTCGACGATCGACAGCACGCCATGCCCGCGCAGGCCCGCCTGGATCGAATCGATCAGGAGGAGGCTCCCGTGCGTGCGCGTCAGCTCGCGCGCGGCCGCGTAGAACTCCGCCGTCATCGAGCGGCCGGGATCGCCTTCGCCCATCACGGGCTCGATGAACATCGCCTCGATGAACCAGCCCTGCTTGTCGGCCTCGGCGAACGCCTGGCGCAGCTGCTCCACGCTGTACGGCTCGATCGTGATGAGACTGTGCTCGTCGCGGAAGCTTGCGAGGTGCTGCTGGTACGGCTTGCGCGACGAATCGGAATAGATCGACGGCTTTTCGGTGCGGCCGTGGAATGCGCCCTTGATCGCGATGCGCTTGATCGTGCGGCCCGCGTAGCGCGCGCCGGGATCCGTCATCAGCTTGGCGTTGACGTCGGCGATACGCGCCGCGAGCGTCACCGATTCGGAGCCCGAATTGAGACACAGGAAGCGCGTGTAGGGACACCCGCCGCGCGTGCGGCCGATCTCGCGCTTGAGCGCGCGGCCGAACTTCATCTGCGCGAGGCTCGGCGTCATCACGTTGGCCATGACCTGCGGCCGCGCGAGCGCCTCCAGCACGCCCTTCGGCGTATGGCCGAACGGCAGCATGCCGTAGCCGCCGGCGTCGTAGATCACCGCGCCCTTCAGCGTGACGACCCACGGGCCGCGTGCGCTCAGCGCCACGTACGGATTGACGCCGTCCTCGGGATAGAAATTGACGAAGTCCGCCTGCACGAGCGCGATCTGCTCGCTCTCGTCCATGCGCAGCACGTCGTTGAGGCTCGAGCGCAGGCCAAGGTGCGCGGCGTAGCCGGCCTCGATCGCCTCGACGAGCTCGGGATGGCGCGCGCCTTCGCGCTCGATCTCGGCGTCGGAAAGTCCGGGCGTGCGGATCGCGCCGCCGAACTCGCGCATTTCCTTGAGCTTGGAGAGAAGGGCGTTCATGGCAGTTCCTCGCAAAACGGGCGCCGCCCCGGAGCCTCGGAAATCCGTCGGGACTACACCTTTAGCTATTGATTTGAAATGGAAAATCGACTGAAGCGTAGCCTAGCACAGGGCCTGTGACGGCGGTACCCCGCCAGGGTTGCCGAGCGGGCGTGAAACCGGCATGACATCCGTCACCAGCAACGCTTGACGCGTATATCTGGGCTCCCGGGGCCGCGCTTCCTAGAGTGGCGCTCACGAAATCCAGCGGGAGTGGCTCCATGTCGGAACGCGGTTTGGCCCCCCCGGCGACGCTCGCGAGCGTGCGCAAGCGCTACGGCGAGATCGCCGCGCTCGACGGCGTCGACCTCGACGCGCGCCCCGGCGAGCTCTTGGCCCTGCTCGGTCCGAACGGCGCCGGCAAGAGCACGGCGATCGGGCTCCTGCTCGGCCTGATCGAGCCCGACGCAGGCGAGGCTCGCCTCTTCGGTGCATCGCCGCACAAGCTCGACGCGCGCCGCCGCGTTGGCGTGATGCTGCAGAGCGCCGGCATGCCGGACACGCTGAAGGTGCGCGAGCTGCTCGCGCAGACGCGAAGCTATTACCCCGATCCGCTCGACACCGACGAGTGCGCCGCGACGGCCGGCATCGCCGACCTGCTCGACCGTCGCTACGGCAAGCTCTCGGGCGGCCAGCAGCGGCGTGTGCAGTTCGCGCTCGCGATCTCCGGCAAGCCGCGACTGCTGTTCCTCGACGAGCCTACGACCGGCCTCGACATCGAAGCGCGCCATGCGCTCTGGGCGGCGATCCGCAAGCTCGTCGGCATCGGCTGCTCGGTGCTGCTGACGACGCACTACCTCGAAGAGGCCGAAGCCCTCGCCGATCGCGTCGCCGTGCTGACGCGCGGCCGCATCGTCGCCGAAGGCAGCGTGCGCCAGATCCGCGCGCGCGTCGCGCAGCGGCGGATCCGCTGCGTGTCGGCGCTCGCGATCGAGACGATCGGCGCGTGGCCCGACGTGCGCAGCATCTGCCGCGACGGCGACCGCTACGAGATCGTCACCGACGCCGCCGAAAGCGTCGTGCGCCAGCTCCTCGACGCGGACGGAAGGCTGAGCGAGCTCGAAGTGCAGCGCGCCGGCCTTGCCGAAGCGGTCGTCGAAATCACCCAGGAGGCTGCGTGATGAATGCGACCGTGCAGGCCTTGCCGCGCGTCTCGTTGCCGCGCATCTACGCGCTCGAAGCGAAGCACGAGTTCCTGCGCCTCGTGCGCGCGCCGTCGTTCTCGGTGCCGACGCTGCTGTTCCCGCCGATGTTCTATCTCCTGTTCGCGGTGCTGTTCAACGGCCGCGGCGCGAGCGGCTATCAGCCGAACATCTATCTGCTCGCGACGTACGGCGTGTTCGGCGTGATGGCGCCCGGGCTGTTCGGGTTCGGCGTCTCGGTCGCGCTCGACCGCGAGCGCGGCTGGCTGACGCTCAAGCGCGCGCTGCCGATGCCGCCCGGCGCGTACCTCGCCTCGAAGCTCGCGATGGCGATGCTGTTCGCCGCGATCATCTTCGCGATCCTCGCGACGATGGCGATGACGCTCGGCGGCGTGCGCCTGCCGCTCGGCGCATGGGCGTCGCTCCTCGTCGTCGAGATCTTCGGCGTGCTGCCGTTCTGCGCGCTCGGGCTCTTCGTCGGCACGCGGGTCAACGGACAGGCGGCGCCGGCCGTGATCAACCTGATCTACCTCCCGATGTCGTTCCTGTCGGGCCTCTGGATGCCGATGCAGATCCTGCCGGGCTTCGTGCGCGACGTCGCGCCGCTCTGGCCCGCGTATCATCTGGGCCAGCTCGCGCTCGGCGCGGTCGGGCAGGGGAGCGCGGGATCGCCGCTGCAGCACGTCGCGGCGCTCGCGGGCGTGACGGTGCTGTTCCTCTTCTTCGCGCGGCGGCGGCTCGCGCGGGCATGACGACACGGGAGGCGACCATGCGCGTCATCTACGTCAGGCTGCTCATCACCGGCATGCTGGTCGCGGCGATGCTCGCGATCGGCACGTTCTCGCCGGCGGTCGGCTTCGCGGTGCAGTGAGCGGCGTATGATCTCGCGGTCGCACGAACGAAACGCGTCGGGCATGTCCGTAGCGGATTTCATGAGATCGGTGCGCCGGCAGATCCTGCCGAAGCATCTCGACGATCTCGGCTGGGCGCCGGTCTGGAGCCTGCTCTACCTCGGTTTCCTCTTCATGAACTGGGAGGTGTCGCAGGACTGGCTGCGGCCGACGCTGGTCAGCATCGCGATTTTCCTGCCGGTCTACTTCCGCTGCTACTGGCTGACGGGCTGGCGCCAGCTCGCGCATCTCGCCGCGATCGCCTCGCTCGCGTTCGCGCTGGTTCCGTTCAACAAGTGTGCGCACACGTATCTGATCTACGCGTCGATCTTCCTGCCGTTCAGCGGATTGCCGCTTCGGACTTCGCTCGCACTGATCCTCGGCGGCATCGCGCTCTACACGGGCGAGCTCTACCTCCTCAACGTCGACGCGAAGGCGATCGCGATCATCGTCGGCGTCACGCTGATCGTCTCCGTCGCGGTCTGCGCCGCGAACACCGCGCATCGCGAGAAGCGGCTGCGCCAGGCCGAGCTCAAGCTCTCGCACGACGAGATCCGCCGCCTCGCCGCGCTCGCCGAGCGCGAGCGCATCGGCCGCGACCTGCACGACCTGCTCGGGCACACGCTGTCGCTGATCACGCTGAAGTCCGAGCTTGCGGCGCGCCTGTTCGATCGCGATCCGCTCGCGGCGCGGCGCGAGATCGTCGACGTCGAGCGCGTCGCGCGCGACGCGTTGGGCCAGGTGCGCCGCGCGGTCGCCGGCATCCGCGCGGCCGGACTCTCCGCCGAGCTCGCGTCGGCGCATCTGCTGCTCGAATCGGGCGGCGTGCGGCTCGAATACGAGACGCCGGAAACCGCGGCGCTTCCGTCCGACATCGAAACGATCTTCGCGCTGACGATCCGCGAAGCCGTCACCAACATCCAGCGTCACGCGCGCGCGACCGAAGCGCGCGTCACGCTCGCGGTGGCGCCGCGCGAGGCGCGGCTCGTCGTCGAGGACAACGGCTGCGGCGGCGTCATCGCGCCGGGCAACGGCCTCACCGGCATGCGCGAACGCCTGCGCGCGCTCGACGGCGACCTGATCATCGCGTCCGAGCGCGGCCGCGGCACGCGGCTCGAAGCGCGCGTCGTGCTGGCGGTCGTCGACCTTGCGGCAGCAGCGCAGGTCTGCGGCAAGGACGAACCGTTCAACGCATAGCGCGCTGCTTCCCCCTCCCGCATGCGGGAGAGGGCAGGGTGAGGGCCGCTTTGCCGCACGCCCGAACCGTCTGCTACCGTCGCTCCCACATGATCCGCGTATTGCTCGCCGAAGATCAGGCCATGGTGCGCGGCGCGCTGACCGCGCTGCTCAAGCTCGAGCCCGACATCGACGTCGTCGGCAGCTGCGCCGACGGCGAGGAAGCGTGGCGCGCGATCCAGCACGTCAAACCCGACGTCATCGTCACCGACATCGAGATGCCCGGCATCACCGGCCTCGAGCTCGCGCAGCGCGTGCAGCGCTACGAGCTTGCGTCGAAGGTCGTCATCGTCACGACGTTCGCGCGCGCGGGCTTCCTGCGCCGCGCGCTCGACGCGGGCGTCAGCGGTTATCTCCTCAAGGACGCGCCGGCCGAGCAGCTCGCCGACGCGCTGCGCAAGGTCCATCGCGGCGGCCGCGCGATCGATCCGCAGCTCGCAGTCGAAGCCTGGTCCGAAGCCGATCCGCTGAACGATCGCGAGCGGCAGGTTCTACGCCTCGCCGGCGAAGGCATGAGCGCCGTCGACATCGCGGCGAAGCTGAACCTCTCGCAGGGCACGGTGCGCAATTACCTGTCGGAGGCGATCGGCAAGCTCGGTGTCGGGAATCGGATCGAGGCGTTCCGCCTCGCGCGGCAGAAGGGCTGGCTCTGAAGCGGGAAACAGGAACGGAGAAAGCCGGGCGCCCTACAATTCCCGTTTCCGTTTCCCGATCCCCGCCTTGAAGAAGTCCGACTTCCACTTCCACCTCCCGCAAGAGCTCATCGCGCAGCAGCCGCTGCCGCGGCGCTCCGCGAGCCGGCTGCTCGTCGTCGATGCGGCTCGCGACACCCGCGAGGATCGGCGCTTCACCGATCTCGTCGAGCTGCTTGCGCCGGGCGACCTGCTCGTGTTCAACGACACGCGCGTGCTGCCGGCACGCCTGTACGGGCGCAAGGAAACGGGTGGAGCGGTCGAGATCCTGATCGAGCGCATCACCGGCGCGCACGAGGCGCGCGCGCAGCTCGGCGTCAGCAAGAAGCCGAAGGCGGGCGGGCGCATCCTGTTCGAGGACGGCAGCGCGGCGACCGTGACCGGCCGCGACGGCGAGTTCTTCCTGCTCGACTTCGGCACGGGCGAGCCGATCGAGAAGCTGCTGCTGCGCCTCGGCCGCATGCCGCTGCCGCCGTACATCGAGCGCTCGGCCGAGGCAGCCGACGACGAGCGCTACCAGACGGTCTACGCGCGCGAAGCGGGCGCCGTCGCCGCGCCGACCGCGGGCCTGCACTTCGACATGCCGCTGCTCGACGCCCTGCGGGCGCGCGGCGTCGACTCGGCCTACGTGACGCTGCACGTCGGCGCCGGCACGTTCCAGCCGGTGCGCGCCGAGCGCATCGAGAACCACGTGATGCATCGCGAGTGGCTCAATGTCGGCGCCGAGCTCGTCGAGAGGGTGCGCCGCACGCGCGATCGCGGCGGGCGCGTGGTCGCGGTCGGCACGACGGTCGTGCGCGCGCTCGAATCGGCGACGCGCGGGGGCGTGCTCGCGCCGTTCGCGGGCGAGACGCAGATCTTCATCTTTCCGGGCTATCGCGTGACCAGCGTCGATGCGCTGATCACGAATTTCCACCTGCCGGAGTCGACGCTGCTGATGCTGGTGTCGGCGTTCGCGGGGCGCGAGCGGATGCTGGTGGCGTACGCGCATGCCGTCGCCGAGAGGTATCGCTTTTTCTCATACGGGGATGCGATGCTGATACTTCCTCCCGCCCCCCGTCATTCCGGCGAAAGCCGGAATCCAGTTTGATGTTTTGCTCCTCGCCAGAACCCGAAAATGGATCCCGGCTTCCGCCGGGATGACGGAAAAGGGAAACGATGCACTTCGACCTCCTCACCACCGACGGCACGGCCCGCCGCGGCCGCATGACCTTCGCGCGCGGCACGGTCGAGACGCCCGCGTTCATGCCGGTCGGCACCTACGGCTCGGTCAAGGCAATGACGCCGCAGGCGCTCGTCGACGTCGGCGCGGAGATCATCCTCGGCAACACG
>DATFRS010000196.1:0-2583 GCA_035263065.1 Rhodanobacteraceae bacterium
GGTCGCCGGCGACATGGAGCGCCACTATTCGCCCGGCCGCACCTGGGAAGCGCTCGCCCGCGGCATGCTGCAGCTCATCGAGACCGGCGACGTGCTCGACGTCGCCTCGGGCGACGGCGTGCTGGCCGAGCTCCTCGCGCCGCGCTCGAAGTCGATCGTCTGCATCGATGCGAGCGAGCGCGTCGTCGGCGCGGCGCGGGAGCGGCTCAAGGGCTTCGCGAACGTCGAGGTGCAGGTCGGCGACATGCACGCGCTCGACTTTCCCGCCAAGCGCTTCGATCTGGTTTTGCTGATGCACGCCCTCACTTACAGCGACAAGCCGGCAGTCGCCGTCGCCGAAGCGTCGCGCGTCCTCAGACGCGGCGGGCGGCTGCTCGTCGTGACGCTTGGCCGCCACGCGCACCGCACCGCGGTCGAGCCGTTCGATCACAAGAATCTCGGCTTCAAGCCCGAGGAGCTGCGCGAGTTCGCGCGCGCGGCGAAGCTCGACGTGGTCGCCTGCGAGCGCCTGACGCGCGAGCGCCGGCCGCCGCATTTCGAAGTCATGAGCCTGCTTGCGAGGAAACCATGAGCACGCATCTTCCCTGGCTGCATCCCGAGCGCGCCGAGGCGCTGCTCGATCAGCTTTCCAGGCGCATCCTCGTCCTCGACGGCGCGATGGGCACGATGGTGCAGAGCTACAGGCTCGCCGAGGACGACTATCGCGGCGAGCGCTTCGCGTGCGGCTTCGATCGCCGGCACGAGCCCGCGCGCGACGCCGCGCTGCAGCCCGGCATCGATCTCAAGGGCAACAACGACCTCCTGACGCTGACGCGGCCCGACATCATCACGGCGATCCACACCGAGTACCTCGACGCCGGCGCCGATCTGCTCGAGACGAACACGTTCAACGCGACCTCGGTCAGCCAGGCCGACTACAAGCTCGAGCATCTCGTCTACGAGCTCAATCGCGAAAGTGCGGTCCTCGCGCGCGCCGCGTGCGACGCCGCAACGGCGAAGACGCCCGACAAGCCGCGCTTCGTCATCGGCGTGCTCGGCCCGACGAGCCGCACGGCGTCGATCAGCCCCGACGTCAACGATCCCGGCTACCGCAACACGAGCTTCGACGAGCTCCGCACGGCCTATCGTGAAGCGGCCGAAGGCCTCGTCGACGGCGGCGCCGACGTGATCATGGTCGAGACGATCTTCGACACGCTCAATGCAAAGGCAGCGCTCTACGCGATCGACGAGCTGTTCGAAGCGCACGGCGCGCGGCTGCCGGTGATGATCTCCGGCACGATCACCGATCTCTCCGGCCGCACGCTGTCCGGCCAGACGACCGAGGCGTTCTACGCCTCGATGCGCCACGCGCGGCCGCTCTCGATCGGGCTCAACTGCGCGCTCGGCGCAAGCGAGCTGCGCCAGTACGTGGACACGCTCTCGAACGTCGCGCAGTGCTGCGTCAGCACGCATCCGAACGCGGGCTTGCCGAATGCCTTCGGCGAGTACGACGAGACGCCCGAGCACATGGCGGCGATCGTCGGCGACTTCGCGCGCTCGGGCTTCGTCAACCTCGTCGGCGGCTGCTGCGGCACGACGCCGGCGCACATCAAGGCGATCGCCGACGCGGTGCGCGACATCGCGCCGCGCGCGCTGCCTTCGCTCGAGGCCCGCGAAGCCGCATGAGCGTCGTCACGTTTTTCGCTACCCGGAGCTGAAGGCGCGTCATGGATACGACATCGCCCCGCTACACGCGCCTGTCCGGCCTCGAGCCGCTGGTCATCACGCCGGACCTCCTGTTCGTCAACGTCGGCGAGCGCACCAACGTCACCGGCAGCGCGCAGTTCCGCAAGCTCGTCAAGGAAGAGCGCTACGAGGAAGCCGTCGACGTCGCCCGCCAGCAGGTCGCCAGCGGCGCGCAGATCCTCGACGTCAACATGGACGAGGGCCTGATCGATTCCGAGGCCGCGATGGCGCGGTTCCTCAACCTCATCGCGTCCGAGCCCGACATCGCCCGCGTGCCGGTGATGGTCGACTCGTCGAAGTGGAGCGTCATCGAGTCGGGCCTGAAGTGCCTGCAGGGCAAGGGCGTCGTCAATTCCATCTCGCTGAAGGAAGGCGAGGCGCTCTTCATCGAGCACGCGCGCAAGGTGCTGCGCTACGGCGCGGCCGCGGTCGTGATGGCGTTCGACGAGCAGGGCCAGGCCGACACCGCCGCGCGCAAGGTCGAGATCTGCACGCGCGCCTACCGGATCCTCACCGAAGAGGTCGGCTTCCCGCCCGAAGACATCATCTTCGATCCGAACATCTTCGCGATCGCGACCGGCATCGAGGAGCACGACAACTACGCGGTCGACTTCATCGAGGCGACCCGGACGATCAAGGCGACGCTGCCGCACTGCCACGTGTCGGGCGGCGTCTCGAACGTGTCGTTCTCGTTCCGCGGCAACAACACCGTGCGCGAGGCGATCCACGCGGTGTTCCTCTACCACGCGATCCGCGCCGGCATGGACATGGGCATCGTCAACGCCGGCGCGCTGCCGATCTACGACGACCTCGATCCGGAATTGCGCGAGCGCGTCGAGGACGTCGTGCTGAACCGCC
>DATFRS010000197.1:0-7622 GCA_035263065.1 Rhodanobacteraceae bacterium
TGGCACGTGCCGTTCTACTTCGGCGGCACCTCGCTCCTGATCGTCGTCGTCGTGGTCATGGATTTCACGGCCCAGATCCAGGCTCACCTGGTCTCGCACCAGTACGAGAGCCTGCTCAAGAAGGCCAACCTCAGGGGTCGCTGATCCCGGGGTTTGGGGTCGGGAAGGGCGGTTTCGGGGGTTCCCCGGCTGCTCCAATCCGGCTACAATGTCAAGTTCTCTGCGAAATAGTTGTTGGAGACCGTTAAATGGCTCGCATTGCGGGTGTCAATCTTCCGGTTCAGAAGCATGTCGGGATCGGCCTTCGCGCCATTTTCGGCATCGGCCGGTCGCGCTCGAAAAAGGTCTGCATCGATGCCGGCGTCAACCCGGCGACGAAGATCAAGGACCTCACCGAGGCGGAAGTCGACAAGATCCGCCATGAAGTCGCCAAGTTCGCCGTCGAAGGCGATCTGCGTCGCGAGGTCGGCATCTCGATCAAGCGCCTGATCGACCTCGGCACCTATCGCGGCCTGCGCCATCGGCGCGGCCTGCCGGTGCGCGGCCAGCGCACCCGCACCAACGCGCGTACCCGCAAGGGCCCGCGTCGCCAGATCAAGAAGTAATCAGGGAACCTATGAACAAGCCGGTTGCAGCCAAGCCGAAGAAGAAGACCAAGCGCGTGGTGACGGACGCCGTCGCCCACGTGCAGGCCTCTTTCAACAACACCGTGGTCACGATCACCGATCGTCAGGGCAACGCCCTGTCGTGGGCGACCGCCGGCGGCGCCGGTTTCCGCGGTTCGCGCAAGTCGACGCCGTTCGCCGCGCAGGTCGCGGCCGACAAGGCGGCGCGTGCGGCCGCCGACTACGGCGTCAAGACCGTCGAAGTCCGCATCAAGGGCCCGGGCCCGGGCCGCGAGTCGGCCGTGCGCTCGCTCAACAACGCCGGCTTCAAGGTCACCAACATCATCGACGTGACGCCGATCCCGCACAACGGCTGCCGTCCGCCGAAGAAGCGCCGCGTCTAAGGGAAAAGAAGAATCATGGCACGTTACATCGGACCCACCTGCAAGCTCGCGCGCCGCGAAGGCGCCGACCTCAGCCTGAAGTCGCCCGCGCGCGCGATCGACTCGAAGTGCAAGCTCGAGCAGAAGCCGGGCCAGCACGGCGCCGCCGGCACCAAGAAGGGCCGCCTGTCGGACTACGGCGTGCAGCTGCGCGAGAAGCAGAAGGTCAAGCGCATCTACGGCCTCCTCGAGCGCCAGTTCCGCACCTATTACCAGAAGGCCTCGGGCCAGAAGGGCAATACGGGCGAGAACCTCCTGCGCATGCTCGAGTCGCGCCTGGACAACGTCGTCTATCGCATGGGCTTCGCGGTAACCCGCGCCGCCGCCCGCCAGCTCGTTTCGCACGCCGCGATCCGGGTCAATGGAAAAAAGGTCAACCTGCCCTCATATCAGGTCCGTCCCGGTGATGAGGTGGCCCTGTCCGAGCGCGCGAAGAGTCAGCTGCGCACGCAGGAGGCCCTGACGCTCTCGCAGGAAATGGACCTCGCTCCCGCCTGGCTCGAAGTCGACCAGAAGAAGGGCAGCGGCACGTTCAAGGCCATGCCCGAGCGCAGCGATCTGCCTTCGGACATCAACGAAAGCCTGATCATCGAGCTTTACTCGAAGTAAGACGCCGCGGTCGCTGGCGTCCTTCGCAAACGGGTCTTTCTTTGGCGAATCCCTCGGGATTCCTGGAGCTGTAATCAATGGCGGGATCAACCACCAACGTGCTGCGTCCGCGCGGCATTCACGTCGAACGCATCGGCACCGATCGCGCGAAGGTCGTGGTCGAGCCGATGGAGCGCGGCTTCGGCCATACGCTCGGCAATGCGCTGCGTCGCGTCCTGCTCTCGTCGATTCCCGGCAGCGCGATCATCGAGGTCGAGATCGACGGCGTGCTGCATGAGTACACCACGCTCGAAGGCCTGCAGGAAGACGTGATCGAGGTCCTTCTGAACCTGAAGGACGTCGCGATCCGCATGCACGGCCACGACGAAACGACGCTGACCCTCTCCAAGAAGGGCAAGGGCGTCGTCACGGCGGGCGACATCAAGGTCGATCACTCGGTCGAGATCATCAATCCCGAGCACGTGATCTGCCATCTCACCAAGGACATCGCGCTCAACATGCGCCTCAAGGTCGCGCGCGGCGTCGGCTACCAGCCGGCGACGGCCCGCCGCCTGCCGGACGAGGAAGCGCGTCCGATCGGCCGCCTGCAGCTCGATGCCTCGTTCTGCCCGGTCCGCCGCGTCGCCTACAACGTCGACAGCGCGCGCCTCGAGCAGCGCACCGACCTCGACAAGCTCGTGCTCGACGTCGAGACCAACGGCGCGATCGACGCGGAAGAAGCGGTGCGCAAGGCCGCCGAGATCCTGCAGGATCAGCTGACCGTGTTCGGCGATTTCACGCGTCGCGAGAGCGAAGGCGCGAAAGCCGAGAAGGGCGGCGTCGATCCGGTACTGCTGCGTCCGATCGACGACCTCGAGCTCACGGTCCGCTCGGCGAACTGCCTCAAGGCCGAGAGCATCTACTACATCGGCGATCTCGTGCAGAAGACCGAAGTCGAGCTCCTCAAGACGCCGAACCTCGGCAAGAAGTCGCTCACCGAGATCAAGGACGTGCTGTTCCAGCGCGGCCTGCAGCTCGGCATGAAGCTCGAAAGCTGGCCGCCGCCGGGCCTCGTGCACGGCATGCAGCTGGGCTGATCGGCAACACACGATTCAGGACGCCGGCTTCGTGCCGGCGTCGTCATCCCGGCGAAAGCCGGGACCCATTTTGATCTTGATTTTTGTGCCGCCATTCGGCGCCAAAATCAAAATGGATTCCGGCTTTCGCCGGAATGACGAACAAGGCAACGCATAACAAGAGCCCGAAATTACAGGCTCATCACAGCGGGCAAACCGCGGGAACCCGGCCTTCGCCGGACTTCTCATAACAATCAGAGGATTTCGTCATGCGTCACATGAAGTCGGGCCGCAAGCTCAATCGCACGAGCAGCCACCGCGAAGCGATGTTCAAGAACATGGCCGCGTCGCTGTTCAAGCACGAACTGATCCGCACCACGCTGCCGAAGGCGAAGGAGCTGCGTCGCGTCGCCGAGCCGCTCATCACGCTCGCCAAGACCGACGGCGTCGCCAATCGCCGCCTCGCGTTCGCGCGCCTGCGCGACAAGGTCGCGGTCGGCAAGCTCTTCGTCGAGCTCGGCCCGCGCTATCGCGAGCGCAAGGGCGGTTACACCCGCATCCTGAAGTGCGGCTACCGCGTCGGCGACAACGCGCCGATGGCGTACGTCGAGCTCGTCGACCGTCCGCGCACGGAAGGCTCGGAGCCGAGCGCCGACTGATCGTCCGCGCCGCGCCATGAGTTCCCAGCCAGAGCCCCGGTCCGACCGGGGCTTTGCGTTTCCGGCGATCGCGTCGTCGTCGCGCGAAACGGCGTTTCTCGCGCTCGCGATCGGCGTGCTCTACGTCGCCGCAATCGTTCTCTCGCAGAGCGGTGCCGCGCGCACCGACGAGCTCTATCACTTTGCGCAGATCGAGCTGTTCCGGCGCGGCGAGCTGCGCGTCCTCGATCAGTACCTGACGACGATTCCGGGCTACCACGCCGCCGTCGCCGTGCTGCTCAAGATCACCGGGAGCGATTCGCTCGGCGCGGCGCGCACGATCACGGCGCTGTTCGGGCTTCTCGCCGCGGACGCGTTCCATCGACTGCGCAGCGAGACGCAACCCGGCGGCGAAGCGCTCGCGACGGCGCAGTTCCTCGTGCTGCCCGTAATCGCGCCGTTCTTCTTCCTCGTCTACACCGACGTGCTCGCGCTGGCGCTCGTGCTGTGGGCGACGGTCGCGACGACGCGCCATCGCCACTGGCTCGCGGCGTTCGTGCTCTGCGGCGCGCTGCTCGTTCGGCAGAGCGACGTCGTCTGGGCCGGTTTTCTCGCCGCGCTCGCGGCATGGCCGCACTTTCGCGACCATCGCCTCGCCGATCCGAAGCGGCTCATGACGCTCGTCGCACCGTATCTCGTGCCGGTCGTGGCGTTCGTCGCGTTCTGGGCGTGGAACGGATCGATCTCGCTTTCGCACGAGCAGGCCCTGCTGCATCCCGCGCTCGGCCTGCACACCGGCAACCTGCTGCTGTCGCTCGCGATCTCGGGCCTCCTGTTCGCGCCGCAGGCGGGGGCGCGACCTCTCGAGTTCATCGGCGTGGCGCGCACGCATCCGTGGATGCTCGCGATCGTGCCGGTCGTGCTCGTCGCGTTCTGGTTCGGCTTCACCGCCGACAATCCGTACAACGCCGCGATGGCGGATTTCTACGTCCACAACGCGATCGCGCAGAGCCTGACGACGAACGGATTCCTGCGCCTCGCCGGCGCGATGCTCGCGGTCATCGGCGTGCGCGTCTTCATCGTGACGCCGCTCCGGCCGTCGGCGGCCTACTGGCTGTTTCCGATCGCCGCATTCTTCCTCGCCGCGGAGTGGCTCGTCGAGACGCGCTACCTGATCGTCCCGTTCGCGCTATGGCTCGCGTTCCGCGAGCAGCGCTCGAAGGCCGCCGAATACGGCATGCTGGCACTTTGGGCGTTGCTTGCGGTCGAGATGTTCGCCCTCGTGACCGCGGGCCGCGCGTTCCCGTGACCTCAAACCATTGACCTTCGAGCCGATGCCATGAGCTACAACCCCTTCGCCTGGCCGTTCCGCGCGCAGTACCTGACCGGCTTCGTCGTCTGCGTGCTGCTGCTTGCCTATGCGATCTACGAGCAGCTGCAGCTCGGCGTCGAGCCGTGCCCGATGTGCATCTTCCAGCGCATCGCGTTCATGGCCATGGGCGTCTTCTTCCTGATCGGCGGCCTGCACTCGCCGGGCGCGAGCGGCCGGCGCATCTACGCCGCGCTCGTCGCGATCGCAGCGCTCGTCGGTGCCGGCATCGCGATCAACCACCTGCGCCTGCAGTTCGCGCCGAAGGATCCACTGATGGCCGACTGCGGCCCCGGCCTCAACTACATGCTGGAGAACTTCCCGGTCGCCGAGGCGCTGAAGAAGGTCTTCACGGCCTCCGGCGAGTGCAGCGAGATCAACTGGTCGTTCCTCGGCATCACGATGCCGGGCTGGTGCCTGATCTTCTTCGTCGCGCTCGGCGCCGGCGCGTTGTGGGCGGGGTTCAAGCGCCGCGGGTAACGCTGTGGCATGATGGAACGCCTGCCGCACTGCAACATAAAGCCATGGCGACCCACAAGACCCGACCCGGAATAGGCGCAGTCCGCGAAGCCTCGAACTGGTCGCCGGCGTCGTGGCAGTCGCGCCCGCCCGAGCAGCAGCCCGTCTATCCCGATGCCGCCGAGCTCGACCGCGCGCTGAAGCAGCTCCACGAGTTGCCGCCGCTGGTGACGTCGTGGGAAATCCTCTCGCTCAGGAACCTCCTCGCCGAGGCTGCCGAAGGGCGCCGCTTCCTGCTCCAGGGCGGTGACTGCGCCGAGAGCTTCGACGACTGCTCCTCGCCGCTCATCTCGAACCGCCTCAAGGTCATGCTGCAGATGAGCCTCGTGCTCGTGCACGGACTGAAGCTTCCGATCGTCCGCGTCGGCCGCTTCGCCGGCCAGTACGCCAAGCCGCGCTCGGCCGACATCGAGACGCGCGGCGACGTGTCGCTGCCGAGCTATCGCGGCGATCTCGTCAATGCGCCGGCGTTCGACGCCGCGTCGCGCCGTCCCGATCCGCAGCGCCTGATCAAGGGCCACGCGCACTCGGCGATGACGATGAACTTCATCCGCGCGCTGATCGACGGCGGCTTCGCCGATCTCCATCACCCCGAATACTGGGATCTCGCCTGGGTCGAGCATTCGCCGCTGCAGGACGAGTACCGCAGCATGGTCGAAGGCATCGGCAACGCGCTGCGCTTCATGGAGACGCTCGCGGGCCAGTCGATCGACAGCTTCCAGCGCGTCGATTTCTACACCTCGCACGAAGCGCTGCTGCTGCACTACGAGCAGGCGCTGACGCGCCAGGTGCCGCGCCAGTGGGGCTGGTTCAACCTGTCGACGCACTTCCCGTGGATCGGCATGCGTACGACCGCGCTCGACGGCGCGCACGTCGAATACTTCCGTGGCATCAGGAATCCGATCGCCGTGAAGATCGGCCCGTCGGTGACGCCGGATCAGCTCATGCGCCTCGTCGACGTGCTCGATCCCGACAACGAGCCCGGCCGACTCACGCTGATCCACCGCATGGGCGCGGCGAAGATCGAAGCGTGCCTGCCGCCGCTGCTCGCCGCGATCCGTGCGGCCGGTCGCAAGCCGCTCTTCTGCTGCGACCCGATGCACGGCAACACCGAAACGCTCGGCAACGGCTTCAAGACGCGCCGCTTCCAGAACATCCGCGACGAGCTCGACCGCGCCTTCGACATCCACGCCGCGGCCGGCACGCGCCTCGGCGGCGTGCACCTCGAGCTCACCGGCGAGAACGTCACCGAATGCCTCGGCGGCGCGCGCGACCTCACCGAAGCCGATCTCTCGCGCGCCTACAAGTCGACCGTCGATCCGCGGCTCAACTACGAGCAGTCGCTCGAGCTTGCGATGCTCATCGTCCGCAAGCGCGGCGGAGTCCCCGCGGCCGGCTGAGTGACCGGAACCGTTCGCCGGCCGTTCGGAACCGGACGGCCGGCTCGACGAAACCCGCTGAAAACCGCGCCGAGCCGTTGCCGGCGCGCTGGCACACCTCCTGCTCCAGCAGCATCGTAGTGCTGCATCCGCGGCCCGCTTCGTGCGCCGCGAAAGGGGAGGGCCCATGCTCCAGCACCTCGCATCCGACGTCCGCTATGGCGTCCGCTCGCTGCTCGCGCGGCCGGGCTTCTTCGCCGCCGCGATGCTGACGCTCGCGCTCGGCATCGGCGCCAACGCCGCGGTCTTCAGCGTCATCAACACGCTGCTGCTGAAGCCCCTGCCGTTCGGCCACAGCGAAAAGCTCCTCGACGTCTACAACTCGTACCCCGGCAACGGCCTGATCAATGCCGGCGTCTCGATCCCGGACTACCTCGACCGCCGCGCGCAGGCCGACGCGCTCGCCGACTCGGCGCTCTTCACGCAGAAGAGCTTCAACCTCGCCGAAGCCGGCACGACGCCCGAGCGCCTGACCGGCGTCGTCACGACGCCGACGCTGTTCTCGACGCTCGAAGTCACGGCCGCGCGCGGCCGCGTGCTCGGCGACGACGACGCGACCGCGGGCAACGAGCACGTCGCCGTGCTGAGCCACGCACTCTGGACGATGCGCTTCGGCGCCGATCCCGGCATCGTCGGCCGCGACGTTCGCCTCAACGGCAACGCGTATCGCATCGTCGGCGTGATGCCCGAAGGCTTCTTCTTCCCGGACCGCAACGCGGCGCTGTGGACGCCGTTCGTCTTCACCGACAAGCAGCGCAGCGACGACGAGCGCGGCCACGAATTCTCCGGCATGGTCGGCCGCCTCAAGCCCGGTGCGACGATCACGGCGCTCAACGCGCAGATGGATACGATCATCCATCGCAACGTCGAGCGCGCGCTCGCGGGCCCGCGCGGCGAAGGCTGGAAGCGCTTCGTGGAATCGTCCGGCTTCAGCGGGCGCGCGCG
>DATFRS010000198.1:0-3326 GCA_035263065.1 Rhodanobacteraceae bacterium
GGCCGGCTCGAGATCCGCAACAAGGACGGCGACTACTCGTTGCTGCGCAAGAGCAGCGGCTCGCATGACACGCTGCCGCCGGTCGAGACGACGCTGCTGGATGCCGTGCTCGGCGCACGCAGCGAGCTCGAGCTGAAGCAATCCCAGCACACCTCGATCGCCGCCGCGATCAACAAGCACCGCGAGGCGCTCGAGAAGAACGATGTCGGCCGCTACTTCCAGACCAACAGCAAGCTGGTGATCCCGGCCGTGATTCTCGGCATCGCCGCGCTCTTCGCCGGCGTGTTCGCGCACGGCGCCGCACCGATGCTCGCGGGCGCGGGCTTCATGCTCGTGTGGCTGACGGTGTGGTCGTTCGGCGTCGCCGCGCTGGTCGTC
Source organism: Rhodanobacteraceae bacterium (assembly GCA_035263065.1). GTDB lineage: Bacteria > Pseudomonadota > Gammaproteobacteria > Xanthomonadales > Rhodanobacteraceae > Dokdonella_A. The sequence goes on from DATFRS010000198.1 coordinate 379, forward strand.
AGCGCGATCCGCGCGTGGACCGCGCCGCCCGGCGTCATGACCTACATCTCGGCGCTCTTCATCACGCTGTTCGCGCTGCCGTTCATCGCCGGCGAAGTCGTCGGGCTCGGCATGTTCGCGACGATCGCCGGCATCGGCATCACGGCGGTCGGCGTCGCGCTGGTCGTGACGAACCTCGCGTTCTTCCAGTGGCTCAAGGCGCCGACGCCGGAAGGCCGCCAGCTGCTCGATCGCATCGCGGGGCTGCGGCTCTATCTCGGCGTCGCCGAGCGCGACGATCTCGCGCGCCTGAAGGCACCGCCGATGACCGTCGACGAGTTCCAGAAATTCCTGCCGTACGCGCTCGCGCTCGGCGTCGAGAAGACCTGGGCCGACAAGTTCGCCGCCGCGGTCGGTCCCGCCGCCGCGGCCGCGGCAGCGAGCACGCTCGCGTGGTACTCGGGCTCGAGCTCGGGCTTCTCGAACATCTCGAGCTTCGCGAACGGCCTCGGCTCATCGTTCAGCGGCGCGATCTCGTCCTCGTCGACGGCGCCGGGATCGTCGTCGGGCGGCGGCGGCGGAGGCTCGTCGGGCGGTGGCGGCGGAGGCGGAGGCGGCGGCGGCTGGTGAGGCTCAGGCGAGGAACGCCCAGCCGAACAGGCCGCAGCCGATGACGCCGAGAATCGCCGATCCGACCCACGCGGCACGCCGGCGCGTCAGCGCGGCGATCGCGCCGAGCGCGATGGCGACCTGCAGCAGCGCGACCGCTTGCGCGAAGAAGTGGTGGCGATGCATCAGCGCGTCGGATTCGCCGGTCTTCGCGTCGCGCTCGTGCTCGAGCGACTCGGCCTTCTCGCGGCTTTTCCTCTGATCATCCGCGTAACGTTGCGCGTCGGCGGCGAGCGAAGCCGGCGGCGTCTTGTCGAGCGCGATCCAGGTGTTCTTCCCGGCGTCGGCGAGCGCGGCCTTGATCCCTTTCGCCTGGTAGTAACTCCACTGATCCGACGCCTCCGCCTGCAGGCGCGTCGCCTCGGTCTTCAGCGCGAGCGCCTCGTTGACCGTGCCGCCCGCTTCGAGCGAGGCGATCGCCGCGAGCGCGGCGAACAGCGCCGTCGTCAGCGCGATCGTGCGCAGGAGACCGCCGGCCTCGCGCTCGATCTCGCGATCGATCGTCTCGCGAAGGGTGTCGGTATCGATCTCGATGTCTTCGGGCATCGCGGTCGGCTCCAGTTCGGCAGCCGCGAGTCTCGCCGCGCGATCTTTCGACGCGTTTTCAGCCGCCGCGCTCAAGGCCCGCGGCCGCGAGCGCATCGAGATACTGCTGCCAGTTCCGCGCGTGATCGCGGCCGAGCGCATGCAGCACGTCCCACGAAAAGATGCCGCTCGCGTGGCCGTCGTCGAAGCGCAGCAGCACCGCGTAGTTTCCGATCGGCTCGACCGCCTCGATGTTGACGTGCGCCTTGCCGGCGACGAGCGTCTTCTGGCCGGGTCCGTGGCCCTGCACTTCGGCGCTCGGCGAATGGACGCGAAGATACTCGGCGGGAAGGCGGAACGTTTCGCCGGAATCGAAGGCGACTTCGAGGACGTGCGAGGCGCGGTGAAGCGTGATGGCAGTCGGTTGTGGCGTCGTCATCTCACACTCGTCATCCCCGCGAAAGCGGGGACCCAGTGCCTTAACGCAAGAGTCGCCAGGTTCCCGCCTTCGCTGGAACGACGCAAGCTAGTGAACGGTATCCGACACTGGCACTCGCGGCAGCAACGGCCCACCCGGCGCGCCGGCGACTTGCCACAGCGCATCGAGATACCCCGATCCGAACCCGATCGACCCGATCGCCTCGACTTCGTACGCGCCGGTGTCGGGATACCACGCCGCGTTCGGATCGAGCTCGCGCAGCACGATCGCGTTCGCGTCGGCTTCGACGAGCTGGCCGACGTAGCTGATCTCGCCGTCCTCGTCCTCGATCATGTTGACGGAGACGAGCGGCGCGAATGCCGCGGCCGACTGCACGATCGACGCCCAGTCGTCGAGCCGGAAATCCTTCGGCACCGCCAGCGTCTCGCCGCGGATCGCGAGCGCGCGATCGACGAACTCGCGCGCGGGATCGGTCTCGATCGAGCTCACGTCGGCGACCGCGATCGCGAGATAGCCGTCGAAGCGGATCGCGTCGCCGACTTCGGCGACGAGGCAGAAGTCGCGCGACAGCCCGACCACGTAGCCGTGGATCGCGCCCGGCTGGACGCGCTCGCGCAGGATGCGCACCGGGGCGCGCTCGTCGAGCGAGCGCTTGAGCTCGGCGCGGACGCCGCGGGCTTTGAAGGGGACAACGGTGGTCATGCCGATATGGTCGGGTTTTTGGCCGCTGCGCGCAAGAAAACGCCGGTTTGCGCGCTCAAAGGATGTAGCGGGACAGGTCCTCGTCCTGCACCAGCGACGCGAGATGCCCGTCGACATACGCCGCGTCGACGCGATAGTGCTGCCCGTTCTTGTCGGCCGCCTCGAACGATATCTCGTCGAGCAGCCGCTCGAGTACCGTGTGCAGGCGACGCGCGCCGATGTTCTCGGTGCGCTCGTTGACCTGGAATGCGATCTCGGCGAGCCGCGCGATGCCCTCGCCCGTGAACTCGAGCGTGACGCCTTCGGTCGCAAGAAGCGCCGTGTACTGCTTCGTCAGCGCGCTCTGCGGTTCGGAGAGGATGCGCTTGAAATCCTCGGCGGTCAGCGCGGCGAGCTCGACGCGTATCGGGAAGCGGCCCTGCAACTCCGGCACGAGATCCGACGGCTTGGCGAGCGAGAACGCGCCCGAGGCGATGAAAAGAATGTGATCGGTCTTGACGATGCCGTACTTCGTCGACACGGCCGAGCCTTCGACCAGCGGCAGCAGGTCGCGCTGCACGCCTTCGCGCGAGACGCCGGCGCCGCTCCACTCGCCGCGCTGCGCGATCTTGTCGATCTCGTCGATGAAGACGAT
>DATFRS010000199.1:0-2284 GCA_035263065.1 Rhodanobacteraceae bacterium
GGCTTCGAGATCATCGTCGGCGAGGCCGACGCGCCGCAGCTCTGGAAACGCCTCGAACACGCCGGCGTCGCGCCGGCCGGTCTTGGGGCGCGCGACACGCTGCGCCTCGAAGCCGGCATGAATCTCTACGGCCAGGACATGGACGAGAGCATCACGCCGTGGGAAGCCGGCCTTGCCTGGACCGTCTCGCTCGACGAAGGGCGCGACTTCATCGGCCGCAAGGCGCTCGAAAAGCAGAAGGCCGAAGGCGTCAAGCGCGTGCTGGTCGGCCTCATCATGGACGACAAGGGCGTGCTCCGGCACGGCCAGCGCGTCGTCACGCCGGCCGGCGACGGCGAGATCCTGTCCGGCGGCTTCTCGCCGACGATCGGCAAGTCGATCGCGTTCGCGCGCATTCCGGCCGCCGGCGCCGCCGGTGCCCTCCAGGCCGACATCCGCGGCAAGCTGGTGCCGGTGCGCATCGTGAAATATCCCTTCGTGCGCGACGGTCAGCCCCAGGCCGGCGTCTGATCCGCGCGTTCACCCTGACCGGCTCCATTGTTAGAATTGCCCCGCGCCCCGACCCCAGGATTCACGTCATGCAAGAGATTCCAGGCGATCTGAAATTCATGAAGTCCCACGAGTGGGCCCGCGTCGAGGACAAGGGGACGGTCACCGTCGGCATCTCCGACCACGCGCAGAGCCAGCTCGGCGACCTCGTCTACGTGGAACTGCCCAGCGTCGGCGACCACGTGCAGGCCGGCAACGCCTGCGCGGTCGTCGAATCGGTCAAGGCCGCGTCGGACGTCTACTCGCCGGTGTCCGGCGAGATCGTCGCGATCAACGAAGCGCTGCCCGACAAGCCCGAAACGATCAACGAGGACGCGTTCGGCGAAGGCTGGATCTTCGTCGTCAAGCCCGACAGCCTCGCCGAGGACATGGAAGGGCTGCTCGATCCCGACGCCTACGTCGAGCTGATCGAGAACGAAGAACACTGACGCGACCGCCGTCGCCGAATCCCGCGGGGCGCGCCGACGAGCGCGCCCCGATGTTTTTGAAACCTTGTACCGAAGAGTCAGTCATGCCTTTCATTCCCCATTCCGAAGCCGACGTCGGCGCCATGCTGAAGGCGATCGGCGTCGCCCGCATCGAGGACCTCTTCGACGAGATCCCGCCCGCGCTCAAGATCGACGCGCTGGCCAAGGTGCCGCCGGGTCTTTCGGAGATGGACGTCACGCGCCTCATGAAGGAGCGCGCAGCGATGGACGGCACGCCGCTCAACTTCGCCGGCGCCGGCGCGTACGAGCATCACATCCCGGCTGCGGTGTGGGCGATCGTCTCGCGCGGCGAGTTCTACTCGGCGTACACGCCGTATCAGGCCGAGGCGAGCCAGGGCACGCTGCAGCTCATCTACGAATACCAGACGATGATGACGCGCCTGACCGGCATGGACGTCAGCAACGCCTCGCTCTACGACGGCGCGACCGCGCTCGCCGAAGCGGTGCTGATGGCCGAGCGCTGCATGAAGAAAGGTCCGCGGCGCGTGCTGGTTCCGCGCAGCGTGCATCCGGCGTACCGGAAGACGCTGCACACGATCGTCGCGCTGCAGGACATCGAGGTCGTCGAGATCGATTTCGCGCACGACGGCGCCGACGCCGGCGGCGTCGATCCGGCGTGGCTCGAGAAGCAGGACTTCGGCGCGTTCACCGCGCTGGTGATCCCGCAGCCGAATTTCTTCGGCGTGCTCGAGCACGTCGACGCGCTGACCGACTGGGCGCACGAGAAGGGCGCGCTCGTCATCGGCGTCGTCAATCCGGTGTCGCTCGCGGTCCTCAAGGCGCCGGGCCAGTGGGGCCGCACCGGCGCCGACATCGTCTGCGGCGACGGCCAGCCGCTCGGCGTGCCGCTGTCCTCGGGCGGTCCGTATTTCGGCATCCTCGCCTGCAAGCAGGAGTACGTGCGGCAGATGCCTGGACGCATCGTCGGGCGCACGACCGACCTCGACGGGCGCGAGGGTTTCGCGCTGACGCTGCAGGCGCGCGAACAACACATCCGCCGCGCCAAGGCGACGTCGAACATCTGCACGAACCAGGGTCTCCTCGTCACCGCGGCGACGATCACGATGGCGATGCTCGGCCCCGAAGGCGTGCGCCGCGTCGCCGCCAACTCGATGGCGAACACGCGTGCGTTGCGTGACAAGCTGGTGAAGATTCCGGGCGTGCGCGCGCTCTTCCTGCGTTCGTGTTTCCATGAAGTCGCGCTCGCGTTGCCGAAGCCGGCGAGCGAGATCGTCGAGCGTCTCGCG
>DATFRS010000200.1:0-14290 GCA_035263065.1 Rhodanobacteraceae bacterium
GCACGCGCTGGAAGGTTGTGAATCCCGATGAACGCGCAGCTTGAGCCGGCGCCGACGGCCGACGCCGCGCAAGCGCAAATCGCCGAAGAATTCGCGTTCTTCGGCGACTGGACCGAGCGCTACCAGTACCTGATCGACCTCGGCCGCAAGCTGCCGCCGTTCGCCGAAGCGCTCAAGACCGACGCGCACAAGGTCACCGGCTGCCAGTCGCAGGTGTGGCTGGTGCCGTCGGGCGATGCGAAGCGGCTCGAGTTCCAGGCGATCAGCGATTCGGCGATCGTGTCAGGCCTGATCGCGCTGCTGCTGCGCGTGTACTCGGGCCGGTCGGCGCGGGAGATCCTGGCGACGGAGCCGAGGTTCGTCGAGGCGATCGGGTTGGCCAAGCATCTGTCGCCGACGCGCTCGAACGGGTTGGCAGCGATGCTGGCGGCGATCAAGGAGCATGCGCGCGAAGCGTCGAAGTAGCTTATTCGTCATCCCGGCGAAAGCCGGGATCCATCTTGCTCTGGGCGAACGTCAAAATGGATTCCGGCTTTCGCCGGAATGACGGTAAGGTGACGTCGGCATCCGACTCACATCGTATGCGTCGGCCGCTCCTGCGTCAGGATGCCGGCAAGAATCGACTCGATCTTCGTCCGCGCCGCCTCGCCGTCCGCCGAATCGTTGAACTGCACGCCGATGCCCGCCGTGCGGTTGCCCTGCGCGCCGGGCGGCGTGATCCACACGACCTTGCCGGCGACCGGCAGGCGATCCTTCTCTTCCATCAGCGAGAGCAGGATGAACACCTCGTCGCCGAGCGTGTAGCGCTTGGACGTCGGCACGAACAGGCCGCCGCCCTTCACGAACGGCATGTACGCGTTGAACAGCGCGCCCTTGTCCTTGATGGCCAGCGAAAGGATGCCCTGTCGCGGTGCGCCGCCTGCACTCGGAGTCGCCATGCTCACGCCCTTTTCGACGATCGGCCGGGCCAGCCGCGCAGGAGGTCCAGGAGGACTCCCTCCGCGCGCACGGGCGTATGCAGCAGGCCGCGCGCGCGGTCCGCGTGGCCGAACCACGCGTTTAGCTTCGGGATTTCGTCGCGCTGGGTCAAGCCGAGCGCCCCCTGCCGGCCGGCCGAGATGAGCCGCGCTTCGTCGCGGGCGAGCACGCCGGCGAACCAGAGCCGGAGGTCCGGACGGTCCGCAGCCCAGCGCTCGGCGATCGCCGCCGCCTGCGCGCGACCGGTCGAAAGCGCCGCGAGATCGGCGAGGCATTCCTCGCGCACCGCGAGCGTGCCCTCGCCGATCCACTCGGCCGCCTGACCCGGATTGCCGAGGCTCGCATCGAGCGTCGACGCCGCGACGGCGGTCTCGATGCCCTGCCCCTTGAGCCACGCCAGCGCCTCGTCGCGCGTCGGTGCACGCAGGTCGACGCGCTGGCAGCGGCTGCGGATCGTCGGCGGGAGGCGCGACGGATCGTCGGCGACGAGCGCGATGATCGTGCTCGCCGACGGCTCTTCGAGCGTCTTCAGGAGCGCATTCGCAGCGCTCGCGTTCATCGCGTCGGCCGGATCGATCAGCGCGATCTGCCAGCCGCCGAACTGGCTCGCGAGCGCGAGGCGCTGACCGAGCGCGCGCAACTGATCGACCGTGAGCTCGCTGCGTGGCCGGCCGTCGTCGCGGAGCTCGAACGACACGCGCACGAGATCGGGATGGCTGCCGGCCGCGACGAGATGGCAGCTCTTGCACGTGCCGCACGCGCTGCCGTCCGGCGCGCGCTGCGTGCAGAGCGCGGCGGCGGCGAACGCTTCGGCGAGCGCGCGCTTGCCGTAGCCGCGCGGTCCCGCGAACAGCAGCGCGTGATGCAGGCGGCCGGAGCGCAACGCATCCGCGAGAACGTTCCACGCCGGGACGAGCCAGGGCTGCAGCTTCACGCGGCGCCCCTTTCGGCGTCGACGAACGCGTCGATCGCGGCGAATGCGGCGGCGCGCACGTCGGCGATGCTGCGCGTCGCGTCGATGATGCGGAAGCGCGCAGGCTCCGCGGCCGCGCGCGCGCGATACGCGGCGCGCACGCGCTCGAAGAAGTCGCCGCTTTCGAGCTCGATGCGATCGGCCCGGCCGCGCCCGCCGGCGCGCGCGAGGCCCTCGGCGATCGGCAGGTCGAGCAGCAGCGTGAGATCGGGCCTTATCAGCGCAGCCCAGCGCTCGAGATCGGCGATGCGCGCATCCGGCTGGCCGCGACCGGCGCCCTGGTACGCGTAGCTCGCGTCGGTGAAGCGATCGGACAGCACCCACTGACCCGCGTCGAGCGCCGGCCGAATCAGCTCCCGCACGAGCTGCGCGCGCGAGGCGAACATCAGCAGGAGCTCGGCTTCCGCGCAGAGATTGCGCCGCGCGGGATCGAGCACGATGTCGCGCACCGCCTCGCCGAGCACCGTGCCGCCGGGCTCGCGCGTCACGATGACGTCGATGCCGCGCGCGGCGAGCCGTTCGCGCACGGCGTCCATCACCGTGCTCTTGCCGGCACCCTCGCCGCCTTCGAGCGTGATCAGGCGTCCCGTCATGGCCGGTTGTGATGCAACTGGAATTTCTGCACGGCGCGATTGTGCTCGTCGAGCGTCGCGGAGAACTCGTGGCTGCCGTCGCCACGCGCGACGAAGTAGAGCGCATCGCCGGGTGTCGGATGCAGCGCCGCCTCGAGCGCCGGCGTGCCCGGCAACGCGATCGGCGTCGGCGGCAACCCGTCGCGCGTGTAGGTGTTGTACGGCGTGTCGGCTTCGAGATCGGTCCGACGGATGTTGCCCGCATAGGTGTCGCCCATGCCGTAGATTACCGTCGGATCGGTCTGCAGACGCATGTTGAACTTGAGCCGCCGCACGAAAACGCCGGCGATCAGCGGGCGCTCGTCCGGGCGGCCGGTCTCCTTCTCGACGATCGAGGCCAGGATCAGCGCCTGATACGGCGATTCGAGCTGGACCTCGGGCGCGCGCGCGGCCCAGAGCCTGTCGAGCGTCTTCGTCATCGCCTCGTGCGCGTGCGCGAGTACGTCGAAATCCGAATCGCCCTTGATCCAGGCATAGGTTTCCGGCAGGAACCAGCCTTCCGGCTTGCCGCCCTCGATCTTGAGGCGCGCGGCGATGTCCTCGTCGGACACGCCCGGCAGCGTCTGCGCGAGGCCCGCATCCGCGGCAAGCGCGAGGCGCAGCTGCTTGAACGTCCAGCCGTCGACGATCGTGAAATGGTGTTGCAGCACTTCGCCGGCGGCCATCTTGCGCAGGAGCTCGCGCGGCGTCAGGCCCGGCGTCAGCGCGTATTCTCCGGCGTGGATCCTGTTTTCGATCGCCAGCTCGCGACCGAGCGCGCGCCAGTACCACGGCGACGCCTGCGTCACGCCTTGCGCGCGCAGCTGCTCGACGATCCCGCGGTAACCGGCGCCGCGCGCGACGTCGATCGTCATGTCGGCGCGCGGGATCGTCAGCGGCGCGTCGACGAAGCGGCGATAGTCGACCCACGCATACGCCGCGGCGGCGATCGCGACGCCGAGCACGAGCACGACGAGCAGCCGCAACACCGCGCCGCCTGCCTGGTGCGTGGAACGCATCGCTCTCAATCCGACCTCGCTCGATTCCGGCGGGGCAGCGTAACCCGACTTCGTGTCGCCGTCATTCGACGCCGAGCGCATGCAGGAGGCCCTTCGCCTTCGCGCGCGTCTCGTCGAGCTCGCGCTCGGCGATCGAGTCCGCGACGATGCCCGCGCCGGCGCGCAAGCGAATCATGTCGCGCTCGATGGAAAGCGTGCGGATCAGGATGTTGAGATCGAGATCGCCGTCACGATTCAAGTAGCCGAGCGAACCCGTGTACGCGCCGCGGCCGACGCCTTCGAGCTCGGCGATGATCTCCATGCAGCGCACCTTCGGGCAGCCGGTGATCGTCCCGCCCGGGAACACGGCGCGCACGATATCGCCCGGCGTCGCGTCGGGCCGCAGCCGACCGCGCACGTTCGAGACGATGTGGTGCACGTGCGCGTAGCTCTCGACGGTCATGAGCTCGTCGACCTCGACCGAGCCCGGCGCGCAGACGCGACCTAGATCGTTGCGCTCGAGATCGATCAGCATGACGTGCTCGGCGCGCTCCTTCGGATGTCCGACCAGCTCCCGCACGCGCGCCGCATCGTCGTCGCCCGCGATGCGCGCGCGCGTGCCGGCGATCGGGCGCGTCTGCGCAAGATCGCCGCGGACCTCGATCAGGCGCTCCGGCGACGAGCTCGCGATGGCCCAGCCGTCGTGTTGCAGCAGGCCGGCGAACGGCGCCGGATTCGCCGCGCGCAGGCGCGCATAGACAGCCGCCGGCGTGTTCGCGCCGCGCACGCGCCACTCGCGCGAGAGACTGACCTGGAAGACGTCGCCGGCGCGCAGGTATTCGTGGATGCGCTCGACGCCGTCTAGGAAACCCTGCGGCGGATCCTCGTCGACCGAGAGAGCGGAAGGCACCGGCACCGGCGCCGGCGTATCGAGGTCCGCGGCCATTGCATCGAGCAACGCCTCGCGCCCCGCCTCGGCCAGCAGCATCGTCATCGCACGCTCGTGATCGACGATGACCGCGGCGGGGCACCGAAGCGCGAGCGCTACCGGCAGCGCACCGGGTGCGGGCGGCAAGCGCAGCCTCGGCTCGATTTGCCCGGCGAGCTCATAGCCCAGATAAAGCAGCCAGCCGCCGCGGAACGGCAGCGCGTCGTCCGATCGCGGCACGCGCGCTGCGCGCCATGCGGCGTCGAGGGCGTCGAGGAACGACGATTCGCCGACGCGGCCGAGCCGCACTTCGCTTTCGGGAAACGCGAACAGGATGTCGTAGCGCGTCCGCGCCGGACCGCGCGCGACGCTTTCGAGCAGGCCCGGATAGCGCTCGGGCTTCGCCGCCGCGAGCGTCAGCAGGTCGCGCCGGCCGGGAAGCTCGCGAACGACGATGCCCATGCGCGGCGCCGCGCTCAGGTGCGGCGGAACACCAGCGTGCCGTTGGTTCCGCCGAAGCCGAACGAGTTCGACAGCACGATGTCGAGCTTCGCGTCGCGCGCCGTGTGCGGCACGAAATCGAGGTCGCAGCCCTCGCCCGGATGGTCGAGGTTGATCGTCGGCGGAATGACGCCGTCGCGCATCGCGAGGATCGAGAAGATCGCCTCGACGCCGCCGGCCGCGCCGAGCAGGTGGCCCGTCATCGACTTGGTCGAGCTGACCGGCAATTTTCTCGCCGCATCGCCGAAGCAGCTCTTGATCGCGTTGACCTCGGCGATGTCGCCGACGCCGGTCGAGGTCGCATGCGCGTTGACGTAGTGCACCTCGTCCGGGTTGACCTTCGCGTCGGCGAGCGCGGCGACCATCGAGCGCCGCGCGCCGTCGCCGTCCTCGGGCGGCGACGTCATGTGGAATGCATCGCCCGACATGCCGAAGCCGGCGAGCTCGCAGTAGATGCGCGCGCCGCGCGCCTTGGCGTGCTCGTAGTCCTCGACGACGAGGACGCCGGCGCCGTCGGACAGCACGAAGCCGTCGCGGTCGCGGTCCCACGGGCGGCTCGCCTTCGCCGGCTCGTCGTTGCGCGTCGACATCGCACGCGCCGAGCAGAAGCCGCCGACCGCGGTGCCGACCGTCGCGAACTCGGCGCCCCCGGCGATCATGACGTCGGCGTCGCCGTACTGGACCATGCGCATCGCAAGGCCGATGTTGTGCGTCGCGGTCGTGCACGCGGTGACGCAGGCGATGTTCGGGCCCTTGAGGCCCAGCATGATCGAAAGATTGCCCGACGCCATGTTGACGATCGAGCTCGGCACGAAGAACGGCGAGATCTTGCGCTGGCCGGCTTCGTGGTAGGTGATCGCGGTCTTCTCGATCGTGCCGATGCCGCCGATGCCGGCGCCGACGGCGACGCCGATGCGCTCCTCGTCGTGCTCGTGCGGCTTCAGGCCCGCGTCGGCGAGCGCCTGGATCGACGCCGCGATGCCGTAGTGGATGAAGGGGTCCATCTTCTTGACGTCCTTCGGCGCGACGTACTGCGTCGGGTCGAAGTCGCGGACCTCGCCGGCGATGCGCGTCGGAAACGTCGACGCATCGAAGTGCGTGATCGGCCCGATGCCGCTCTTGCCGGCGGTGATGTTCGCCCACGCGGTGGCGACGTCGTTGCCGACGGGACTTACGATGCCTAGACCGGTGACGACGACGCGTCGCTTGCTCATATGCGGGACCTGTCTTCAATCGGCATGGTCGCGTTTGCGCTCGCGGCCGCCGTACGCCGGCGTGTGTTGCCCGCGCCTAAAACGAAAGCTGCGCCCCGGAGGCGCAGCTCGTGACCTGCTGTCGATCGGGGGAAACTCAAGCCTTGACGTGGGCCTTGATGTAGTCGATCGCCTGCTGCACCGTGGTGATCTTTTCGGCTTCCTCGTCGGGAATCTCGCACTCGAATTCCTCTTCGAGCGCCATCACCAGCTCGACCGTATCGAGCGAATCCGCGCCCAGGTCATCCACGAACGACGCGTTCGGAGTGACCTCGTCTTCCTTCACACCCAGTTGCTCGACGACGATCTTCTTGACGCGTTCTTCGATAGTGCTCATTTGCCTTGTTACCTCCCGATGGGGAATTGCGTGCGGCCGTCAGCGGCGCCAGGGGCGCCCGGGGGCCTAAAAAGAGGCGGCATTGTATCGGGGTGGCGGTTCAGGAGCCAGAGGCCAGTAGAACCAAGGGCTTGCGAGGCCAAAACCGGCCCCGGACGCCGCCTACGGCATGTACATGCCGCCGTTGACGTGCAGCGTCTCGCCGGTGATGTACGCCGCCGCCGGCGACGCGAGGAACGCGACTGCCTTGGCGATGTCGGCCGGCGCGCCGAGGCGGCCGAGCGCGATCTGTGTCAGGAGGCCCTCGCGTTGCGCTTCCGGCAGCGCGCGCGTCATGTCGGTGTCGATGAAACCGGGCGCTACCACATTGACCGTGATGCCGCGCGAGCCGATCTCGCGCGCGAGCGACTTCGAGAACGCGATGATGCCGGCCTTCGCCGCCGCGTAGTTCGCCTGCCCCGCGTTGCCGGTGACGCCGATCACCGAGGCGATGTTGATGATGCGGCCCTTGCGCGCCTTCATCATGCCGCGCATGACGGCCTTCGACGTGCGGTAGACCGAGCTCAGGTTGGTGTCGATGATCGCCTGCCAGTCCTCGTCCTTCATGCGCATCAGCAGCTGATCGCGCGTGATGCCGGCGTTGTTGACGAGGATCGTGATCGCGCCGAATTCCTTGCCGATGCCTTCGATCAGCGCTTCGACGGCGGCGCCGTCGGTGACGTTCAGCGCGCGCCCGGCGCCGCCGTGCGCGGCGAGGCGCTCGCCGATCGCGGCCGCGCCCGACTCGCTCGTCGCGGTGCCGACGACTTTCGCGCCGAGCGCGGCAAGCTCGTCCGCAATGGCGGCGCCGATGCCGCGGCTCGCGCCGGTGACGAGCGCGATTTCTCCGGCGAGTGGCTTGTCCATCGGTCACCTCACACGTCTTGGGGGCGCGCACGTTACACAGCCGTGCGTCGCTGCGAAAGGGATCAGGCGCGCCAGTCTTCCAGCGTCGTGTCGAACTCGCCCGGCGTGCCGAGCGCGCGGCCGTCGATCGACTTGTCGATGCGCTTGATGAGCCCGCCGAGGACCTTGCCGGGACCGCACTCGGCGATGCGCGTCACGCCGGCGCTCGCGAGCGCAGCGACGCAGCCCGTCCAGCGCACCGGCAGATAGAGCTGGCGCGCGAGCGCTTCGCGGATCGCCGCCGTGCCGCGATGCTCGGCGGCATCGACGTTCTGCACGACGGGAATCTGCGGCTCGTGCCACGCGTACGCGCCCATCGCCTCGACGAGACGGTTGGCGGCCTCGCGCATCAGCGGCGTGTGCGACGGGACGCTGACCGCGAGCTTCACGGCCTTGCGCACGCCGCGCGCGGTGAGCGCGGTGATCGCGCGATCGACAGCGTCGGCGTGGCCGCCGATCACGACTTGCCCGGGCGAGTTGTAGTTCGCCGGCACGACGACGCGATCGCCCGATACTTCGCGGCAGACTTCCTCGACGACCGCATCGTCCGCGCCGAGCACGGCCGCCATCGCGCCCTCGCCTTCGGGCGCCGCTTCCTGCATCGCCTGGCCGCGGATTCGCACGAGATGCGCCGCGTCGGCGAGCGACAGCGTCCCCGCGGCGACGAGCGCCGTGTATTCGCCGAGGCTGTGACCCGCGAGCTTCGCCGGCCGCGGACCGTGTGCGTTTGTCCACAAGCGCCATACGGCGACACCGGCCGCGAGCAGCGCCGGCTGCGTGTATTCGGTGCGATTGAGCATCGCCTCCGGCCCGCCCTGCGACAGCGCCCAGAGATCGACGCCGGCGCCGTCGGACGCTTCGGCGAACGTCGCGCGCACGACGGGATGCAGCTCGGAAAGCTCGGCGAGCATGCCGATCGATTGCGAACCCTGGCCGGGGAAGACGAAGGCGAGATTGGAATGCGTGTGAGCCATGGTCGCCTCGCCTGTCGATCTTCGTCATTCCCGCGAAAGCGGGAACCTAGCGCCTTTGCTCCAGCGCCGAAAGGCGCTGGGTCCCCGCTTTCGCGGGGATGACGAAGTGGATGTTTCTAGTACTTGAACAGCGCCGACGCCCAGGTAAACCCGCCGCCGAACGCTTCCAGCAACACCGTCTGGCCGCGCTGGATCTTGCCCGAGCGCACCGCTTCGTCGAGCGCCAGCGGCACCGAGCCCGACGAGGTGTTGCCGTGCCGGTCGACCGTGACGACCACGCGATCCATCGAGAGCTTCAGCCGCTTCGCGGTCGCCTCGATGATGCGAAGGTTCGCCTGATGCGGAATCAGCCAGTCGACGTCCGACTCGTGCATGTTCGCCGCTTCCAGCGTCTCGCCGACGATGCGATCGAGCGTCTTCACGGCGACCTTGAACACTTCATTGCCGGTCATCATGACGCGGATGCCGTGGTTCGGCTCGCCGTCGAGGAAACCGGCCGAGACGCCGACCGGGTTGTAGAGGAGATGCTTGTAGCCGCCGTCGGCGTGGAGCTTCGTCGTGATGATGCCGGGCTCGTTCGAGGGTTCCAGCACGACCGCGCCGGCGCCGTCGCCGAACAGCACGCAGGTCGAGCGGTCGCTCCAGTCGAGCATGCGCGTCAGCGTCTCGGAGCCGACGACGAGCGCCTTCTTCGACTGCCCGCCGCGTATGAACTGATCGGCGACGCCGAGCGCATAGAGGAAGCCCGAGCACGCCGCGTTGACGTCGAATGCCGCGCAGCCGTTCGCGCCGAGGCGGTGCTGCAGCAGGCACGCGGTGGACGGAAAGATGAGATCCGGCGTCGTCGTGCCGAGCACGATGAGGTCGATCTCGCTGGCCTTGACGCCGGCCGCTTCGAGCGCGTGCGTGGCGGCGTAGAACGCGAGGTCGCCCGTGGTCTCGCCGTCCGCGGCGCGGCGGCGCTCGCGGATGCCGGTGCGCGAGGCGATCCACTCGTCGCTCGTGTCGACGAGCTTCTCGAGATCGGCGTTGGTGACGACCTTTTCCGGCAGGTAGCTGCCGGTGCCGGCGATGCGTGAGTAGATCAGGGGAGTCTCCCGTCGAAAACGACGTCGCGGCTGACGCCGCGCCTACAGCGAAGAATGTAGGTGCGGCCTCAGCCGCGATTCAACCCCAGCGGCGGACGAAATCAGTCTTCGTCCTGCACCGGCGACTTGGTGTCGATGACCTTCTTGCCGCGATAGTAGCCGTCCTTGGTGACGTGATGGCGCAGGTGCACCTCGCCCGAGGTCGGATCGGTCGAGAGCTGCTTGGCCGACAGCGCATCGTGGGCGCGGCGCATGCCGCGGCGGGAGGGGGATTTGCGACTCTTGGCGACTGCCATGACGTGAACTCCAGTGAATCGTGTGATCGGCGGATTTGTCGCCCGCCTATTTCGCTTTCTTCAGCTTCGCCAACGCCGCGAACGGGTTGGGCTCGGTTTCCTCGGCCTCGTCCGGCGCCGCATCGTGCCATTCCAGCGGTGCGCCCGGCTTCAGCGGCACCACCGGCAGGGCCAGTATCAATTCGTCCTCGATCACGTCGGCGAGATTGAGGACGCCGTCCGCGATCAGCAAGGGCTCGTAACCCGGCGGCAGCGCCGCCTCTTCGCTCTCGTCGTGGACCAGGCCGAGCCGCTGATCCACGTGCACCGGCTGCCGGAACACCTCGAGCGTGCGCTGGCAGGTGAGCGGCAACTCGGCATCGACGCGCACGGCAAGATAGGCGATGCCGAGCTCGTCGCGACCGAATTCGAGGTCATAGTCCGCCACGCCGTCGCTCGTCGCAAGGCTCTCGCGCAACCGTTCGAGGGAGGCGAGCGGCAGCTGGCCTTGGAAGGTGCGCCGCGCTTGCACCATGCGCGACGCATCCACGCGTTCGGGCAGGGCGACTGACATGGGCGCGCGATGGTAGGTTTTGACCCCCTCCCTGTCAACCGCAAAGGGCCGTCCGTCGGCCCGGTTTGCTGCCGTACACCGGGGCGCGGCAGACTAGCCGCCAGGAGGTCGGGCCGGTGTTCACTCTTTTCGCCATCGCGATCGCAGGGGCGCTCGCCGTCGCGGGCCTGTGGCTGCGCGACCGCGCGCTGCGCCGCCGCCCGCGGCTCCTCGCCGAGGTCATGGACCAGGCCGATGCGCTGGAGCGCGAGCTCTACGAATGCCGGTCGCGCCTGCGCGAGATTCCGGCGCTGGTGGCCGCGCTGCCGCCCTCCTCGCAGCTCTCGGCGCGCGCGACGCTGGTCGCCGAGCCGCAGGTGCAGGCCGCGCTCCGCGACCTCCTGTCGCACCGGCTCTGGCTCAAGGAGCACGCCGCGACGGCGACGCTGGCCGAGCTCGAATCGGCCCGGAAGGCGCTCCTCACGGCCAAGGAAGCGCTCTCGAACCAGCTCGAGCGCCTCGCCGACGTCCGCGCGGACCTCGAAGCCGCCAAGGCCGCGCAGGCGGTGCGCGCCGCCGACGCGCAGTCCTGATGCCGCCGCTGGTTCTCGCTTCGACGTCGCGCTACCGCCGCGAGCTGCTGTCGCGGCTGGTCGCGGATTTTCGTGTCGTCGGGCCCGACGTCGAGGAGACGCCGCGCGCCGGCGAGGCACCCCTCGATCTCGCACGGCGCCTCGCCGAGGCCAAGGCGCTCGCCGTCGCCCGCGCCTGCCCCGATGCGGTCGTGATCGGCAGCGACCAGGTCGCCGAGCTCGACGGCCGCGCGATCGGCAAGCCCGGCACGCCCGAAGCGGCGCGCGCGCAGCTCGCCGCGAGCTCGGGCCGCACCGTCGTCTTCCATACCGCGCTGGCCGTCGTCGACACGCGCGTCTCGCCGGCGCGGATCGCACATGCCGTCGATCGCACCGAGGTCGTGTTCCGCCAGCTCGGCGCCGACGAAATCGCTCGCTACGTCGAGCGCGAACAGCCGCTCGACGCCGCCGGCAGCTTCAAGAGCGAAGGCGCCGGCATCGCGCTGTTCGAGCGCATCGAGACGAGCGACCCGACCGCTCTGATCGGCCTGCCGCTGATCGCGCTGGCGCGCCTGCTCCGGGCCGCGGGATTCACGCTGCCTTAGCAGCCCGTCGCCAGAAAATGTCCGTTCGCGCGGTGCATCGCGCTCGCCGGCGAGGCGCCCCGCTAGACTCCATTCGTCCGCGGCGGCGGAACCTTGCCGCCGTCATCGTGTCGGGAATGTCCATGATCGAAACTTCAACGGGTCCGCTTCCGACCGAATTGCGCGACTCGCTCGCGCGGGCGATCGCGCAGGTCAACACCGTCGTCCTCGGCAAGCGACGCGAGGTGCGCCTCGCGTTCGTCTGCCTCCTTGCGGGCGGTCACCTGCTCATCGAGGATCTCCCCGGCGTCGGCAAGACGACGCTCGCCCACGCGCTCGCCCAGACACTCGGCCTCAACTTCCAGCGCGTGCAGTTCACCTCCGACCTGCTGCCGTCCGACATCATCGGCGTCGGCATCTACGAGCGCGAAGCCGGTCGCTTCAAGTTCCATCCGGGCCCGCTGTTCACGCAGCTGCTCCTCGCCGACGAGATCAACCGCGCGATGCCGAAGACGCAGAGCGCCCTGCTCGAGGCGATGGCCGAGGAACAGGTCACGGTCGACGGCGTCACGCACCGCCTCGCGCCGCCGTTCTTCGTCGTCGCGACGCAGAACCCGATGGACTTCGCCGGCACCTATCCACTGCCGGACTCGCAGCTCGACCGCTTCATGCTGCGCATGAGCATGGGGTATCCCGACCGCGAAGCCGAGCGCGCGATGCTCGGCTCCGTCGATCGCAAGAGCCTCCTCGGCACGTTGACGCCGTGCCTCGTGCCGGAGCAGATCATCGAGCTGCGCCACGCCTGTGCTGCGGTACTCGCAAGCCCCGCGCTGGTCGAGTACGTGCAGGCGCTGCTCGCCGCGAGCCGCCAGCATCCGGAGATCCGCATCGGCCTCTCGCCGCGCGCGGGCCTCGCGCTGCTGGCGGCGGCGCGCGCGCATGCGCTGCTCGCCGGACGCCCGCACTGCGTGCCCGAGGACGTGCAGGCGGTGTTCCCGTTCGTGACCGGCCATCGCCTGACGCCGGGCGCGAGCGCGCAGCGCGATCGCGACAAGCTCGCGATGCAGCTCCTCGAGTCGACGCCGGTGCGCTGAGCCGATGGCCGCGACGGTCGCTGACCTGCGCAGCCGCGCACTGGCGTACGCGGAGCGCCGGCTGCCCGCGCTGACGCGCCTGCGCCGCCCGGAGTCGCTGCCGATCCGTCTCGATCGCCGCCGCATCTACGTGCTGCCGACCGGATTCGGCCTCACGTTCGCGCTCCTGATGTTCGTGATGCTGCTCGGCGCGCTGAACTACGCGAACAATCCCGCGGTGCTGCTGACCTGCCTGTTCGGCGCCGCGGCCGGCGCGAGCCTCTTCGTCGGCTTTCGCGCGATGAACGGGCTCGAGCTCTCGCGCGTCGGCGCCGACGAATGCCACGCCGGCACGCCGCTCGCGCTGCGCCTCGCGTTCACGCCGGGCGTGCGCACGCGGCCGAGCCTTCGCCTGCGCCGCGATGATGCCGACACCGCGTTCGCGCTGAGCGGCGGCGGCGCCACCGAGGTGGTGCTCGCGATCGCGACCGAACGGCGCGGCTGGCTGCGTCCCGGCCGCATTCGCCTGTCGACCGACTATCCGCTCGGCCTCTTCCGCATCTGGAGCTGGCTCAATCCCGATGCCGAGTTCCTCGTCTATCCCGCGATCGAAGCGCCGATGCCGGCATTGCCGGCGGGCGACGGCCGCGAGGACGACCGCACGCTCACGGGTCCCGGCGACGAGCATGCGGGGCTTCGCGACTACCGCATCACCGATCCGCCGCGGCTCATCGCCTGGAAAGTCTCGGCACGCCACGACGCGCTGCTCGTGCACGACAGCGAGCGCCGCGGCGGCGATGCGCTCGTGCTCGACTACGCCAAGCTGCGCGGCCTCGATCACGAAGCGCGCATCCGCCGCCTCGCGGCGTGGGTGCTCGCGGCCGAAGCCGCTCAGCGAAGCTATATCCTGAAACTTCCGGCCGACTCGTTCGGCCCCGGCATCGGCACCGCGCAGCGTCACGCCTGCCTTCGCGCGCTCGCCCTCCTGCCTTTCGCATGAGCGAGCGCCTCGGCCGCCATGCGTTCGAGCTGACCGCCGCCGCGATCGTCGCGACGATCGCCGCGCACGTCGCGCATCTGCCGCCGTGGCTGTGGGTCGGCGCGCTGTGCATCGTCGGGCTGCGCGTCGTCGTGCGCCGGCGCGGCGGGCCGCTCGTGCCGATCTGGATCCGGCTGCCGGCGGCGGGACTGCTGCTGACGCTCGTCGTCATGCACTACGGCACGATGTTCGGCCGCGAGCCCGGCAGCGCGCTCGGCTGCGGCCTGCTCGCGCTGAAGCTGCTCGAAACCGAGCGTGCGCGCGATGCGCGCGTCGCGATCGCGTTCGGCGGCTTCGTGCTGATGAGCGCGCTCCTGTTCGAGCAGGCGCTGTGGTTCACGGTGGTGGTGTCGTTGCTGCTGATGCTGCTGCTCGGTGCGCTCGTCTCGCTGCAGCCGGCGCCGGCCGACGAGACGCGGCTCCTGCGCAACGAGCTCCGCCTCGGCGCGATCCTGCTCGGCGTCGGACTGCCGCTCGCGGCGGCGGGCTTCGCGCTCGTGCCTCGACTTTCGACGCCGCTCTGGGGCAGCAACGATCGCTCGGGCGAAGCGCGCACCGGCCTCGGCGAAACGATGCAGCCCGGCGCCCTGACCGACCTCCTCATCGAC
>DATFRS010000201.1:0-4227 GCA_035263065.1 Rhodanobacteraceae bacterium
TCTCGCTCTCGTAGCCGATCACCTTGAAGCCGAGCCGGAGTGCGGTGCGCACCATTTCGGCGCAGATCGGCTCCATCGTGTAGAAGCCGCTCTTCGCGGTCGGATAGCCGCGCGTCTGAAGCTCGGCGTCGCTCGCGTAGACCGTTTCCGCCGCGAAGTAGTTGAAGCCCTGCTCGCGAAGGCGCGACAGCATCTCGACGGTCAGCGTGCGCGTCAGCGGCACGTTGTGCGCTTCGTTGAAGAAGACCGCCTTCTTGCCCTTGGCGAGCTCGGCGATGGCGTCGATGGCGGGCTTGGCCGAGTAGCCGCCGCCGAGCGGCGAGGGCGCGTCGTCGTGGCCCGGCAGCTGGCGGATCGAGTATGCGTCGTGCGCGCCGGGATAGTCGCCGACGAAGCTCTGGTACCAGCTCATGTACTGGCCGAAGACGACGCGGAAGGCGTGGTTCGGATCGCCGCGGTAGGCGTCGCGCATCGCCTTGAACTGGGCAAGGAGGCCGTTGCGCTTCAGCGCCTCGGCGTACACCTTTTCGGATTTCTCGAATGCGACCTTCTGCTGCTGCTGCCACTGGTATGGCGTCAGTTGCTCCTCGGCGGCCCAGGCCGACGAGAAGGTCAGCGCGGCGGCGGCAAGGATCATCGTGAAGCGCATCGATTCCTCCTGGTTCGGGGCGCGAGCGGATCTTAGGATGACTCGTCCTCGAGCGCCGCGATGGCGGCGGCCGCCGAGCTTGCCGTTTGTGCGCGTTCGGCGATGTCGACGCCGAGATCGCGCACCAGGCCGTCGGCGAGCCCGTAGATCCAGCCGTGCACGCTGATCGGCTGGCCGCGGTCCCACGCATCCTGAACGACCGTGGTCTGGCAGACGTTGACGGCCTGCTCGATCACGTTGAGCTCGCACAGTCTCGCATGGCGTCGCGCGGGATCGGGGATGCGCCGCAACGTTTCGGCGCGCTTCAGCTCCACGTCGCCGACGTGGCGCAACCAGTTGTCGACGAGGCCGAGCCGACGTTCCTCGAGCGCCGCGAGCACGCCGCCGCAGCCGTAGTGGCCGACCACGAGGATGTGCTCGACCTTGAGGACGTCGACCGCGAACTGGATCGCGCTGATGCAGTTGAGGTCGGTGTGCACGACGACGTTGGCGACGTTGCGGTGCACGAACACCTCGCCCGGCGCCATGTCGATGATCTGGTTCGCCGGCACGCGCGAGTCCGAGCAGCCGATCCAGAGGTACTTCGGCGCCTGTTGGTCCGAGAGGCGACGGAAGAAGTCTGGATCCTGCCTGCGCAGCGCTTCGGACCAGGCGCGGTTTCGTTCCAGCAGGTGCTTCAGATCCGGCATCGTCGTGTCACCCGCTGAGCTTGATACAGACGTTCTTGGGCTCGGTGAAGAAGCGTAGCGCATCGACGCCGCCCTCGCGCCCGACGCCGGAATTCTTGACGCCGCCGAACGGCGTGCGCAGGTCGCGCAGCAGCCAGCAGTTGATCCAGACGATGCCGAACTCGAGCGCGGCGCCGACGCGGTGCGCGCGGTCGAGGTTCGAGCTCCACAGCGACGCCGCGAGGCCGTAGCCGGTCCCGTTCGCGATCGCGATCGCGTCGGCGTCCTCGTCGAATGGGATCAGCGTGACGACGGGGCCGAAGATTTCCTCCTGGTTCGTCGCGGTGTCCGGTGCCAGACCTTCGATCACCGTCGGTTCGACGAACCAGCCGTTCTCGCAGCGGCCGTTCACCTTCGCGACGTTGCCGCCCGTGAGCACGCGGCCGCCCTCGACGCGCGCGCGCGCGATGCAGCCGACGACCTTGTCGAAATGCGGCTTCGAGACGAGCGCGCCGAGATCGGTCGCGGCGTCGTCGGGATCGCCGACGCGGAGCCTGCGCACCTTGTCGAGATAGCGCTCCTTGAACTTGTCGTAGATCGAGCGCTGCACGAGCAGGCGCGAACCGCAGAGGCAGATCTCGCCCTGGTTCGCGAATCCAGAGCGCACGATCGTGTCGAGGTTCGCTTCGCTGAAATCGAAATCGGCGAAGACGATCGCCGGATTCTTGCCGCCGAGCTCGAGCGAGAGCTTCTTGAACTTCGGCGCGGCCGCCGCGGCGATCGTCGCGCCGGTCTTCGTGCTGCCGGTGAACGAGATCGCCTTGACGAGCGCGTGCTCGACGAGTGGCTGGCCGACGCCGGGTCCGGTGCCCTGCACGATGTTGAACACGCCCGGCGGAAATCCCGCTTCGATCGACAGCTCGCCGAGCCGCGCGGCGGTGCAGGGCGTGATCTCGGACGGCTTGGCGACGACTGCGTTGCCCGCCGCGAGCGCCGGCGCGATCTTCCACGTGACGAGATAGAGCGGCAGGTTCCACGGCGAGATGCACGCGACGACGCCGAGCGGTTGGCGCAGCGTGTAGTTCAGCGCGCGATCCTCCATCGGATGCGATTCGCTCGGCCACTGCGTGATCGCGGCGGCGAAGAAGCGGAGGTTCGAGACCGCGCGCGGAATGTCGAGGTTCTTCGCGAGCTTGACGGTCTTCCCGGCGTCGCGCGACTCGAGCTGCGCCAGCGCGTCGAGATCGCGCTCGACGAGATCGGCGAGGCGGTTCAGGAGGCGAGCGCGTTCGTCGGCCGGCGTGGCAGCCCAGCCGGGCGCGGCGTTGCGCGCGGCGGCGACCGCGGCGTCGACGTCGGACGCGTCGGAATCGGGGCACTGCGCGAAGATCGCGCCCGTCGCCGGCTCGAACACGTCGAGATACGCGCCGCGCCGGGGCGCGACGATGCGGCCGTCGATGAGGTTGCCGAGCGTCAGGCGATCGTTCACGCCGCCAAGCTTAGCCGGATCGGTGCGAGGGCGTCGTGCGGCTGCGCTATAGTCGCGTGCATGGGGATCCGGCATGTCCTGCTTGCTCTGATGGTCGCGCATTCAATGGCGGTCCGTGCGGCCGACGTCAAGGCGCCTGCGGACGGTCCGATCGCCTCGGACGCGCCGCTCGACTGCGAAACCGACAAGGACTGTCCCGTGATGTCGTGCGGCCCGTGCACGCCGGGTACGTCGATCACGCACGCGATGTATCCCGGTCCTTCGTGCGCGGTGAATCCGTGCCTCGATGCGAGCGCCGTCTGCAACGCGCAACATCACTGCGAGATCGGTCCCGGGACCCGCAAGAATCCCGCCGTCTGGAAGCAGCGCTGATCAGAGCGAGAGCGTGCGTCCGCCGTCGACCGGCACGTTGATGCCGTTGACGTAGCCCGCCGCCGGCGTCGCGAGGAACGCGATCACGGCCGCGATCTCGGCGGATTCGGCGAAGCGTCCGAGCGGCACGGTCGCCAGCATCGTCTTCGCGATCTCGCCTTCGCTCTTGCCGGTCGCCTTGCTGCGGTCGGCGAGGATCTGGTCGAGCCGCGCAGTCTTCGTGTAGCCCGGCAGCACGTTGTTGACGGTGATG
Organism: Rhodanobacteraceae bacterium; assembly: GCA_035263065.1. GTDB lineage: Bacteria > Pseudomonadota > Gammaproteobacteria > Xanthomonadales > Rhodanobacteraceae > Dokdonella_A. The sequence goes on from DATFRS010000201.1 coordinate 3,432, forward strand.
CCCGAAGGGCCGAGCTCCGTCGCGAGCGTCTTCGCCCAGCTCGCCATCGCGCCGCGGATCGTGTTCGAGACGCCGAGGTTCCTGATCGGCTCCTTCACCGACGTCGAGATGACGTTGATGATGCGGCCGTAACCGGCCGTCTGCATGCCGGACAGCACGGCCTGCAGCACGATCTGCGCCGCCATGATGTGCTGGTTGAACGCGATGCGGAAATCGTCGAGCGCGGCGGTATGCGCGGGGCCGCCCGGCGGCCCGCCGGTATTGTTGACGAGGATCTGCACGGCGCGCGTCGTCGCGGCCATCTCGACCTTCGCGCGGAGGTCCGCGTGCTCGTTCATGTCGACCGCGAGCGTCGCGTGCGTCTGCGTCGCATGCACGCGCGGGAGTGCGGCGAGCGCGCGTTCGAGCGCGTCGCGCGAGCGCGCGAGCAGCGTCACGTCGGCGCCGAGCTTCGCGAGCTCGATCGCGGCGGCGTGGCCGATGCCTTGCGAGCCGCCGCAGACGAGGGCGTGCTTGCCGGAGAGGTCGAGGTTCATGGGCGCATCCTCGCTGAATCAGTGCTGCGACGGCAGCTTCGCGATCATGCGCGGCAGGAGCTCTTCGTCGCTGTCGCCTTGCGGCGGCTCGACTTCGTCGAGGTCGAAGCCGAGCAGCGCGGCGTCCTCTTCGTCGAGGCCGTCCCAGGCGCGGAATTCGGCGTCGAGGAGCGCCATGCGCGCAGCGGTCTCGTCGTCGTAGCGCAGCGTGCCGCCGTCGCTGTCGAAGACTTCGGCGATGCCGTCCTCGCCGACCGTGA
>DATFRS010000202.1:0-2302 GCA_035263065.1 Rhodanobacteraceae bacterium
GGCGTTCCTGATCAACGACCGGCGCGGGTACCTCTTCCGGACGCTGGCCAGCCGCAACGAGGGCGAGGGATCGACGTACGCGCCGGGGCGGCATCAGCAGCTGCGCGAGTACTTCAATCAAGTGTGGGAGCGCTCGGTGCCGAGCGAGGAGCTGCGGCAGCTCGCTCTCTAGTCTCCCCCGCTTTTCGCGGCGTGCCCTCACCCTGCCCTCTCCCGCAGGCGGGAAAGGGGAAAGAATGCCGACATCAGCGCGTCATGCGGGAGGTCGAGAACGAGCCTCCGGAGCGTCGCGCAAACCCATTGAATGCCGGCCCCGAGCAACCACTTACAGGACATCCGCCACGATGCGGCGATGCAGCACGAATCCGCGTGAAAGGCTATACTCCCGCGGCTTTCCGCCGCTCCGGCGGGCCCGATCTGGCGTGTTGACGCGGCGCGCTCGCAGCGCGCCGTTTCGTCTCGATGGTGTGAGAGAGTGAGCGCGAACCTCCTTCAGCAGTTCCAGGCGTCTTCCCCGATCGCCGGCGGCAACGCCGCGTTCGTCGAGGATCTCTACGAGCAGTACCTCGCGGACCCCGCGTCCGTCAGCGCCGAGTGGCGCTCCTACTTCGATACGCTCAAGGGCCGCGAGGCCGGCGACGTGCCGCACTCGGCCGTCATCGCCCGCATCGAGAGCGCGCAGCGCCTCAACGGTCATGCGTACGCGCCGATCGCCGCCCCACCGGCGAGCGATGCCGAAGCGCAGAAGCAGGCCGGCGTGCTCAAGCTCGTCACGGCGTACCGATCGCGCGGGCATCTCGCCGCGCAGCTCGATCCGCTCGATCTCGAGCACACGTTCCCGGCCGCCGATCTCGAAGCGCTCGGCCTGCTGCCGCGGCCGGCCGCGCCCGATCTCGATCCGGCGTTCCACGGGCTCGGTCAGGGCGACCTCGACACCGAATTCTCGACGGGCTCGCTCGCGGGTCCGCAGCGGCTCAAGCTCCGCGATCTCGTCGCGCTCTTGAAGGCGACCTACGCCAGCTCGATCGGCGCCGAGTTCATGCACATTTCCGATGCCGAGCAGCGGCGCTGGGTGCACGAGCAGCTCGAGCGCGCCGGCGGCAAGTTCGGCCTTTCGGCGACCGAGAAGAAGCACATCCTCGAAAAGCTGACGCAGGCCGACGGCCTCGAGCGTTATCTGCACACGAAGTACGTCGGCCAGAAGCGCTTCTCGCTCGAAGGCGGCGACAGCCTGATTCCGCTGCTCGACGAGCTCGTCAACCGCGGCGGCGCCGACGGCATGAACGACATGGTGCTCGGCATGGCGCACCGCGGTCGTCTCAACGTGCTGGTCAACATTCTCGGCAAGCCGCCGCAGAAACTGTTCGCCGAGTTCGACGGCAAATTCGATCACCCGGACGATCCGGCGCACTCGGGCGACGTGAAGTATCACTTGGGCTTCAGCGCGAACGTGAAGACGCCGGGCCGCACCGTGCATCTCGCGCTCGCATTCAATCCCTCGCACCTCGAGATCGTCGATCCGGTCGTGGCAGGCTCCGTGCGCGCACGCCAGGTGCATCGCCGCGACGAGGCGCGCGAGCACGTCGTGCCGGTGCTGATCCACGGCGACGCGTCGTTCGCGGGCCAGGGCGTCGTGATGGAATTGCTCAACATGTCGCAGGCGCGCGGTTTCTGCGTCGGCGGCACGATCCACGTCGTCATCAACAACCAGGTCGGCTTCACGATCTCGAACCCGCACGACGCGCGCTCGACGCTGTACTGCACCGACGTCGCCAAGATGGTCAACGCGCCGGTGTTCCACGTGAACGGCGACGATCCCGAGGCCGTGCTGTTCGTAGCGCGCCTCGCGTTCGACTTCCGCCAGAAGTTCAAGCGCGACGTCGTCATCGATCTCGTCTGCTATCGCCGCCACGGCCACAACGAGGCCGACGAGCCGGCCGCGACGCAGCCGCTGATGTACCAGGTCATCCGCGCGCGCCCGACGGCACGCGAGCTCTACGCGAAGAAGCTCATCGCGGACGGCGTCATCGCCGACGCCGACGCGCAGGTTTTCGTCGACGCGTATCGCAAGAAGCTCGAGGAAGGCACGCCGATCGCCGATCTCGATCCCGACTTCAAGGACGAGTTCGCGGTCGACTGGTCGAAGCATCTCAAGGCGAACCTCGGCGAGGTCGTGAAGACCGGCGTCGCCAAGGACACGCTCGCGTCGCTCAACAAGAAGATCCTCACGCTGCCCGCGGGCGTCACGGCGCATCCGCGCGTCGCGAAGATCTACGAGGATCGCGTCAAGATGGCGGCCGGC
>DATFRS010000203.1:0-10348 GCA_035263065.1 Rhodanobacteraceae bacterium
CCCGGCAGCCGCTCCGCATTGGCATTCAAGAATCTCGCCCAGGCTGCCGATAAGTGGGAGAACACCCCGACCGCCGGAGGCCACCTCGAATTCTTCACCGAACGGCGCGTGCGCGCCGGCCAGCCCGCGGCGGTGCTGTCATGAGCGTCGCCGCGCAGTACCTCGAGGTGCAGCAGGGCTCGGCGAACGAGCTCGTGCGCGCGCACGCGGCGCTGGTCAAGCGCATCGCCTGGCATCTGAAGGGCCGCCTCCCGGCGAGCGTGGAAGTCGGCGACCTGATCCAGGCCGGGATGATCGGCCTGCTCGAGGCCGCACGGAACTACGCACCCGGCCGCGCGGCGAACTTCGAGACGTTCGCGGGGATCCGCATCCGCGGCGCGATGCTGGACGAATTGCGCAGGACCGACTGGACGCCGCGCTCGGTGTACCGCCGTCTGCGCGAGGCGATGGAAGCGATGCGCGCGATCGAGGCCGAAACCGGCCGCGAGGCGAGCGAAAGCGAAGTCGCGCAGCGCATGGGCATCCCGGTCGCCGAGTACGCGCAGATCATGGCCGACGCGAGCCGTTCGCGCGTGCTGAGCCTCGACGAGGGCGGCGACGACGAGGACGGCCCGGGTATCGATGTGAGCGACGAGCACGCCGGCACGCCGGCGAGCCGTCTGGAAGAGGCGGGCCGGCGCGCGGCGCTGGCGGAGGCGATCGACAGTTTGCCCGAGCGCGAGAAGGTCCTGATGTCGCTGTATTACGACGAGGAATTGAATCTCAAGGAAATCGGCGCGGTGCTCGGCGTGACCGAGTCGCGCGTATGCCAGTTGCACGGGCAGGCGCTGACGCGCCTGCGCTCGCGCCTGCGCGACTGGCGCGGACATTAAGGAACGCGATCTAGATGAAGACGGCGGAGGCCAGCGACCGCATCCAGATGATGACGCCGATCGGCGTCGTCCTCGCGATCGCGACCGTGATGGGCGGCATCGTGCTGAAGGGCAGCGGCGTGCACGCGCTCTGGAGCGCTGCGGCGCTCGTCGTCGTGTTCGTTGGCACCGCGTCGGCGATTCTCGTGCAGACGCCGGCGACGACGCTGAAGCGCGCGATGAAGATGCTGCCGTGGGTCGTGAAGCCGCCGCGCAACGACGGGTTCGGGCTGATCAAGACGATCGTCGGCTGGGGCGACATCGCGCGGCGCCAGGGCCTGCTCGGTCTCGAGCCGCAACTCGAAAAGGAGAAAGACATCTTCGTGAAGAAGGGTCTGCAGCTCCTCGTCGACGGCAGCGAGCCCGACACGATCCGCGGCATCCTCGGCGCGGAGCTCGACGGCCGCCGCCACGTCGATCTCGTCGCCGCGAAGGTCTTCGAAAGCGCCGGCACGTATGCGCCGACGATGGGCATCATCGGCGCGGTCATGGGCCTCATGGCCGTGATGGAGCATCTTTCGGAGCCCGGCAAGCTCGGGCCCGGCATCGCCGGCGCGTTCGTCTCGACCGTGTACGGGATCGGGTCGGCGAACCTTCTGCTGCTGCCGCTCGCGAGCAAGCTGAAGGGTCTCGTCAACGAGCAGGCGCGCACGCGCGAGATGCTGATCGAAGGCCTCGTCGCGATCGCCGAAGGCGAGAACCCGCGCCACATCGAGGCGAAGCTCAAGGGCTTCTGCCACTAGGTCTCGCATGCGGCGCCACGAAGTCCACGAAGAGCACATAAATCACGAAGCCTGGGCGATTCCCTACGGCGACCTGATCACGCTCCTGCTCGCGTTCTTCGTCGTCATGTACTCGATCTCGTCGGTGAACGAGGGCAAGTACCGCACGGTCGCGAACTCGATCCAGAACGCGTTCAACGGCACGCCGAAGGCGATCGATCCGATCCAGGTCGGCCGCGATCCGTCGATGTCGGTGAAGCCGTCCGTGCTGACGACGCCGCAGAAGCCGACCAGCGAGCCGATCGTGCCGCCGATGCCGGCCGCGGAGCCCGAAGCGCAGAAACCAGCGGATACGACGCCATCGCCGGACGCCGAGGCCGAGGACCGACTCGCCGGCATCGCCGACCGCGTCGAGCAGGCGATGGCGCCGCTGATCGATCACCAGCTGATGGTCGTGCGCCGGCATCGCATGAATCTCGAAGTCGAGATCCGCGCCGACGTGCTGTTCCCGAGCGGCGTCGCGAATCTGACGCCGGAGGCATTGCCGTCGCTGCGCGAGCTCGCCGGCATCCTGTCCGGTTTCGCCAATCCGCTGCGCGTCGAAGGACACACCGACGACGTGCCGATCGCAACCGCGGCGTTTCCGTCGAACTGGGAGCTTTCGGCCGCGCGCGCGGCGAGCGTCGCGCGGCTCTTCATCGATGCGGGCATCGATCCGCACCGGCTCGCGATCGCGGGCCGCGGCGAATTCCAGCCGGAGGCATCGAACGCGACCGAGGAAGGCCGCAACAAGAACCGGCGCGTCAAGCTGATCGTGCTCGGCGGATCCGACGACGAGAACGGCGAGGACGCCGCGCATGCGGTGGCGGACTCAGCCGTATCGAACGGCACGTCGACGTCGTCGACGCGCGGCATGCGCGTTGCCGGAGCACCGTGATCGCGCATCGACGGTCGTCTTGGTCCAACGAAAGCGGCATACAATCGCGCGCGGCTCGTTCGAGCCGTTCTGCAGACCTTCTCCTTTCCCCCGTACCAAGGAGTTCGTTATGCATGCCGCGTTGAAATATCTCAGTGTCGTCGGCGGTTGCTCCGTGCTCGCGGTCGCAGTCGCCGCAGGTTCCGGCTTCGTCACCGGCGACAGCAAGTACTCGGTGAAAGTCCCCGGCGGTCTCTCGTTCTCGGAGGTCAAGGGCTACGAGAAGTGGGAACCGATCGCGATCAGCCACAACGGCGAGCATCTCGCGCTGATTCTCGGCAATCCCACGATGATCGCCGCCTACAAGTCCGGCGTGCCGGGCAACGGCAAGCCGTTCCCCGACGGATCGAAGATGGTGAAGGCGCACTGGGAAGCGAAGAAGAGCGAAACGGAGCCGGGCAACCCGTATGTGCCGGGCGGATTGCACGACATCGATGTCATGGTCAGGGACAGCAAGCGGTTCGCCGACAGCGGCAATTGGGGCTACGGCTATTTCAAGTACGAGGCCGCGGGCGACAAGTTCGTGCCGGCGACGACCGCCGACTCGCCGCCGCAGGCGAACGACGCGAAGTGCGGCTTCGCGTGCCACACGGTCGTGAAGACGCGCGACTATGTCTTCACCGACTTCGCCAGGCGTTGATCGCGAGGGCTACGGGGCGAGACTGCGCAGCACGAGGTTCGATACGGCTACGACGCTCGCCTCGAGCTCCGCGGGCTCCTTGAGCTCGAGCAGCATCGGGTGCGCGAACGGCTCCAGCGTTTCGTAGACGGCGATCGAGATCTCGTCGATCGGCGTCTTGCGCTCGAATTCGCCTGACGCGCGCCCGTCGCCGATGACGCGGCGGATCGCTTCCATCATCGCGACCTTGTGCTGCATGACCGACGACCAGCGCGCCTCGACGGCCGCGAGCACGAGGTCGTGCAGCTTGCGCTCCTTGAAGAAGAGCTCGAGGCCTTTGTCGGCGAGACAGCGATAGATGCCGCGCAGGCGGTCCGACGCCGTGCGCATGTCGTCGGTCGCGATGCGCATCAGCTCCGCGTCGATCGTCGCGAGCGTCATCGCACAGACCGCCTCGCCGATCGCCTGCTTCGACTCGAAGAAGCGGTAGACGTAGGCGCCGGACACGCCGATCGCCTTGGCGAGGTCGGCGACCGTCGTCTTGTTGTAGCCGTAATGGCGAAAGTGCTCGCCGGCCTCGCGAATGATCTGCTCGCGCCGTTCGTGGTCGGCCGGTCCGCGCTGGCCGGCAAGGGGAGTGGGGCTGGATGTCATGAGTTATATGTTACAAATATCATTACCTATTGACAACGAGTAACGAATCCATATAATCGTTACCAACCTGAGGTGGGGCTGTCGCGACAGCCCGGTCCCGCCAAAGGCCCTGCACTCGACCGTGGGCCCACGTTTGCGCAGTGCGAAACCGTCGAACCGCTGGCGCACCCAGCGATCCGGCGATCCCTTTGTGCACCCCAACGTGAGGTTACAACCATGAACTTCCTTAAGTCACATCCCGCCGCCACCGCGCTGGTCCTCGCCATCGGCCTTGGCACCACGGGCTTCGCCGCCGCGAGCGATTCCGGTCTTTCACAGAACGAGCATGCGGCCCAGCAGGCGATCGTGAGCACGCCGGCGCAGACGTCCGGCATCGACACGCGCGTCGCGACGCTCGCCGACAACGAGCGCGCCGCTCGGAACGCGATCGCCAGCGCGCCGGTCCTAGGCACGTCGTCCGACGCGACCGGCGAAACGTCGCTCGCCGCCAACGAGCTCGCCGCGCAGCATGCGATCGTCGATGCGCCCGCCGCGCGGTACCGCATCGTCGCGGCCGAAGCGATCACCGGGCATCAGGCGGAAGCTGTCGTGAGCCAGTAACGCCATGGCGGTTCCGGCAGTGTCGCGCGATGCCATCCGATCGCGATGCTGCCGGCCATCCGCGCCTAGCGACGAGGCCGTTTATCCTCCATGACCGCGCGACCCCCTGAATCGCCGGCCGCCGAAATCGCACCACCAAAAAAAACGAGTAACCTAACGGGTCTTCCAGGGAGAGACACCCCGATGCATCCGCTTCCGCCAGATCATGCTGAGCAGGATCTCGCGGAAGAGATCGACGATGCCGTTCCGAGCCGCGGCTACGAGCTGCTGCCGGTCGTCGGTCTCGGTGGTTCGGCGGGCGGCATCCAGGCGCTTCGCACGTTCTTCGAGCAGATGTCGCCCGACAGCGGGCTCGCGTTCGTCGTCGTGCTGCACCTTTCCGCAGAGCACGAAAGCACGCTCGCAGAGCTGCTGCAGCGCTCGACCGACATGCCGGTCGTGCAGGTTCAGGGCAAGACGCGCGTCGAGCCGAACTCCGTCTACGTGATCCCGCCGCGCAAGGCGTTGCGGACGATGGACGGTTACCTCGATCTCAGCGAGCTGCCCGACGATCCCAAGCGCCGACACGTCGCGGTCGATCTGTTCTTCCGCACGCTGGCCGACACGCACGGTCCTCACGCGATCGCGGTCGTGCTGTCGGGCCTCGACAGCGACGGCGCGATCGGCATCAAGCGCATCAAGGAGCGCGGCGGCCTGACGATCGCGCAGGATCCGGCCGAGTCCGAGCACAGCGGCATGCCGCGCGCGGCGATCGCGACCGGCATGATCGACTGGGTGCTGCCGGTGCGCGACATTCCGACGCGGCTGCTCGACTACAGCCGCATGGAGGAGCACCTGAAGCTCCCGACGGAACTTCCGCCGGAAGTGGAAATCCCCGGACGTGCGGTCGACGGCGGCGACGAGGCTTCGCTGCGCGATGTGCTGACGTTCCTGCGCACGCGCACCGGCCGCGACTTCTCCTGCTACAAGCGCGCGACGATCCTGCGCCGGATCCGGCGCCGCATGCAGGTCAACGGCGTCGAGGATCTGGTCGGCTATCTCGCGTACCTGCGCACGCGACCGGGCGAGGCCGGCGCGCTGCTCCAGGATCTCCTGATCACGGTCACGAACTTCTTCCGCGACTCCGACTGCTTCGCGGCGCTCGAGGCGTGCATTCCGCGCCTGTTCGAGCGCAAGACCTCGTCGGATACGGTGCGCGTATGGGTGCCGGCCTGCGCGACCGGCGAGGAGGCCTACTCGATCGCGATGATGATGACCGAGCACACGCGCACGCTCGAGGCGGCGCCGCAGGTGCAGATCTTCGCCACCGATCTCGACGAGGAAGCGATCCGCACGGCGCGCGAAGGCGTCTACGCCACGACGATCGAGGCCGACGTATCCGAGGAGCGCCTGCGCCGCTTCTTCGTCAAGGAGCACAGCGCGTATCGCATCCGCCGCGAGATCCGCGAGATGGTCCTCTTCGCGGTGCACGACGTGCTGAAGGATTCGCCGTTCTCGCGGCTCGAGCTGGTCTCGTGCCGCAATCTCCTCATCTATCTCAACCGCGAGCCGCAGAGCCGCGTGCTCGACACGTTCCATTTCGCGCTGAACTCGGGCGGGCTGCTGTTCCTCGGCTCGTCGGAGGCGATCGAGGACGGCAGCCAGCAGTTTGCGGTCCTCGACAAGAAGCACCGGATCTATCTGCAACGCTCGACGCCTCGCATCGGCCTGCCGGTGCCGTCGGGCCCCGGGACGCTCGCGCTCGCGCTCGAAGCGCAGCAGCTCGCGCGTTCGGGCCCCGTCATCGCCGGCACCTCGTTCAACGCGCAGCCGACGGCCGCGATGCGTCCGGCGCCGGCGTTCGAGGGCCACGCGGCGTCGTGGGGCGAGCTGCACTTCAAGCTCCTGGAGATGATCTCGGCGCCGTCGCTGCTCGTCGACTCCGAGCACGAGATCCTGCACCTCTCGCCGGGCGCCGGCCGCTTCCTGCAGTTCGCCGGCGGCGAGCCGAGCAGCAATCTGCTCCGCGCGATCCATCCGAGCCTGCGCATCGAGCTGCGCGCGGCGCTCTATCAGGCCTCGCAGAGCGGCACCGCGATCGAGGTCGACCCGCTCACGATCGACGTCGCGGGCGAAGCGATGCAGGTCGGCATTACCGTGCGCCCGATGGGCGACATCGCGCCCGACCTTTTCATCGTCGTCATGAGGCCGATGCCGGCGTCCGCGAAGAAGCCGCGCGACAAGCGCGGCGGCAAGGTCGCGCACCGGGGCGATCCTGTCGCGCACCATCTCGACCGCGAGCTCGAACGGCTGAAGTCGCACCTGCGCGACACGGTGGAGCAGTACGAGGCGTCGACCGAGGAGCTCAAGGCGAGCAACGAAGAGCTGCAGGCGATGAACGAGGAGCTGCGCTCGGCGACCGAGGAGCTCGAGACGAGCCGCGAGGAGCTGCAATCGATCAACGAGGAGCTGACGACGGTCAATCAGGAGCTCAAGAACAAGGTCGACGAGCTCGGCCACTCGAACAGCGACATGCACAACCTGATGGACGCGACCGCGATCGCGACGATCTTCCTCGACCGCGACCTGCACATCACGCGCTACACGCCGTCGGCGGTCAAGCTGTTCAACCTGATTCCGACCGACGTCGGCCGTCCGCTGTCCGACCTCACCTCGCAGCTCGACTACGATGCGCTGACCGACGACGCGCGGCGCGTGCTCGACCGGCTGGTCCCGTTCGAGCGCGAAGTCAGCGAGGCGAACGGGAGCTGGTATCTCGTGCGCGCGCGGCCGTACCGCACGCTCGACGATCGCATCGCCGGCATCGTGCTCACGTTCGTCGACGTCACCGAGCGCAAGATCGCGGAGGCGGCGCTGCGCGCGAGCGAGGAGCGCTTCCGGCTGATGATCGAGAACGCGGTCGAATACGCGATCTTCGCGATGGACCGCGAGCGGCGCATCACGCTCTGGAACGCCGGTGCCGAGCGCCTGCTCGGCTACACCGAAGCCGAGATCATCGGCCAGCAGTACGACCTCCTGTTCACCGACGACGATTGCGCGGCCTTCGTGCCGCAGCACGAAACCGAGCGCGCGCTGTCCGAAGGGCGCGCCGTCGACGATCGCATGCATGTGCGCAAGGACGGCACGCCGTTCTGGGCCGGCGGCGCCGTCATGCCGATCTACGGCGCCGGCAACGCGCTCGTCGGCTTCGTCAAGATACTGCGCGACCAGAGCGACGCGCGCGCCTCGCGCGAGAAGCTCGAGCGCAGCCGCGGCGAGCTCGAGCACGCGCTGCAGGAGAAGGAAGTCGCGCGCGCCGCGCTCGAAGCCGCGGACTCGGCGAAGGACCGCTTCCTCGCCGTGCTGTCGCACGAGCTGCGCAATCCGCTCGCGGCGATCCGGACGGCGTCGAACGTATTGAGCGAGGAGGGCGCCAACTCGAGCGACCGGGCGCACGCCTCGCAGATCATCGAGCGCCAGGCCGCCGCGGTCAAAGTCCTGCTCGACGACCTGCTCGACATCGCGAAGATGCGGCTCGGCCGCCTCACGCTGCGCCAGTCGACGATCGCCTTCAGCGACGCGATCGAGCGCGCGCTCGAAACGACCAAGCCGCTGATCGACGCGGCGCACCATGCGCTGACGGTCACGATGCCGCGCGAATCGCCGATGGTCAACGGCGATCCGGTGCGGCTCGGGCAGGTGCTGGCGAATCTGCTGACGAACGCGGCGAAGTACACGCCGCCCCGCGGCGAGATCTCGATCGACGTGCGCACCGAGGACGCATCGATCATCTGCACGATCACCGACACGGGTATCGGCATCGAGCCCGCGCAGCTCGAGTCGATCTTCGCGCTGTTCTGGCAGGCGCTGCCCAAGCCTGCGCACGGCGACGGTTTCGGCATCGGGCTCGCGCTCGCGCGCAGCATCACCGAGCTCCACGGCGGCCGGCTGTTCGCGCGCAGCAAGGGCATCGGTCACGGCAGCGAGTTCGTGCTCGTGCTGCCGGCGCTGTCGCACGCGGCGACGCTGCCGAGCATCGACGAAGAAGCGCCGATGGGCGCGGACGGCCAGGTCGTCCTGCTCGTCGACGACGACGACGACGCGCTCTGGAGCCTCGCCAAGGCGCTGGAGCTCGGCGGGTTCGTCGTGAAGACGGCACGCGAGGGTCGCGAAGCGTTGCGCATCGCCGACGAGCTCAAGCCCGACGTCGTCGTGCTCGACATCTCGATGCCCGGCATGCAGGGCGACGAGGTCGCACGCGCACTGCGCGGACGCTCCTGGGCATCGCGGACGCGTCTGATCGCCGTCAGCGGCTGGAGCTCGATGGGTCCCGCGTCGTCCGTCGACCGCGCCGCCTTCGATCGCTTCCTCGCAAAGCCGATCGGGGTCAGCGATCTGCTCGCGGCGATCGCGGAAACGCGCTCGAAGTGATCGCTTCGGCTGTGACCGCTTGGCGTTCAGTCCCCGTGGGGTAGAGTCGCCGCCTTTGCCGTCGCGCGTGGCTCGACGACGCATCTCGCATCCCGGGACGGAACGGCTGGCGTGGCTCGAAACCGCAAGGGCGTCGTCGTATCGACGGCGAGTTCGCTGACGCAGGCGCGCGCAATGGTCGAAGCGACGCGGCGCGCCGTCGCCGCGAGCCGGGATATCCTCGAGCGCATCGACGCCGCGCTGCCCCGCCGCATTCGCAAGCCCACTGCGCTCGTGCAACCGGCGACGTCGCGCATGCGCAAAGGCCCTCCGGCGGGGTGACGCGCGCCCGGCTCAGAAATCCATGAAATAGCCGCCGTTCACCGGGATGTTCGCGCCGGTGATGAAGCCGGCGTCGTCGGCGGACAGGAAGTCGACGACGCGCGCGATCTCGCGCGGCTCGCCGAGGCGGCCGACCGGAATGTTGGCGATGATCTGGTTGCGCACGTCCTCGGGCACCGCCATGACCATCGCGGTCTTGCAGTAGCCGGGCGACACGCTGTTGACGGTGATGCCTTTCTTCGCGACTTCGCGCGCGAGCGCCATCGTGAAGCCGTGCATGCCGGCCTTCGCGGCCGAGTAGTTGGTCTGGCCGAACTGGCCGGTCTGGCCGTTGACCGACGAGATGTTGACGATGCGCCCGTAGCCGCGCGCGCTCATGCCGTCGACGACGTGGCGGCACATGTTGAAGACGCCTTCGAGGTTGACCTTGAGGACGTCGACCCACTGCTCGGGCGACATCTTGCGCAGCGAGATGTCGCGCGTGATGCCGGCAGCGTTGACGAGGATCGAGATCGGGCCGTAGCGCTTCTCGACGTTGCCGATGAGCTCGGCGCACGACGCGAAGTCGGCGACGTTGAGCGGCTCGAACACGACGTCGTCGCCGAACTCGGCCATTTCGGTCTTGAACGCTTCGACGCGTTCGGTGCGCGCGGCGAGATCCGCGGCGACGACCTTGCGGCCCGAGCGGGCGAGGTATTTGCAAATCTCGGTGCCGAGGCCACCGATGCCTCCGGTCACGACGGCGACGCGTTTGCTCATGGAGGTGCTCGTGCAGTGCGACATGCCGTGCGCCGCAACACGCTGTTGCAGCGCACAACGTCGGCGATGTTAAAAACGCGATAGGGGGTTGTCAAATTGACGCGGTAGCGTCAATCCCCGCGAAAGCGGGGACCGAGCGCCTCCCGTGGGGCCGTGACAAAAAGTCACGGGGTCCCCGCTTTCGCGGGGATGACGGGGGCGGTTATTTCGTCGTCTTCTTCTGGCTTTGCTGCGTCGGGTCGAACGACCCGTTCCTGACGCTGTTCGCCGCCGCATTGAGAAAGCCCTGCTGCAGCGACTTCCAGAGGTCCATGTTGCGCTCGGTCAGGTCGTTCAGCATCGACCACGGCGTCTGCCCGAGGATGTTGTTGAGCTG
>DATFRS010000204.1:0-3748 GCA_035263065.1 Rhodanobacteraceae bacterium
AACCACGATGGTTGAAGACACGCGAATGATTGTTGCCGGAGATCGTAACGTGACCATCACTCGGATCCGGGCCTATCAAGGTCAGATCATTCTGCTCGACGGATAGTTCGTCGCCGAGCGTGACCTTCGCCTCCTTCACGCCGCACGCGACGGGCAGCCCACTCAAATCAACGGTATCGCCCGATTGCGCCATACCGATGATGTCTCGCAGGGTACCGGTCGTTCCGTTGTCCTCGCAGTTCACGACACTCCAGATGGAGTTCGGTCCGATACCCGATGGCTGCCCGGCAAGCGAGAGCGGTCCAGACGTTGCCAGTGTCAGAGCAGCAGCTAACGGAGCCATTCGTGGAACGCGATACAGGCTTGATTCTCTTTTCGACAAGACTGAATGCAGCATGGCGTACTCCAAAGTTCGCGCAGGACCGTGCGGTTCCGCGGCGTCATGGGCCGAAAAACAACAGTGCCAATGCAAATGTGTGCTCCCATCGAACATCTTGATTGCGGTGAAACGCCGATTACCGACGCAGCTGAAGGCGCGACAAGGAGGGCGTGTTCTCTTTGGTGGCTTTTTCTCTTGGTGCCGGCCACGATGGCCGGTAACTCGGACAGGGAAGTCGTCCAAGCAAAGAGGAGAGGGTGACGCCAGAGCGCCCTCACCGTGCCCTTTCCCGCAAGCTGGAGAGGGCAGAGTGGAGAGGGTGGTCAGCGGTAAAGGATCTCGCCGGCGCCGCGTTCGAGCAGCATTTCGCCGACGCGGCGGCCGAGCGCCTCGGGCTCGTCGAGCGCGCCTTCGCCCTCGGCGCGCACGAGCCGACCGTTGTCGGCGTCGCCGACGAGCCCCCACAGCGCGAGCCCGCGCTCGACTTCGATGCAATAGCCTGCGACCGGCACCGTGCAGCTGCCGTGCAGGCGCAGGTTCATCGCGCGCTCTGCGCTCACGCAACGGAGCGTCGCCACATCGTCGAGCGGCGCAAGCAAGGCGGCGCTGGCGCCGTCGCCCGCGCGGCATTCGACGGCGATCGCGCCCTGCGCGACGGCGGGCACCCATGCCGGCGGCGTCAGGCGCGTGCGGATGCGCGCGCCGAGGCCGAGGCGATCGAGCCCCGCGCAGGCGAGGATGATCGCGTCGTAGTCGCCGGCATCGAGTTTGGCGAGGCGCGTATTGACGTTGCCGCGGAGATCGAGCGGCACCAGATCGGCACGCAGCGCGCGCAGCTGCGCCTGCCGCCGCAGCGACGACGTGCCGACGCGCGCGCCGCGCGGCAGCTCGTCGACGCGCGCGAACTCGTTGCTGATGAAGGCGTCGGCGGCGTCGGCGCGCTCGAGCACCGCGCCGAGCGCGAACTCGGCGTCGAGCTCCATCGGCACGTCCTTCAGCGAATGCACGGCGATGTCGGCGCGGTCCTCGAGCATTGCGGTCTCGAGCTCCTTGAGGAACAGGCCCTTGCCGCCGAGCGTCGCGAGCGGCCGATCGACGATGTCGTCGCCGCGCGTCGTCATCGGCACGAGCTCGATCTTGAGGTCCGCGTGCAGCGCGCGCAGGCGCGACGCGACGTGCTCCGCCTGCCAGAGCGCGAGCGCGCTCTTGCGCGTGGCGATGCGCAGCGCCTTCACAGCGAGCGCACCAGCTTGCGCAGCGCCGGCAGGTTGCGGCGGCTGACTTCGAGCGGCTGCGCGACGCCGGTCACGCGCGCGAGCACGCGGCCGTCCGCCGCGCGATCGAGCCCGGTCAGCTTCGCCGTCGCGACGAGGCAGTTGCGGTGGATGCGCACGAAGCGGTCGGCGAATTCCTCTTCGAGCGCGGTCAGCGGCTCCTCGATCAGGACTTCGCCCTTGGCGTGATGGACGACGACGTACTTGTCCTCGGCAAGCAGGTAGTCGATCTCGCCGATCGCGACGAGCACGAGGCTGCCGCGCACGCGCGCGCAGAGATGGCTGCGGCGGCGGCCGGGCTCGGCGGCGCTCTCGACCTTGCGCAGCGTCGTGCCGGACAGGCGCTGTGCCTTCGCGATCGCGGCGCGCAGGCGCTCGACGCGAATGGGCTTGACGAGATAGTCGACCGCGTTCGCCTCGAACGCTTCGAGCGCGTGATCCTGGTACGCCGTGCAGAAGATGATCGCCGGCGGCGCTTCGAGCGCGTCGAGATGGCGCGCGGCCTCGAGGCCGTCCATCACCGGCATGCGGATGTCGAGCAGCACGAGATCGGGCTTCTTCGTCGCAACCTGATCGAGCGCGTCGACGCCGTTGCCGGCCTCGCCGGCGAGCTCGACGCCGTCGATCTCGGCGATCAGCGCGGCGAGTCGCTCGCGCGCGAGAGGTTCGTCGTCAACGATGAGTGCTTTCATGGGGCAGCGGGGCTCGCATCGGGAAGGCGCACCGTCACCGCATATTCGCCGCGGCCGGGCTCGACGCGCAGCTCGCCGCGTTTGCCGAAATGGTACTCGATGCGCGCGCGGATGTTCGCGAGTGCGACGCCGTTGCGCGCCGGCACCGCGTCCGCCGGCACGGGATTGCGGATCGTGATCTCGACGCCGCCGGCCCGGCGCCGCCCGGCGATCCTGACGGTGCCGCCGTCGGCGCGCGGCTGCACGCCGTGATAGATCGCGTTCTCGACCAGCGGCTGCAGCAGGAGGCGCGGCAGCGGCAGGTCGCGCGGCAGGTCCGCGGCGTCGATGTCGACCGTAAGCCGGTCGCCGAGCCGGAGCTTCTCGATGCGCAGGTAGTGCTCCATGAGGTCGAGCTCTTCGCCGAGCGTGCCCGGCGCATCGCTCGCGCCGAGCGCGGCGCGGAAGAGATCGGCGAGATCCTCGACCGTCCGCTCGGCCTCGGCCGGGCGCGTGCGGATCAGGCTCGCGATCGTGTTCATGCTGTTGAAGAGGAAGTGCGGGCGGATGCGCGCCTGCAGCGCTTCGACCTGCGCCTTCGACGCCGCCTCGACGCGCTCCTGCCACTGCTCGAGCACGAAAAGATAGCGCAGCAGCGCCGCGGCGATCAGCGCGGCCACCAGCGCATTGCCGAACACGAAGCGCACGCCTTCGCCGACCGGCGCCGTGAGGTTGAGGCCGAGCGACTGATCCATCCAGCAGACGATGGCCGCGCCGAGCGTCGTCACCGCGACGCAGAGGAACCACGTCAGCACGAACGTCGCGCGCGCCGAGAGTTTTTCGATCGGCCCGCGCATCGAGCACAGCACGACCGCGTTGAGCAGCGCGAGCCACTCGACGTACACCGACGCCATGCCGAGCCGCGGCAGCCACGCGCGCGCATGCGGATCGGGCGCGAACACGACGACGAGGGCGACGAGCTCGGCGACGATCATCAGCGCGAACAGCATCGGCAGGCTGCAGAAGTGCGGCAGCCAGCGGCGTGTCGTCGTCGGATCCTTCATGTCCCCTGCCCGTTCGTGCCCGCCGGAGCGGTGCCACGGCGCACAGTATGAGGCCTCAGGCGGGCGCCGCTGCGAGGCGCTTCCCGATCCATGCGCGCAGATCGATGATTTCCGGCATCGAGACCTGGTGCGCCATCGGGTAACTGTGCCAGTCGACCGCGTAGCCGAGCTTCGTCAGCGCGTCGCGGCTCAGCGTGCCGAGCATCTCGGGCACCACGGGATCGTGGCTGCCGTGGCCCATGAAGATCGGGATGCCGGCATTGGCGGTGCTGCGCTCCGTCGCGGTGAGGCCGTCGAGCGGCAGATAGGTCGACAGCGCCACAATGCCGGCGAGCTTTTCCTGGTGACGCACGCCGCCCG
>DATFRS010000205.1:0-22368 GCA_035263065.1 Rhodanobacteraceae bacterium
GCTGCACCTCGTGTTCACGCTGATGGCGATGCTGTGGACCCTCGGCATGGTGCTCGCGCCGAAATACTTCACGCTGCCGATGTACCTCTTCCTGGTGCCGCTGATCGGCTTCTTCGTCTGCAAGGCCGCGTTCGGCATCATCCTGTACCGCAAGCGCGTGCCGTGCTCGTGGCAGGACACGATAGCGGCGTCGATCGCCAGCATGGGCCTCTCGCACGCGATCGCGCGCGGAATCTTCCTCGGCCTCTGGCGCAAGAAAGGCGAGTTCGTGCGCACGGCGAAGAGCCGCCGCATCGGCAAGAAGCCGAGCGCATTCGTGTCGGTGACCGAGGAGCTTTTGCTGTTCCTCGCGCTCATGGCCGGCATCTTCGGCATGATCAACTCGATCGGCATCAACTACGTCGAAGGCAAGCTCTGGATCGCGATCCTCGGCGCGCAGGCGATTCCGTACGCGTCGGCGCTGATCGGCGCGTGGGTCGCGCATCGCTCGGGCGACGCGGTCGGCTGACCCGTGCCGAAGCGAACGGCTGACATCGATTCGAGCCTGCCGGCCGGCGGACTCGATACCTCCGTGACGTATCTCATGAAAGCGGCGCAACTACTGCGCGGCCGATTGACGTATACACGGAGTGTATATACGATATGGACGTCAGGTTCACCTGGTCGGAAGCCAAGCGTGAGTCGAACCTCGCCAAGCATGAGCTCGACTTCGCGGATGCCATACTGATTTTCACGGGCAGGACGTTCACATTCGAAGACACGCGATTCCGCTACAGCGAGCGCCGTTACATCACGCTCGGCTTCCTCCGCCACCACATCGTCTCCATCGTCCACACCGACAATGCCGAAGAAATCCGCATCATCTCGTTCCGCAAAGCAACGCGTCGCGAAGCTCAAGTCTTCTTCGAAGAAGTCGCGTACCAATTGGCGCTTTCTCTTTTCCGACAAGGAGGGCACGCCAACGCCGGAGCATCCCGAAATCGACCTGCGCTACATCGTGCGCGGCGTCGTGCGGCACGGCCTCGTGCCCGTCCCGCCGAAAACCTCGATCGCGCTGCGCGTCGACAGCGACGTCCTCGCGTGGTTCAAGGCCCAGGGCCCCGGCTACCAGACGCGCATGAACGCCGTGCTGCGCGCGTTTCGCGACGCGTCGACCTGACTCGAGCAAGAGGACACTGCCATGCCGACATCGATCTCGCCCGCCGGCATCGCCGCGGGACTCACCGAATTCTGGTCGCCGCGCGTCATCGCCGAAGTCGACGACTCGTACATCAAGGTCGCCAAGGTGCACGGCACGTTCGGCTGGCACACGCATGCCGACGAGGACGAGCTCTTCCTGATCCTGAAGGGACGCCTGCGCATCGAGATGGACGCGGGCCCGGTCGATCTGGGCGTCGGCGACGTCTACGTCGTGCCCAAGGGCACGCGCCACAACCCGGTCGCCGAACAGGAATGCCACCTCATGCTGATCGAGCGGAAGTCGACCCTGCACACGGGCGACATGGTCAGCGAGAAGACGCGCTCGATCGCCGACCAGCTGCGCCCGCTCTGACGGAGCGCGCTATTTCCTGAACGACTTCCGGAGCCGCTGCAGCAGGCTCGGCTGAGCCTTTTCGTCCGGCGTCGGGCCGCCGCGCGGCGCGCGCGGCGTCCATTCGATGAGCCCGATCGCGTC
Source organism: Rhodanobacteraceae bacterium (assembly GCA_035263065.1). Taxonomy (GTDB): domain Bacteria; phylum Pseudomonadota; class Gammaproteobacteria; order Xanthomonadales; family Rhodanobacteraceae; genus Dokdonella_A. Next base: position 1,676 of record DATFRS010000205.1, read on the forward strand.
GTACGCGTTGACGACGTCGAACACGTCGGCCATCGACGCGTTGCTCGTCGCCGCAATCTCGTGCAGCCGCCCCGGCTGCAGCATCGCCGAGGCAATGCGGAAATACGAGCTGAAGTCGCGCTCGATCTCGATCCAGCGCGCGAGCTTGTACGTGCCGCCGGGATCGAGATGGCGCGCGAGCTGGCCTTCCGAATGCACGAGCACGTAGAGCCAGATCAGGCGCTGGTACGGCTGCGGCGGCTCGGTGTTGCGAAGCTCGGCGAGCTCGCTGCCGGTCAGCGACTGGAAGTCCGAAGGGCGGTGCGCGGTGCGGCAATACGGCTCGAGCGTCGCGAGCCGCCCGGTCGAATGGAACACCTTGAGCTTCGGATCGAGCACGAGCGGCGGCGCGTCCGGCAACGCGAGGCGCGCCGGTCCGCCGAGCAGGTTGCCTTCGAGATAGACGCGCAGGCTGTGCCGCGTCATGTCGAGCGAAGGCCCGATGCGCCGCACCGGCTCGCTCGACGGCTCATCGGCGCGCGTGCGCGAGAACATGTCCGGCACGTCGCGCCCGCGTGCTTCGCTGCGCGCGGTCGGGCCGCCAGTGCCGAACACGGTCGTGTTCTGGTCGAGCGCCGTCTTGATGCGCGCGGCATCCTTGACCTCGACCGGATCGATGCGCAGCAGCTCTTCGAGCCCCGGTGCCGCATCGCCCGCCGGCTTGCCCGTCGATTCCGGCTCGACGATCGCCGTGAGATCGGACAGATCCTCGTCGCCGATCTCGCGGAAGTAGAAGTCGGCCTTGTTCGGCACGACGCCGTCCTGCGGCGCCTGCGTCGCGGCGGCCTTGTTGAGCACCGTGACGACATTCGCGAGCTTGAGCGGCCGCATGAGCACGAAGTCGGCGCCCGGCACGGGCTCGTCGCTGAAGATCGCGCAGCGCATCCCCGCGGCCGTCGCGCGCGTGCGCGCCATCTGGCCTGCGAACGAAGAAGGATCGACGATGAGGAGGTCGGCCCCGGACTCGTTGCTCCAGCGCCAGTTATGGCTGAGCTCGTCGCCGGCCTTGCGCATGAGCAGGCGCAGGTGCGCGGTCTCCTCGTCGGAGACCCCGATCACCGCGATCCGCTTGTCGCCGCCGTGCTTGTCGAGGCTCACGTCAAATGCTTCCCCCGAGCATCCCGCGCCGATCCTAGCGCGACGGGCGCGGGCTCGCGTGGGGCCGAGCGCGGAATCGACGCATCCGTCACGCTTCGGGCGGTCGGGACGACCCCGAACGCCCCTCAGCGCGGCCGGGCGCGCTTGGGCCGCAACATCGTGCCGATGCAGCGCGGGGCGCCGCAGCGGCAGGCCCAGATCTTCTTGAGGCGCGGCGTCAGGCGCTCGCCGGGGTCGATGCCGTAGTCGTAGGTCAGCTCCTCGCCGGCACGGAGCGGACGGATCGTCTCGATCAGCACGCGATCCCTCCGGCGGTCCTTGCTGTCGTCTTCCTCGATCACCGCCTGGCAGTTCGGCTTGCAGCTGTGGTTGATCCAGCGCGCGATGTTGCCGTCGAAGTTGGCGTCGATCACGTAGCGGTCGTTCAGCGTGAACAGGAACGTGTGGCCGTTGTCGGTCGTGTCGGCGTAGATGCGGTCGATCTGCGCATGCGTCATGCGCCGGCCGCGGTATTCGACGAGCTCGGTTCCCTTCGGGATGTCGACCAGTGCGAAAACGCCGTTGCCGTGGATCGGCGAGCGGCGCAGGGCGATGCGTTTTGTCATGAGTTATCGGGGTGGCGTTGCGAATCGGAGCCCTCAATGATAACCCGGCGCGCGTGTCGTTGAGCTTCTTCGTGGCAGCAGGTAGCGTGAGCGCGCAGTCCTCCGGAGAACCCCATGCGCTTCCGTCCGATCGCGATCGCCGCCGTCCTCGCCTTCCTCGCGATCGCCCCGCTCGAGGCGAAGAATTCCTCGCACTCGCATCACACGAGCCACAAGGGTCCCGCCCAGAGCGGCACGGTCGGCGAGTTCGACTACTACGTGATGGCGCTCTCATGGTCGCCGACCTTCTGCGAGCTGCACCCCGACGAAGACGAGCAATGCGGCCACAAGGGCTTCGGCTTCGTGCTGCACGGGCTCTGGCCGCAATACGAAGGCGGTGGCGGACCCGAGCGCTGCACGACCGACGACGAGCCCGACCGCAAGACCGTCAACACGGCGCTCGCGTTCATGCCGAGCCGGCGCCTCATCACGCACGAGTGGGTCGCGCACGGCGCGTGCACGGGCATGGATCCGTCCGCCTACTTCTCGCTCGCCGACCGCGCGTTTGCGGCTGTGCACGTACCGGCCGAGTTCACGGCGCCGCACGCGACGCTGCACGTCGACGCGGCGCACGTGCGCGCCGCGTTCAAGCGCGCGAACACGGGGCTCACGGACGAAATGATGAGCCTGCATTGCAGCCGCGGCGAGCTCGTCGAAGTGCGCGTCTGCCTCAGCAAGGAACTCGCCCCGCGCGAATGCGGCAAGCGCATGCAGTCGCGCTGCCCGGCGAGCGCATCCTTCGACATGCCGGCATCGAACTGAGCCGCAAAATCGAATTGCCGGACGTTTGACAATCGGGGCCCGATGGTCATGACCCGTAAAGTCGCACGCTCCTAGGTTCACGGCGGCGGAGCGATCGTTCGCGCTCGCACGTTGCACGAGGCGCTCCCTCCGGCCGGCCGCTCCCCATGCGACCGGCCGAACCCTGTCGAAAGGAGACTCACATGAACAGGCTGTTTGCGCTTGCGCCGCTGACACTGGCGCTGGCCGGCGCGTCCCTGGCTGCGTCACCGCCCTCGCCGGCCGATCAGGAACACGGCAACCGGAGGATCCTCTCCTTCCACACGATGTACGGCGTCGACGGACCGTTCGTCGGCGACGCGAACCCGGTGCGCGACGTCATCGGCGACGAGCTGCCGTGGACGGTCGAAGGCTTCGTGATCGGCGATTTCGATTCGCGCGGTCACCTCACGGTCCTCGTCCGCGGGCTCGTGTTCGCCGACGATCCTTCCGTGCCGCCCGAGCTCGTCGGCACCAACGACGAAGCCGAGTTCCGCGCTCTCGTCAGCTGCCTCACCGAGACCGACGCCGGCGTCGAGACGCAGAACGTCATCACCGACGGCTTTCACGCCGACGTGCACGGCAACTCGTTCATCCACACGACGATCGAGCTGCCGAATCCGTGCGTCGCGCCGATCGTGATGATCCTCGCCGGTTCCGAAGACAAGTGGTTCGCGATGACCGGCTTCGAGTCCGAAGGCGACGACGAAGGCGGCGACGAGACGCCGCTCAACAACTGAAAGCAGTCGCGCGCGCAACGCCGGGCAAGCCACGCGCGTTGCGCGCCGGCTGATGATTCGCTGAATCGCGCATCGCGCTGTGCTGCCGCGCGCCGGCCGGCGGGCGCACAATCCTCGCAGCTTCGCTGCCGGAGACTTCGATGAAGCAGAGTCTGCTGGTCCCGCTGCTCGCGGTGTTCGCGTCCGCAGGCGTGCGCGCCGACGGCTTCACGCTCGAAAGCGCGAGCTTCGGCCCGAACACGACCCTCGCCACGAAGCACGTCTACAACAAGAGCGAATGCAACGGCGGCAACGTCAGCCCCGAGCTGCACTGGAGCGGCGCGCCCGCAGGGACGAAGAGCTTCGCGGTCACGATGTTCGATCCCGACGCGCGTGGCGGCGTCGGCTGGTGGCACTGGCTCCTGTTCGACATCGACGCGAAGACGACGTCGCTCGAAGCCGGCGCGGGCGCTGCGGCCGGCACCAGCGCGAAGAACGACTTCGGCGAAACCGGCTACGGCGGACCCTGCCCGCCGCGCGGCGACAAGCCGCATCACTACGTGTTCACGGTCTATGCGCTCGGCACCGAGCATCTCGGCGTCGACGCGAACGCCGACGCGGCCGCGGTGAAGACGGCGCTCGAAGCGAACGCGCTGCTCAGCACGTCGCTGCAGGCGCTCTACGGGCGCTGACGCGTAGCGGCGCGGCCACGCCCGGTGCGGCGGCGTCGCACGCCGGCAAGGGCGGTGGCCGCAACTCCCCGGGTTGCGGCCACCGCGGCGCCGCGCCCATCACGCGGCAACCCGTCGCTCAGTGCGCGCCGAACGAGTAGCGCGCGCTGAGCCAGTACTGCCGCGCCGGCAAGCGGTAATACTGCGCGTCGCCGAGCTCGCTCTCGGCGACCGGATCGCGGCGGTCCGACAGGTTGTAGCCGTCGACGCGCACTTCCCAGCGATCCCACGCGTAGCCGAAGCCGGCGTCGAACGTCGTGTAGTCCTCGGCGAGCGCGGTGTTGCGCTTGTTGAGCCAGCGCTTGCCGATGTACTGCGCGACCGCATAGGCGCGGAAGCCCTGCGGCGGCGTGAACATGAAGCCGAAGCTGCCGATGTGCTGCGGCGACATCTCGAGCAGGTTGCCGTCGAGCTGCGTCGGCACGCCGTCGAAGTCCTGCACGTAGTCGTCGAAGCGCGCGTCGTGATACGCGTAGGTACCGACGACGCTCATGCCCTCGCCGAAATTCCAGCGCACCTCGGTCTCGGCGCCCTTGAACTTCTCCTTGCCGGCGTTGGTCAGCGCCGGCAGTCCCTCGACGTCCTGGCCGACGACGAGGTTGCGGAAGTTCATGCGGAACACCGAGAGATCCCACTCGAGGTGCCCGTCGAGATGGCGGCCCTTGATGCCGAGCTCGGCGCTCTGCGCGTCCTCGGGCTTCAGGATGTCGAACTCGGCTTCGGGACCGAAGTCGACGACCGCCGGCTTGAACGTGTCGCGGTAGTTCGCGTAGCCGACGAGATAGTCCTTGCCGTCTTCGAAGAAGCGGTAGCTCGTGCCGAACGCGCCGGCCCAGCGGTTGTCGGTGCGCTCGTCGCGGCCGCTGTCCGTGACTTCGGGCTCGTCGCCCGTCAGATCGGTCTCGACGCCGTGCGTCTTCTCGTTCGTGTGGTTGAAGCGAAGGCCGAGCTCGAGCCGCCACGCCTCGGTGATCGCGAACTCGAGATCGGCGTACACGCCGAGGAAGTTGCGCTTGTCGTCGAGGTGCGTCGTCTCGTCGATGTGGAGCCCGCGCCAGTCGGGCGCGTTCGCGCCGCTCGGCAGCACCGCGTATTCGAAGTTGTCGCTGTCCTGCTCGCCGCGGCCGTAGAGGTAATCCATGCCCCAGACCAGCGTCGCGCGATCCTGCAGCGGCGTCGCGAAATGGCTGTCGAAGTAGACCTCGGTGCGATCGACGTCCTGATGGAAGCCGTCGGCGTTGTGCTCGATGCCGTCGTCGGCGAAGTCCTCGCGCAGGAAGCCGCGCACGTTCTCGGCGCTGCTGCGCGCGTAGGCGAGGCGCGTGCTCCAGTCGCCGACGCCGGTCGGCAGCACGTAGCCGAACGCGAGCTGGCCCCGATCCTCGTCCTGCTTGGCGCCGCGCGGATTGTCGTTCGCGTCGAGCGGCACGCGCGGCGAAAGCTCGCGGCCTTCGCGCGGATGCGGGCTCGTCGGATCCTGGTTCAGGAAATTGCCGTCGGCATCGAACGTGAAGTCACCCTCGCCGACGCGACCCGCGCCGCGATACAGAACGTGCGCGCGGTCCCAGCCCGTGCGATCGCCGGAAAGCTCGACCGTGTCGGCGTCGAACAGCAGCGACTGCCGCCACGGCGCATTCGCATCGGAAAGCGGCATCGTCGCCGCGACGCGCGCGCTGCCGCGGCTGCCGACGCCGACTTCGACGCGCGCAGGGCCCTGCCCCGGCTGGTAATGGATCACGTGGATGACGCCGACGAAGCTCGTCGCGCCGTAGCTCACGGGCGCCGCGCCTTTCAGCACCTCGATGCGCTCGACGTTGGCGACGTCGAGCGTCGCCAGCGCCGGCGTGAACGCGCCGCCCCACGGAATGCCGTCGACGACCAGCAGGAACGCGTCGAACTCGCGCAGGCCCCAGAGTGCCGGCACGGATGAGGTCGGCCCGCCGTCGCCGCCGGGCGCGATGTCGACGCCGGCGACCAGCGACAGCGCGGTGCGGAGGTCATACGCGCCGCGCGCCTGCAGCTCCTCGCCGGTGACGACCGTGATCGTCGCCGCGACGTCGCGGAGCGGCAGCGGAATCTTGGCGGTCGTCACTTCGACCGGTTCGAGCTCCGTGGCTTCCTGGGCCGAAACGGGCGCCGCGCCCACAGCCATCCAGAGGGCGCAGGCGAGCGGCGCCCTGTGTCGCAGAAATCCGAAGTGCATCGAAGCCTCCCACAGCTTCAGGGTTAACGAATTTCTAATTCCGCAAGCCTAGGCGCCTGGAGCGGTCCGCATAACGGTCGTACGACCGCGTCGCGCTCCGTCTGCAGGCGGATCGACGGGCCGGAACGCGAACCGCCACGCAGTTATGCTTGCGTTTCCGTCGCCGCGTCCCGGAATCGATGACCGTTCTTCGTCCGCAACTGCGCGGGCTCGTGTCCAAGCTCGCGCTGTTCTACCTGCTGCTGTCGCTGCCGACGCTCGTCGTCGTCGAATCGACGATCCTGATCTACGAGTTCGGGCATTTCATGCGCGGCGTTTCCGAAGGCAGCCTCGATCGCGCCGCGGAGAAAGGCGCAAGCGATCTCGCGCGGCAATGGCCGCACTTCGCGCACGACGGCGATGCGGTCGCTTTGCACACGTGGCTCGACGGCTGGGTGCTGCGTCTCCAGCAGCCGCGCGGCGGCCTCACGCCCGACGAGTCGTACGTGCTGATGGAGCTCGCCGACGCGCCGCTTGCCGGCGCCATCCTTGCGCCCGACGGCCGCGAGCTCGCGCGATCGAGCGGCGACGGCCGCTGGACGCCATCGGTGCCGACGACCGAGGAAGCGCTGCGCGCCGCGACGAGCGCGAGCAGCGCGACGCCGCTTCAGGGCGCCGACAGCCCGTACCGCATCCGGCGCGTCGTCGCGCCGGTGCGCGATGCATCCGGCAGCGTGCTCGGCCTGTTGTTCGTCGAGCTGCGCCTGCCGCTGCCGTGGCGGCATCTGCTCGGCGACTCGAGCTTCGAGTCGCCGACCGTGTTCGGCTTCCTCGTCGTGTTCGGCATCGCCTCGTCGATCTTCCTCGCGTGGTGGGTGACGCGCCGCCTCAACCGCGTCGCGAGCGCGGCGACCGCGTGGAGCCGCGGCGATTTCTCCGACCGCATCGGCGACCGTTCGCGCGACGAGCTCGGCGGATTGTCCTCGCTGCTCGATCGGATGGCGCTCGATCTGCGCAGCCTCATGCGCTCGCGCGCGCAGCTCGCGACGCTCGCCGAGCGCCAGCGCCTCGCGCGCGACCTCCACGATACGGTCAAGCAGAAGGCATTCGCACTGAACCTGCAGCTCGCGACGGCGCGGCGCGTGATCGGCGACGCGCAGGGCTCGGAGCGCCTCGATCAGGCACAGCGCCTGACCCAGCAGATCCAGCGGGAGCTCGCGCAGATCCTCGACGAGCTGCGCGCCTCGGACGCCGAGCTCCCGTTCGCCGAGCGCGTGCGCGAGCGTGCGATCGAGTGGTCGCATACGAGCGGCCTCACCCCCACGTTCGCGCTCGACGACTTGCCGCCGATGGCCGCGGCACAAGAGGAATCGCTGCTGCGGATCGTCGACGAGGCGCTCGCCAACGTGCTGCGCCATGCGGGCGCGACGCGGCTCGATATCGCGCTCCGCCGCGAGGCGGATCGGGTCCGTCTCGCGATCGTCGATAATGGCCGCGGCATCGCGGTCGACCATGGCTCGGGCATGGGTCTCGAGAACATGCGCGCCCGCGCCGAGGCGCTGCCGGGCGGCCGCTTCGAGCTCGACGCGCCGGCCGGCAAAGGTACGCGCGTCGCCGTCAGTTTCGTTGTCGCGGAGAATCCGATCGCATGAACGCTCCCCACATCCGCGTCGTCATCGCCGACGACCACGTGCTCGTGCGCCAGGGCATCCGCGCGTTTCTCGAAACGCATGCCGACCTCGCCATCGTCGGCGAGGCCGAGGACGCCGACGGCGCCGTCGAGCTTTGCGCGAAGCACCATCCCGACGTGGCGCTGGTCGATCTCGTCATGCCGGGCGGCGGCATCGAGGCGACGCGCAGCATCCGCGCGATCAGCCCGGCGACGCAGGTCGTGCTGCTGACGTCGTTCGAGGACGCGCAGCAGATCGTCGCCGCCGTGCAGGCCGGCGCGCTGTCGTGTCTCCTCAAGGACGTCGACGCCGACGCGCTCGCCGAAGCGCTGCGCAAGGCCGCCACCGGCGAAGCCGTGCTGCATCCGCGCGTCGCCGCGCGGCTGATGGACGCACTGCGCCGCGGTCCCGCGCCGGGCAGCGAAGTGCTCGAATCGCTGAGCCAGCGCGAGCGCGAAGTGCTCGCGCTGATCGCCGAAGGCCTCAGCAACCAGCAGATCGCCGACCGCCTCGGCATCGGCGAGAAGACCGTCAAGACGCACGTCAGCAACGTGCTCGGCAAGCTGAACGTCAGCGACCGCACGCAGGCCGCCGTCTACGCCTGGAAGAGCGGCATGAAGCAGCGCTCCGGCTGAGGCGCTACCATCCCGCCCGGCGGCAAAACGCCGGGGGGAACCACCATGAAGCGCTTCCTCGTGCGGGCGATGCTCGCGCTTCTCGTCGTCTTTCTCGGCATCGCCGCGTTCGTCTTCGCGCGCAGCGAGCTCGCGATCCGCCAGGTCTGGCGCGTCGACGAAGCTGCGCTCGCGATTCCGACCGACGCCGACGCGGTCGCGCGCGGCGAGCATCTCGCGATCACGCGCGGTTGCGCCGACTGCCACGGCGCCGATTTCGGCGGGCGCGTCGTCATGGAAGCGCCGCCGATCGGCCGCATGTCGGCGCCGAACCTGACGCGCGGCAAGGGCGGCATCCCGTCGAACTTCACCGACGCCGACTGGGAGCGCGCGATCCGCCACGGCATCAAGCAGAACGGCCAGGCGCTGCTGTTCATGCCGATCCGCGATTTCGCGGCGCTCACCGACGCCGACACCGCCGATCTCATCGCGTATGCGAAAGTGCGGCCGCCGGTCGATCGCAGCGTGCCGTCGAGCTACATCGGCCCGATCGGGCGCGCGCTGTTCGCGTTCGGCCAGCTGCCGATGCTCGAGGCGCGGCTCATCGACCAGGCCGCCAAGCACGCCGCGCACATCGAACATGCACCGACCGCCGCATTCGGCGAATACCTCGCGCGCGCGTGCACGGGCTGTCATGGCCAGCATTTCTCGGGCGGGCCGATTCCGGGCGTGCCGCCGGATTTCCCGAAGCCGCTCAACATCACGCCCGATCAGGCGACCGGCATCGGCGCGTGGAGCAAGGACGATTTCTACCGCGTGTTCCGCGAAGGCAAGAAGCGCGACGGCACGGCGCTCGATCCGTTCATGCCGTGGAAGGCGATGAGCGTGTTCAGCGATACGGAGCTCGACGCGCTGTGGGCGTATCTGCGCACCGTGCCGGCGCGGCCGCTCGGGGAGCGTTGACCGTCGCTTTCGCCGGAACGACGGGCTAGTCCAGCGCCTTGTGCAGCACGAGCTGCACCTTGTTCCGCGCGTAGCCCGCACGCTCGTAGAAGCGATGCGCACGCTCGCGCGTGACGCGGCTGCGCACGCGGATGCGCACGCAGCCGGTCGAGCGCGCCCACGCCTCGGCGGCACCGACCAGCGCGGCGCCGATGCCGGCGTTGCGCGCGGTTTCGTCGACGACGAGCCCGAGAATCTCGGCGCAGGCATCCTCGGTGAGCTGCGTGCGTGCCGCGACGTGCAGCCAGCCGACCACGCGCCCCGACGCATCCTCGGCGACGAGCACGCGGCTCGCGGCTTCGGCGTCGATGCCGGCGAGCCGCGACGCGATCTGCTGGCGCGTCGAGGGATAGCCGAGCTGCCCGCCGAGTTCGGCGATCGCCGGCGCGTCGTAGGTGCGCGCGGCGCGGATCGTGGTCATGCGGACGTCTCGCATGGAACCGAGGCTAGCGCCCGCATCGGCGCGAATTCGGGCGCTGGCGTGGCATTCGTCGGTCGCAATCGGGAGCTCAGCAGCAACCGTCGCCGCCCTTGACCGTGTGCGCGCCGCTCGCCGCGACGCCGCTCGTGAGGCCGGCTTCGGACGCGCGGTAGTGATCCGCGACAACCTGTGCGACGCACATCGACATGCGCTTGCCGGTCGGGATGTGCAGGAACTCGTTCGGGCCGTGCGCGTTCGAGTGAGGGCCGAGCACGCCGGTGATGAGGAACTGCGCGCCCGGGAATTTCTCGCCGAGCATGCCCATGAACGGGATCGAGCCGCCCTCGCCGTTGTAGGCGACCGGCGCGCCGAAGAACTGCTTCGACGCCATGTCGACGGACTTCTCGAGCCACGGCGCGAGCTCGGGCGCGTTCCAGCCGCTGCCGGCCTTCTCGAGCTCGAAGCTGACCTTCGCGCCGTACGGCGCATCGCTTTCGAGGAGGCGCTTGACGAACTCGCCGCCCTTGACCGCATCGAGCGTCGGCGGCACGCGCAGCGACACCTTCACCGCCGTGTACGGCCGCAGCACGTTGCCGGCCGAATCCAGCGACGGCAGTCCGCCGATGCCGGTGATCGAGAGCGCCGGGCGCCACGTGCGATTGAGCACGAGCTCGGACAGATCGCTCGACATCGCTTTCATGCCCTCGACCATCGGGAACTTCGAGTAGACCGCATCGCCGAGGATTTCCGCCGTGCGCTTCGCCTGCGCGACGCGCTGTGCGGGAATCTCGACATGCAGCTCCTGCGGCTTGATGCGGCCGGTCGCCTCGTCCTCGAGGCGCGACAGCACCTGGCGCAGGATGCGGAAGCTCGACGCGACGACGCCGGACGCATCGCCGGAATGCACGCCTTCTTCGAGCACCTTCACGGTGAGGTTGCCGCCCGTAAGTCCGCGCAGCGACGTCGTCAGCCACAACTGATCGTAGTTGCCGCAACCCGAATCGAGGCAGACGATCAGCGACGGCTTGCCGATGCGATCGGCGAGATGGTCGACGTAGTACGGCAGGTCGTAGCTGCCCGATTCCTCGCAGGCCTCGATCATCACGACGCAGCGCGAATGCGCGATGCCCTGCGCCTGCAGCGCCATGATCGCGGCGAGCGAGCCGAAGATCGCGTAGCCGTCGTCGGCGCCGCCGCGGCCGTAGAGCTTGTCGCCCTCGAGCACCGGCGTCCACGGACCGAGGTGGTCCGACCAGCCGGTCATCTCGGGCTGCTTGTCGAGGTGGCCGTAGAGCAGCACGGTGTCGTCGCCCTGGCCGGGAATCTCGATGAAGATGAGCGGCGTGCGGCCCGGCAGGCGCACGACTTCGAGCCTCATGCCGGGAATCGGCTGCGAGCGCGCCCATGCCTCCATCAGCCCCACCGCGCGATCCATGTGGCCGTGCTCGGCCCACTGCGCGTCGAACATCGGCGACTTGTTCGGGATGCGGATGTACTCGGTGAGCTGCGGGACGATCTCGCCGTCCCAGAGACCGCCGACGAAACCACTCAGTGCTGTCGAATCCATGGCTGAAACCGCTTTGGTCATTGCGAGCCGCGCAGTCTACTCCTGCAACGCTTCCATGACCCCTGTAGGAAGTTTCCTACACGGCGCGTCGCCGATCGCCGACTGGCGACGCCGCGATGGCGCCCTGCCGATGTGCACGAAGCGTCGGTACGCTGTGCCCATTCGCGCTTTCTGCGTTTTTCTGCGTCCTTTTTCGACTGTCCCGCACATGAAATCCATCGTTCGAATCGTTCTCTTCATCGCGCTTTGCCTCGCGCTGCCGGCGCTCGCCGGCACGCAGGTCGACATCAACACGGCCGACGCCAAGACGCTGGCCCAGTCCCTCGACGGCGTCGGCCTCTCGAAGGCCGAGGCGATCGTCGCCTACCGCAATGCGCACGGCCCGTTCGAGAGCCTCGAGGATCTCGCCAAGGTCGACGGCATCGGCCCGCGCATCATCGAGGCGAACCGCGACGCGATCGTGTTCGGCCGCTCGCACGCCGGCGGCGGCACGCACGCCGGCCCCGCGCGGCCGCTCGGCACCTGGTAAAGACGCGCGGAACGGCCGCGTCGTTCTGCTAGACTCCGCGCCCGCCGCAAGGCGTGCGCAGATGATCATTCCCCGTTACCACATCGGCCCGTCGCAGATCGCGGGCGCCGGGAAAGGCTTGTTCCTCGACGAGCCCGTCGCGCGCGGCCGCGTCATCGTCGCGCCGGATGCGATCCCGCGCGTGCACACGTTCGACGAGATCGAGCGCATGCCCGACGCGGCCGAGCTCCTGCCCGCGACCGTGCGGTGGTTCGAGAACGCCTACACCGTGACGACCGAGTGGCCGGACGAGTGCTACGTGAACCACGCGTTCGCGCCGACCGGGCTTTGGCATCTCGGCTTCGTGTTCGCGGCCGCCGACCTCGCGCCCGGCACCGAGATCACGGTCGATTACCGCCACCTCCTCGCGCCCGGACAGGAAGAAGGCTTCCGCGACGCCGAGAGCGGCGAGCGCATCGTCGGCTTCAGCTGGGAAGAAAGCCTGCGCGCATCGACGTCGGCGCTCGCGGCGCTCGTCGCCTGATCGCGATGGTCGAGATTCCCGTCATCGAGACCGAGCGGCTTCGCCTCACGGCGTTCGCCGAGCGGCATTTCGAAGCCTACGCATCGATGCTCGCCGATCCGACCTCGACGCGCTACGTCGGCGACGGCGAGCCGCTCGACCGCATGAACGCGTGGCGCTCGATGGCGATGCTGCTCGGCCACTGGTCGCTGCGCGGCTACGGCATGTGGGCGATCGAGCTCAAGGACACCGGTGCGTTCGTCGGCCGCGTTGGCCTGCACTGTCCCGAAGGCTGGCCCGATCTCGAGCTCGGCTGGATGCTCAAGCCGGAGCAGCGCCGCCACGGCTACGCGACCGAAGGCGCGCGCGCCGCGCTCGACTTCGCGTTCCGCAGCGTCGGCGCGCAGCGCCTCGTCAGCCTGATCCGTGCCGACAACGGCGCCGCGGAGCGCGTTGCGCGCCGGCTCGGCGGCCGGCAGGCGACGACGATCGACTTCCTCGGCGGCGCGACGCTCGTCTACGTCTATCATCCGCCCGAGGCGGACGCCTGAAGCGACGGCGTCCGCACGCATCCGCTGCGAGGCCGCCGATCCGATGACCCGACTTTCGCTGCTCCGCGCCGCCGACTACCGTCGCGTGCGCTGGAAGAACGACGGCGGCTGGACCACCGAGATCGCGCGCGAGCCCGCGGGTCCCGAGCGCGACTTCGACTGGCGCGTCAGCATCGCCGAGATCGAGCGCGACGGGCCGTTCTCGAGCTTTCCCGGCGTGACGCGCGATCTCCTGCTGCTGTCGGGCAACGGCATCGAGCTCGACATCGACGACGCGCCGCCGCTGCGGCTCGTCGAGCGCTTCCAGCGTGCGCACTTCGAAGGCGAAGCCGCGGTCGATTGCCGGCTGCTCGCCGGTCCGACGCGCGACTTCAACGTGATGGCGCGCCGCGCCGCCGTTCGCGCCGACGTCGTCGCGCGCCCGCTGGTCGGCTCGATGGTGCTGTTCGCCGAAGGCGGCGTAACGTGGCTCCTGCACGCGTATTCCGGCAGCGCGACGGCGCGCAGCGACGCGATCGAGGAAACGTTCGCGAGCGGCGACACACTGCGCATCGACTTCGCGACGCGCGACGAAGCGCGCATCGTCGTAGAGGGCAGCGGCGAGATCGTGCTGGTGAAATTCACGCGCTAGGCGGACGCCTTCGCTGCCTCGGCGCGCCGCAACCAGTACCCCGCCTCGTCGATGCGCCCGGCTTCGACGAGCACCGCAGCAAGGCTCCGCTGTCCGCGAAAGTCGCCGGCTTCGGCGGACTTGCGATACCACCGATACGCGGCCTCGCTGTCGGCGTCGACGCCGAGGCCTTCTTCGTAGCAGCGTCCGACGAGGTTCATCGACTTTGCATGACCCGCTTCGGCGGCACGACGATACAGCGCGAACGCGGCCACGAGATCCTGGCGCGTGCCGCGTCCCGTCGCAAGCAGGTTCGCATGGTTGTACATGCCCCAGACGGAGCCGCGTTCCGCCGATCGGCGATACCACGCGGCGGCGAGCGCTTCGTCGACGGCGGTGCCGTGGCCGAGCTCGTGACAGCGCCCGACCATGTTCGCCGCCGCGGCGTGACCGAGATTCGCCGCCAGCGTGTACCAGTAGAGTCCTTCGGCGGCGTCGCGCGCGATGCCGCGGCCCTCGGACAGCATCTGCGCGAACAGCACCTGCGCTTCGATGTCGCCGTCGCGGGCCGCGCGATGCAGCTGCGCGGCGGCGGCCGCGGGATTTCCGCGCAGGAGCTCGGCGAGCGCCGCCTCAGACATCCGACCACTCGCGCAGGAGGTTGTGATAGACGCCGGTCAGCCGCACGAGCTCGGGCGCATCCGGCGTGCGCTGCGCGAGCGCCTGGATCGACAGGTCGAGATCGAACAGCATGCGCCGCTGCGCATCCGAGCGCACGAAGCTCTGGATCCAGAAGAACGCCGCGACGCGCGCGCCGCGCGTGACCGGCTGCACCTCGTGCAGGCTCGATCCGGGATACAGCACGAGATCGCCGGCCGGCAGCTTCACCGCGTGTGCGCCGAACGTGTCCTCGATGACGAGCTCGCCGCCGTCGTAGTCGCCGGGCTCGGACAGGAACAGCGTCGCCGAGAGGTCGGTGCGCAGCGGCACGGGCTCCCGGCCGGAGCGGTCGTAGCGGATCGCGTTGTCGACGTGCGTGTCGAACGCCTCGCCGCCTTCGTAGCGGTTGAACAGCGGCGGAAAGATGCGCCGCGGCAGCGCGCCTGCGAAGAACGTCGGATGCTTCCCGAGCGCATCGACGATCACGGCGCCGAGCTGACGCGCGACCGGATCGTCCTCGGCGAGCTGGCGATTGTTCTTCGCGCGCGCCGACTGATAGCCCGCCGTCGCGCGCCCGTCACGCCAGTCGGCCGAGACGAGCCAGTCGCGGGATTGCGCGACCTGCCCGGCCGAAAGCACGTGGGCGACGTGCAGCAGCATCAGAACGTGAAGTTCGCCGTCAGCACCGCCGAGCGGCCCGGCGCGACCGAGACGTAGTGCGTCTGGTACGCCTTGTCGAAGTAGAGCTTGTCGGTCAGGTTCTGGACGTTGAGCTGCAGGCTGAAGTGATCGTTGACCTTGTACGCCGCCATCGCGTCGAAGCGCGTGTACGCCGGCACCCACTTCGTGTTCGCCGTGTTGCCGTACACCTTCGACGTGTAGAACGCGCCGGCGCCGATCGTGAGCTTCGGCAGGAGCTGATACGTCGTCCACAGCGACGCGCTGTCGTCCGGCGTGTTCGGGAACCGGTTGCCCTTGTCGGGGCTCGGTACCCAGACCGGATTCGTCGCCGTGCCGACGTTGACGAAACCTGCGTCCGTGAGCTCGCTGTCGAGGTGCGTGTAGCCGCCGAACACGCGCCACTGTTCGGTGATCTCGCCGGTGATGCCGATCTCGATGCCGTCGACGCGCTTGTCGCCGGCGAGCTGCGTGGTGCCGTTCTCGCTCGGCACGCGCGCGTTGGTGACTTCGGAACGGAAGATCGCCGCGGTCAGCGAGAGGTGCCCGCCGAGCACGTCCCACTTCGTGCCGAGCTCGAGGTTCCTGCTCTTGATCGGATCGAGGTCGGCGATCGACGTCGTGATGTTGACGTTGTCGCCGGCCGCACCTTCGCCGTTCGCGGCGCCGGACGGGCTCGACGACGTGCCGTAGGACGCGTAGACGCTGCCGTCCTGCGACGGCTTGTAGACGAGGCCGACCTGGTAATTCCACAGATCGTCGTCGTTGCCGACCTTCGCCGCGGGCACCGTCGACGTCGCGATGAGATCGGCCTTCGTCGAATAGCTGTCGAAACGCAGGCCTGCGTTGAGGAGCCACTGTTCCGACAGCGTCATCGTGTCGAACGCGTATGCCGAGCGCGTGTCGGTGTCGTAGACGTTCGGGTTGTTGCGGCGGACGATCGTCCCGAGCCACGGATCGTGGGGATTCGGATCGTTCAGCGGCGTGCAGAGGAAATCCTCGACGAGCAGCGGATTCGAGCAGTCGCGCGTCGTGATGCCGTCGGGGTTCGTGACGATGTACTGGTCGACCTCGGTGCGCTCGTGGTCGAATTCGATGCCGGTCGCGATCGTGTGCCGGACGCTGCCGGTCTCGAATTCGCCGGTGAGATCGGTCTGGTTCGCCGCGGTCTTGGTCGATGTCACGCGCGATTTCGGCGAGCGATAGACGTAGCCGTTGGTCAGGAAATTGCCGACGCTGTCGTCCGGATTCGTCCAGATGTAGTCGTTCGCCGTGCGGCCGTAGCGCGTCGTGTTGCGCAGCGTCCAGCCGTTGCCGAAGTCGTGCGCGATCAGCGCCGTGCCGATGTCGGCCTTGGTCTTGCGGAAGTCGCGACCGAGGAGTCCGTAGAAATTCTCGCGGTCGACGTCGACCGGGCTGCCGTCGCCGTTCAACGGCGCGTTCGGATTCGTCGCGGCGAACGGATTGTTGTACGGGATTCCGCTGTCCGGCGTATCGTCGGTCGAGAGGTGGTAATAGCTCAGCGTCGCACGCGTCGGCGAATTCATGCCGAACGTGACCGACGGCGCGATGCCCCAGCGGCTGACGTCGGGGCCGTCGCGGCCCGGCACGTCGGCCGAGTGCTCCATCAGGTTCACGCGAAACGCGACGTCGTCGCTCAGCGCCTTGTTCGCGTCGAGCGTCGCGCGCTGGTACTGGTCGGTGCCGAGGCCGACGCTGCCGGCGACGAAGTCGTCGGCCTTCGGCGCCTTCGTGACGATATTGATGCTGCCGCCGATCGCGCCGCGGCCCGTGTACGCGGAGCTCGGGCCCTTCGTCACGTCGATCTGCTCGATGTCGAACGCTTCGCGCGTCTGCGAGCCGACGTCGCGGATGCCGTCGACGTAGATGTCGGCGCCGGCGTCGTAGCCGCGGATGAACGGGCGATCGCCGACCGGGTTGCCGCCTTCGCCCGCGCCGAACGTGATGCCGGGCACCGTGCGGAGCGCATCGACCAGCGTCGTCGAGCCCGTGTCCTGGATCACCTGCTGCGGCACGACCGTGACCGAGCGCGGCGTGTCGAGGAGCGGTGCCGTGAACTTCGGCGACATCGGCTCCGCGCCGTCGCTGCCTTCGACGCTGACCGTGTCGAGCTCGGCCATGTTCTTGCGGCGATCGGCCGCGGCGTCGTCGGGCGTCGCCGGCGCGGGATCTTCGGCCGCGTGGCCCGCGAACGGCGCGAAAGCAACGAGCGCCGTCGCCAGCAGGCGACGCGGTGGGTGCGGAATCGAAACGATGGAGGTGCCGGATGCCATGTGTGGTTCGCCCTGTTGTCGTAGTCGCGTGCGATCGGTCCGCTGGCGTCGTGCTCGCATGCGAGCCGGCGACGCCGGCTCCTCCCGTCCAGCCCGCGAACATACCTCAAGATGATAATGATTCTCAATACCGTTCGCGCTCGCAACCGACTGCGGACGGAGCGCGGGCTCAGGCTTCGTCGAGCGCGGGCCGCCGGGCCGATGCAGCGGTCTTGGCAGGACGCAGCCGCGCGCGCTCTTTTGCCGCAGCACGCCGGCGGATCCACATCCAGATGCCGGTCACGAAGAAGAACGGCATCAGCAGCGCCGCGAGCGCCATCGCGACACGGCCGGGCCAGCCGAAGAAATCGCCCGAATGCAGCGGGAAGATGCTCGCGACGAAACGTCGCCCCGCCGGCAGCTCCGCATAGAGCTCGCGGGCGACGACCGCCCCACTCTGCCCGTCGACCTTCAGCGTGTTCCATGCGCGCGAATGCGGGCTCGCCGGCGTCTGGTAACGGATCTCGATCGGCGCGCCGGCGTCGCCCGCAAGCGAAAGCGTCGCGCGCGATGCATCGCCTTGCTCGCGACGGAACGTCGACCACGCGAGATCGATCGCGGCGAGCGGTATCTCGCCGCGCGCGTCGGGCGGCGCGCGACGCGCCGGCGTCGTCGCGCCGGCCGCGCGATTGATCGCGTCGCGATAGAAATCGTACGACCACCAGAGCCCCGTCAGCGCGACGATCAGGTACAGCGGCAGCAGCCACGTCGCGCCCACCGAATGCAGGTTCCAAAGCAGCGCGCGGCCGCGCAGCTTCGTGTTGAACGCGAGCCACGCGCGGGCCGACGTCGCCTTGCGCGGCCAGCGCAGCACGATGCCGGTGATCGCCATCAGCACGAGCAGCGCGGTGCTCGCGCCGACGATCTGCTTGCCGACCGGCCCCGCGGCGAGATTGCGATGCAGCTGCTCGACCGTCGCGAAGAAGTCCGCGCCGCGCAGCTCGCCGATCACGACGACACCGTACGGATCGACCGCGACTTCGGGCCCGTTGCGCTCGCCCGCGCGCGCGATGCGCACGACGAGCGCCGCGTCGTCGCCGTCCCACGCGACGCTGCGCGCGCGAAATCCCGTGTGCGCCGCCATCGCCGCTTCGATCGCCCCGCTCGGCGGCTTCGGCGCACCGCGTCCCTGCGTCTCGATCGCAAGCGCCGGATTCAGCGCACGCACCAGCTCCGCCTCGAACCCGAGCAGCGCGCCCGTGACGCCGACGACGGCGAGCACGAGCCCGGCCGCGATGCCGGCAAGCCAGTGGAGGCGAAACAGGACGCGCTTCAGCGGAATTTGCATCTCGGGATTCGATCGACCGGGCCGCGCGCCCGTCGGCGGATTCCATCACAAATGCGAATCACTCGCAATTGCGTTTGCATCGATAGACCCGGCAACCCGCGAACCGCGCGCCGCAAACGGTGTCAGTGGTGGGCGCGCGCGCCCGGCGCCGCGAAACGTGCCACGATCGCGTGGCGAGGATTCACGATGCGCATCCTGATCATCGAGGACGACGCCGCGATCGCCGACGCGATCGTTGCCGCCCTCACCCGCGCCGGCCACGCCGTCGACCGGCTCGCCGGCGGACGCCAGGCCGACGCCGCGCTGCAGGCCCACCCGTACGATCTCGTCGTGCTCGACCTCGGCCTTCCGGAGATGGACGGCGTCGAGCTGCTGCGCCGGCTGCGCGCGCGCACCGACGCCGTGCCGGTGCTCGTCGTCACCGCGCGCGAGGCGCTCGACGAGCGCGTGCGCGCGCTCGACCTTGGCGCGGACGACTATCTGGTCAAGCCTTTCGCGCTCAGCGAATTCGAGGCGCGCGTGCGCGCCTTGCTGCGCCGTCGCACGACGCAGGGCGTGCCGGAGCTGAAGCTCGGCCGCCTGCGGCTCGACCTGCCGCGCCATCGCGCGCACATCGACGAGACGCCGCTGGAGCTGACGCCGCGCGAGTTCGGCCTTCTCGAGACGCTGGTCGCCCGCCTCGATCGCGTGATGAGCCGCGAGCAGCTCATCGACGCGCTCTGCACCTGGGATACGAGCCTCACCGACAACGGCCTCGACATCGCCGTGCATCGCCTGCGCCGCAAGCTCGAAGGCAGCGGCGTGCGCGTGCGCACCGTGCGCGGGCTCGGCTATCTCCTCGAAACCGATCATGCGTCGACCGCCTAGCCTGCGCCGCAGGCTGCTCGCGTTCCTGGTCGCGCCGATGGCCGTGGCCTGGCTGATCTCGGGCGTGCTCGTCTACGTGCTCGCGCTGCACTACGCGAACATGAACTACGACCGCGCGCTCACCGATTCGCTGCTCGCGCTCCAGCGCCTGATGCAGAGCGACGCGCGCTATCAGGAGCTGAATCCGCAGGCGCGCATCCTGTTCGAGGTCGACTCGGAGGATCCGAACTACTACACCGTACGCAGCGTGCGCCACGGCACGCTCGCGGCGAACCTCGAGCTGCCGCTGCCCGATCCGATCCCTGTACTGGACGCGCGCCCGCATCTCGAATCGCTGGTTTTCGGCGACCGCAGCCTGCGCATGGCCTCGCTGGCGGTCAAGGGCGAGGAAGCCGGCGACACGATCGTCGTCTCGGTCGCGCAGACCTTACGCGAACGCCGCGCACTCGCTCGCGAGATCCTCGTCGGCGTGCTGCCGATCGTGCTCGGGCTCATCGCGCTCGTGCTGATCCTGGTCTGGTTCGGCGTCAGCCGCGGCCTGCATCTCTTCGATCCGCTGACGACGCATCTCGCCAGCCGGCGCACGCGCGATCTTTCGCCGCTCGACCAGAGCATCGTGCCGGTCGAGATCCGGCCGCTGACGCGCACGATGGATCTCCTGTTCGCGCGCCTGCGCGGCCTCCTCGACCTGCAGGACCGCTTCATCGCCGACGCGGCGCACCAGCTGCGCACGCCGCTCGCCGGCCTGCGCCTGCAGGCCGAGCGCGCGCTCGCCGATCCGCGTCCCGACAGCGTGCGCGAGGCGCTGATCCACGTCGAACGCCTGTCGGCCGGCGCCGGCCGCGCGGCCGGACAGCTGCTCGCCCTCGCGCGCACGCAGTCGAACGTCGACGACGATGCGCCGCCGGTGCCGGTCGATCTCGCGCGGCTCGCGCGCGACCACGTCGCCGAAAGCGTGCCGCGCGCGCTCGCGGCGAACATCGACCTCGGCTACGCCGGGCCGAATGCCGACGCGATCGTCGCGGGCGACGCCGTGATGCTGCGCGAGGCGCTGGTCAATCTCGTCGACAATGCGCTGAACTATGTCGGGCCCGGCGGCAGCGTGACGGTCGAGGTCGCGCGCGAGCTGCGCACGGTGTCGGTCGCGGTCGACGACGACGGGCCCGGCGTCGGCGAGGAGTGGTGGCCGCGGCTCGGCGAGCGGTTCT
>DATFRS010000206.1:0-7336 GCA_035263065.1 Rhodanobacteraceae bacterium
TCGATCCGCAGGACGACATCGCGGCGCCTTGTATCGCGAAAGGTGCGCGGCCGCGCGTCGCGATCCTGCGCGATCAGGGCGTCAACGGCCAGGTCGAGATGGCGGCTGCGTTCACGCGCGCCGGCTTCGAGGCGATCGACGTGCACATGACGGACCTCCAGTCCGGTCGCCACCGTCTCGCCGATTTCACGGGCTTCGCCGCCTGCGGCGGCTTCAGTTACGGCGACGTGCTCGGCGCGGGCCGCGGCTGGGCCGCGTCGATCCTCTACAACGATGCGCTGCGCGATGCGTTCGCGGCGTTCTTCGCCGACACGTCGAAGTTCTCGCTCGGCGTCTGCAACGGCTGTCAGGCGCTCGCGGCGCTGAAGGACATCATTCCCGGCGCCGAGCACTGGCCGCGCTTCGTGCGCAACGCGAGCGAGCAGTACGAGGCGCGCCTCGTCACGCTCGAGGTGCTCGATTCGCCGTCGGTGTTCTTCAAGGGCATGGCGGGCTCGCGCATTCCGGTTGCGGTCGCGCACGGCGAAGGCCGCACGCTGTTCGCGGCGCCGGGCGACGCGACGCGTGCGATCGCGAGCGTCCGCTTCGTCGACAACCGCGGCGAGCCGACCGAGCGCTTTCCGCTGAACTCGAACGGCTCGGCCGACGGCCTCACCGGCTTCACGACGCCCGACGGCCGCAGCACGATCCTGATGCCGCATCCCGAGCGCGTCATGCGCAGCGTGCAGATGAGCTGGCGCCCGCGCGAGTGGGGCGAGGACTCGCCGTGGATGCGCATGTTCCGCAACGCGCGCGTCTGGGTCGGTTAGCCCCGTGAAGCTTTCGCCGGTCCAGGAGTTCGGGCTCAAGGCCGCGCTCTGGTTGCCGCTCTCGTTCGTGATCTGGTTTTCGATGGCGCCGCTCTGGGTCTTTCCGGCGGCGCGGCTCGCGAAGGCGGCGCTGCTCGCGCTCTGGCCGGCGCTGTTCGCCAATCTCGTGCAGGGCGGCGACGTGCTCGACGCCGGCGGACGCGTGATCGGTCACGCGGGTTATCTCCTGACGCTGACGACGTCGGTCGTCGTGACGGTGCCCCCGAGCGCGGGCGGCGCGGGCGGCGTCGGCGTGCTCGAGCCGACGCTGAATCCGATGGTCTACGCGTACTCGTTGCCGCTCTTTTGCGGGCTCGCGATGGCGACGCCGCTGTCGACCGGCCGGCGCGCCGCCGAAATGCTGATCGCGTTTGCCGTGATCGTCGTCGCGCAGTCGTTCGGCGTCGTCGCCGAGAGTCTCAAGTTCGTCGCCTACGATGCCGGCCCCGAAGGCGCGGCCGCGTTCGCCAAGGCCGGGCTCGCGCCGGACGTCGTCGCACTGGCCTACCAGTTCGGGTTCCTGATCCTGCCGGCGGTCGTGCCGGCGACGCTCTGGATCGGTCTCAACCGGCCGTTCATCGAGCGGCTGGTCCGTCCGGACCGGGAACCCGGGGTCGAAACGGCGGTCTGAACACCCGCCCGGCGAGGCACGCGGAGCCGCCGTGGGGCGATCCGGATCAGGGACCTACGACGGCGGTGCCGCGGGCTGCGGCACGGCCCGCTCGGGTGCGGGCCGCGCAAGCGCGTGCGGCGCCGGGTATGGAACAATTCGCAGTCGGGCCCAGAGGCCCGGACATAAAGAGCTCTCAAGGATACGCATGGCAGCCGTTGCCCCCATTGCCGCCGCGCCGCTGGCCGCCGAAGGCAGCCTCGACGACCGCATCTGCCAGTTCCTGGTGGCGCAGGGCCACCTCAAGGAAACGGATCTCGTGCGCGGCCGCCGCCTGCATCAGGAGGATCCGGCGTCGGGGAGCCTCGTCTCGCTGCTGACGCGCCTCGGCCTCGTGTCCGAGCGCGAGATGGCTGAAGCGGTGTCCGAGCTGCTCAAGTTGCCGCTGCTCTCGGCGAAGGAATTCCCGGAGACGCCGCCCGCCAACGTGCAGACGTCGATCCGGTTCCTCAAGCACCACCACATCTGCCCGATCGGCGAGAGCGAGAACGAGGTGACGCTGCTCGTCGCCGATCCGGCCGACCGGTTTCCGGTGCAGGCGCTCGAGCTCGCGACCGGCCGCCGGGTCACGCTCAACATCGGCCTTCGCAGCGAGATCGACGATTTGATCGAGCGCTACTACGGCCAGGGCCGGTCGGCGATGGGCACGATCGTCGAGAACCTGTCCGACGAGGCGACGCGCAGCGAGGACGACATCGAGCACCTGCGCGACCTCGCGTCCGAGGCGCCGGTCATCCGCCTCGTCAACCTCATCATCCAGCGCGCGGTCGAGCAGCGCGCGTCCGATATCCATATCGAGCCGTTCGAGAATCGCCTCAAGGTGCGCTATCGCATCGACGGCGTGCTGCACGAAGTCGAGTCGCCGCCGGCGGCGTCGACCGCGGCGGTGATCTCGCGCGTCAAGATCATGGCCAAGCTCAACATCGCCGAGCGCCGCCTGCCGCAGGACGGCCGCATCATGATCCGCGTGCAGGGCAAGGAGCTCGACCTTCGCGTGTCGACGGTGCCGACCGCGCACGGCGAATCGGTCGTCATGCGTATCCTCGACCGCGAAGCGATCGTGTTCGATTTCGAGACGCTCGGCTTCACGGACGAGTTCCTGCCGAAGTTCCTCAACGTGCTGGAGCTTCCGCACGGCATCATGCTCGTCACGGGTCCGACCGGCTCCGGCAAGACCACGACGCTTTACACCGCGCTCGCCAAACTCAACACGCCGGACGTCAAGATCATCACGGTCGAGGATCCGGTCGAATACCAGATCGAAGGCATCAACCAGATCCAGGCCAAGCCGCAGATCGGCCTCGACTTCTCGCACGCGCTGCGCTCGATCGTGCGACAGGACCCGGACATCATCATGATCGGCGAAATGCGCGACCTCGAGACCGCGCGCATCGCGATCCAGTCGGCGCTGACGGGACACCTCGTGCTGTCGACGCTGCACACGAACAACGCGGCCGGCGGCGTCACGCGCATGCTCGACATGGGCGTCGAGGATTACCTCCTAACGTCGACCGTCAACGGCATCCTCGCGCAGCGTCTCGTGCGCAGGCTAGATCGCTCGACCGCCGAGCAGTACGAGGCGCTGCCGGAAGTCGTCAGCGAGTTCAACCTCGACAAGTTCACGCACGAGCG
Source organism: Rhodanobacteraceae bacterium (assembly GCA_035263065.1). Lineage (GTDB taxonomy): Bacteria > Pseudomonadota > Gammaproteobacteria > Xanthomonadales > Rhodanobacteraceae > Dokdonella_A. The sequence continues at coordinate 3,151 of DATFRS010000206.1, forward strand.
GCCGATCAAGCTGTTCAAGCCGGGCTCCTCGGTGGCCAATCCGACCGGCTACTACGGCCGCACGACGATCATGGAATTCCTCGTCATGAGCGACAACATCCGCCGCATGATCATGCAGCACGCCGGCATGGGCGAGCTCGAGGAGGCTGCGCGCAAGGAAGGCATGCGCACGATGTACGAGGATGGCCTCGTCAAGTCGCTGCAGGGCCAGACCACGATCGAGGAAGTCCTGCGCGTGACGCAGGAGAGCTGACGGCATGACGCTCTTCTACTACAAGGCCGTCACGCCGGCGGGCGAAACGCTCGAAGGCCAGATGGACGTCGGCACGCACGACGAGGCGATCGGCAAGCTGCAGGACGCCGGCAACATCCCGCTCGAAGTGCGCGAGGCCGACGGCGGCGAGTCGCGCGGCCTCATCGCCGCGCTCTTCAAGCGCTCGACGCTGCGCGACACGCAGATCCTCCAGTTCACGCAGATGCTGGCGACGCTGCTCGGCGCGGGCCAGCCGCTCGATCGCGCGCTGCAGATCCTGCTCGACCTTCCCGAAGGCGTGAAGGCCAAGCGCATGCTCGAGCGCGTGCGCGACCAGGTGCGCGGCGGCACGCCGCTCTCCGACGCGCTCGAAGCCGAGCACGGCAGCTTCTCGCGCCTCTACATCAACATGGTGCGCGCCGGCGAGACCGGCGGCTCGCTCGACGAGACGCTCAAGCGCCTCGGCGAATACCTCGAGCGGAGCCGCCAGCTGAAGTCGAGCGTCATCAACGCGATGATCTATCCCGCGTTCCTCGTCGGCATGGTCGTCTTTTCGCTGATGATCCTCCTCGTGTACGTCGTGCCGCAGTTCGCGCCGATGTTCGCCGACATGAACGTCGAGATGCCGCTGATCACCAAGATCGTGCTCGCGGTCGGCTCGACGCTGCAGAATTTCTGGTGGCTCATCATCATCGCCATCGTGCTCGGCGCCGGTTGGTTCCGCCGGCAGATGGCCGATCCCGAGGCGCGGCTCAGGATCGACGAGCGCTTGCTCAACATGCGCCTCGTCGGCGACGTCACGCGCAAGCTCGAGACGGCGCGCCTCGCGCGCACGCTCGGCACGCTCCTCAAGAACGGCGTGCCGCTCCTCAACGGGCTCACCGTCGTGCGCAACGTGATGACCAACACCGTGCTCGCGCAGTCGGTCGAGCAGGCGGCCGAAGAGGTCAAGACCGGCGGCGGCCTCGGCTACGCGCTCTCGCAGTCCAAGCGCTTTCCGAAGCTCGCGCTACAGATGATCAGCGTCGGCGAGGAATCGGGCGAGCTCGACACGATGCTGATGAAGGTCGCCGACACGTTCGACGTCGAGGTCAAGAACACGCTGGACCGGCTGCTCGCCGCGCTGGTGCCGGCGACGACGATCGTCATGACCGTCGTCGTCGCGATGATCATGCTGGCGATCGTGCTGCCGATCATGAACATCGCCGGTGCGGTGCACTGAGGACGGATTTTCGGATTCTGGAATTCGGAACGAGGACGAACATGAAAATGACAACGCAACCCCGGATTCGCCGCGCGGCGGGCTTCAGCCTGATCGAGATGCTCGCGGTGATCGTGCTGATCGGCATCGTCGCCGGCATCGTCGTGCAGCAGGTGGGCAAGAACGTCGACAAGGGCAAGTGGGGCTCGGGCAAGGCCGCGGTCGCCAAGCTCGCAGGCTCCGTCGAGTCGTACTCGCTCGACAACGGCAGCCCGCCGTCGCGCCTCGAGGACCTCGTCTCGAAGCCCGGCAACGCGGCGAACTGGCAGGGCCCGTACGCGAAGGAATCCGATCTCAAGGATCCGTTCGGCGGCGACTTCCAGTACAAGGCGCCGGGCGAGCACGGCGACTTCGACATCACGTTCCTCGGCAAGGATCATCAGGCCGGCGGGGATGGGGTGAATGCGGATTGGGGGAATTGGCAGTGACATCCAGTGAGCGGTGAGCAGTGAGCGGTGAGCGGGAAAGGCGATCCGACCAAGCCGTGAGCATTTTCCGCTCACCGCTCACTGCTGCCCGCTCACGTCCCGCCCGCGGCTTCACGCTCATCGAGTTGATGGCTGTGATCCTGCTGCTCGCGATCGCGATGACGGCCGTCACGTTCTCGTTTTCCAAGAGCCTGCACACCGCGAAGATCAGCGCGGCGAGCCGCGATCTCGTGGCGGCGCTGCGCTATACGCGCGGGCAGGCGATCGTCAAAGGGCAGCAGCAGGTGCTGATGCTCAATCTCGACGACAACTCGTACACCGCGCCCGGCAAGTCGGCGGTGAAGCTGCCGAAGGACATGACGCTGCAGCTGACCACCGCCGAGCAGGAAGTACGCGGCGGCAACGCCGGCGGCATCCGCTTCTTCGCCGACGGGAGCTCCACCGGCGGACACATCTCGGTGCTGATGGACCGGCGCGAGTGGCGCATCAACGTCGCCTGGCTGACCGGCGAAATCGCGCTCGACGAGCATCCCGAGTAACGAACTTAAGCGGACGGGAGCGGTCCAGATCGTCGTGAGAACGAGAGCGCACAAACCCATCGCGAGACATCGGCAGGCCGGCTTCAGCCTGATCGAGATGGTCGCCGCGTTCCTGATCTTCGCGCTCGGCATCGGCATCCTGATGCAGATCCTCGCGACGTCGATGCATTCGACGCGCACCTCGTCCGACTACACGATGGCCGCGCTCTGGGCCGAGTCCAAGCTCGACGTCATCGGCGTCGGCGAACCGATCGAAGCCGGCAGCGCGAACGGCAAGTTCGACGACGACTACCGCTGGGAGCTCAACATCACGCAGGTCGATCCGGCCGGCATCGAGCCGCCGCCGCAGAATCCGGTCGCGCCGGGCATGATGCAAAATTCGATGCAACAGCAGCAGCCGCGCATCACGGCGGGCGCTGGCAACGCCGGCGCGCTGCAGGTCGCGCCGTTCGATCTCTACCAGATCGATCTCGTCGTGTACTGGGGCGGCCGCTACGGCTCCTCGCAGCACAGCGCGCGCTTCTCGACGCTGCGCACGATGAATCCCGATCCGAACACCCAGCAGGGCGTCGGCGCGCAGACCGGCCTTCGCACCGGTGCCGGGGGCGTGAAGCGATGACGAAGCCCCGCTCTTCCGCCGGCTTCACGCTGCTCGAAGTCATGCTCGCGATCGTGCTGCTCGCGCTGCTCCTCGCGGGCACGTGGGGCGCGATCCGCACCGCGGTGCACGCGATGCATTCGGGCGAGGCGGCGATCGATCGCACGAACCGCCTGCGCGTCGCCGAGGAATTCATGCGGCGCCAGATCAGCCGCATCCTGCCGCTCGCGTACGGCACCGACGATTCGACCGGCTCGAACTTCGTGTTCGAAGGGAAGGGCGACTTCATGCGCTTCGTCGCGCCGATGCCGGGCTATCTTTCCAAGGGCGGCCCGTACGTGCAGACGCTCCGGCTCGAGCATTCGCGCGGCGGCGGCATGGCGCTCGTGTTCACCGACGCGATGCTCAACGGCTTCGATCTCGAGGATCAGAAGGCGAGCGCGATGGAGCCCGCCGTGCTGCTCGACCAGATCCAGGACGGCAGGTTCGAATACCGCACGCTCGACGATCAGGGCGAGCTCACCGACTGGTCGAGCGAGTGGGACGATCCGAGCGTCACGCCGGTCATGGTGCGCATCGCGATCACGATGCGGCCGGAGGCGCGCGTCGAGTTTCCGGACATGGAGATTCCGCTGATGCTCGACGTCGGCGCGTCACACGCGATGGGACGTCCGGGCGGCGTGCTCAATCGCGGCATGGGCGGCCTTCGCCGGCGTCCGATCGGAGGCGGTCCATGAGCCGCGCGCGCCGAAATCGTTTCGCGGCGCGAACGCGCACGCGCGGCATCGCGTTCGTGCTCGTGCTCTGGGTGATCGCAATGCTCGCGATCCTGCTCGGCAGCTTCTCGCTCGTCGCGCGCACGGAGAATCTCCAGTCGCGCCATCTCTTCGACACGACGCAGGCGCGCTACGCGGCCGAGGCCGGCCTCAATCTCGCCGTCTACGAATTGCGAAAGCAGGATCCCGCCGAGCGCTGGATCGGCGACGGCCGTCCGTACCGCTTCGGTTACGGCGATGCCGAGATCGAGGTGTCGATCACCGACGACTCCGGAAAGATCGACATCAACGCGGCGGCGAACAATCCCGATCTTCTGACCAACCTCTTCGT
>DATFRS010000207.1:0-5512 GCA_035263065.1 Rhodanobacteraceae bacterium
AACGCGGCGACGAGCCTGATGTGCCGCGACAGCAGCATGCCGTTGCCGAACACGTCGCCCGACATGTCGCCGATGCCGACGCAGGTGAAGTCCTGCGTCTGGCAGTCGCGGCCGAGCGCTCGGAAGTGACGCTTGACCGATTCCCACGCGCCCTTGGCCGTGATGCCCATCTTCTTGTGGTCGTAGCCGGCCGAGCCGCCGGACGCGAACGCATCGCCGAGCCAGAAGTTGTGCTCGGCGCTGACCGCGTTCGCGATGTCCGAGAACGTCGCGGTGCCCTTGTCGGCTGCGACGACGAGGTACGGATCGTCGCCGTCGTGGCGCACGACGTTGTCGGGATGCACGACCTTGCCTTCGACGAGGTTGTCCGTGATGTCGAGGAGGCCGTTGATGAAGATGCGGTAGCACGCGACGCCTTCGGCGAGCACGGCGTCGCGGTCGCCGGACACCGGCGGGCGCTTGACGAAGAAGCCGCCCTTCGAGCCGACCGGCACGATGACGGTGTTCTTGACCATCTGCGCCTTGACGAGGCCGAGCACTTCCGTGCGGAAGTCCTCGCGCCGATCCGACCAGCGCAGGCCGCCGCGCGCGACCGGCCCGAAGCGCAGGTGCACGCCCTCGACGCGCGCGCCGTAGACGAAGATCTCGCGGTAGGGCCTGGGCTTCGGCAGATCGGGCACCTTGCCCGAGTCGAACTTGAAGCTGATGTATTCGTGGTGCGCGCCTTCGTGCGTCCCGCCCTTCTCGAGCTGGAAGTAGTTCGTGCGCAGCGTTGCGCCGATGACGCCGAGATACGCGCGCAGGATGCGGTCGTCGTCGAGGCTCGCGACCTGGTCGAGCAGGACCTTGATCGCGCCGATGATCGTCTGGATCTGCTTCGCGCGCGGCTCGCCGCGCACGCCCGTGAGATCCTCGATGAACTTCGGGTGCGCCTTCAGCACGTCGGCCGAGACCAGCGCCTCGAGCTCCTTGACGAGGCGCTTCTTCGCGCTCTCGATGACCGGTTTGGGCGCGCTCTCGCGGTTCGGATCGAAGCCGGCCTCGAACAACTCGACGAGGAGGCCCGCGATCGCGGGATTGCGATTCAGCGTGTCTTCCATGTATGCCTGCGAGAACGGCACGCCGGTCTGCAGGAGGTACTTGCAGTAGCCGCGCAGCACGCTGACCTGACGCCAGTCGAGCTGCGCGCCGAGGATCAGCTTGTTGAACGCATCGTTCTCGGCGACGCCGCGCCAGATCCGCTCGAACGCGGACTGGAACATCTCGCGCACCTGCTCGATGTCGAACTCGCAGCGCAGCGAGGGCTGCACCTCGATGTCCTGGATGTAGAGCTTGCCGCCGTCGACGTCGATCTCGTAGAGGTGCTCGGTCAGCACCTTGAGCGCCATGTTCTCGAGCAGCGGGATCACGTCCGACAGCGGGATGTCGCCGCCGAGGCGGAACACCTTGAAGTGCAGCGTGTCGGACTTGCGGCGCGAGCGGTAGAGATTGAGGCGGATGTCGTCGGCGTCGCGCAGGCTCGCCGCCATCTCGACGTCGGCCGCCGCGACGTGCGGCGTCACTTCCTCGATGTAGCCGACCGGCAGCGCGCGGCCGAAGCGCGTCGCGAGCTTGAGGCCCTTGTCCTCGCCATGCCGCTGCACGAGCGTGTCGCGCAACTCGTCGTGCCAGTTGCGCACGATCTGCGCGATCTTGCCTTCGAGCTCGGCGACGTCGTAGGTCGCCTTGTCACCCGGCTTCGGACGCACGATGAGGTGCAGGTTGGCCAGCGGCGATTCGCCGACCTGGATCGACGAATCGATGCGCTCGCCGTGCAGCGCGCGCTTCAGCGTCGCCTCGACGCGCTCGCGCACCTCGGAGCTGAAGCGGTCGCGCGGCAGGTAGACGAGGCACGAATAGAAGCGGCCGTACTTGTCGCGGCGCACGAAGAGCCGCGTTCTCGCGCGCTCCTGCAGCGCGAGGATGCCGGTCGCGGTCGTGTAGAGCTCTTCCTCGGTGCACTGGAAGATCTCGTCGCGCGGCAGCGTCTCGAGAATGTGGCGCAGCGCCTTCCCCGAATGCGAATCGCGGCGGAAGCCCGCGCGCTTGAGCACCGCCTCGGCCTTGCGGCGCACGAGCGGCACGTCCTGCGGGCGGCGCATGTACGCGCCCGAGGTGAAGAGGCCGAGGAAGCGCTGCTCGGCGACCGGTACGCCCTTGTCGTCGAACGCGAGCACGCCGATGTAGTCCATGTAGCCCGGCCGGTGCACGCTGGCGCGCGCATTGGTCTTGGTCAGGATGATCGCGTCCATCGAGCCCGACTGCGGCAGGTCCTTGGCGACCAGCGTGCGCAGCGAGCGCGGCGCGAGCGAGCGTTCCTCGCCGCGCAGGATGCCGAGGCCCGAGCCTTCCTTCGCCTTCAGCACCTCGTCGTTGCCGGCCTTCGCGACTTCGTATTCGCGATAGCCGAGGAACGTGAAGTTGTCGTCGGCGGCCCAGCGCAGGAATTCCTGCGCCTCGGCGACGCCGTCGGCGTCGACCGGCATCCTGCGGTTCGGCAGGTCGTCGGCGATCGCGATCATCTTGGCGCGCATGGCAGCCCAGTCGTTGACGCTCTCGCGCACGTCCTCGAGCGTCGCGAGGACGCCCTGCTTCAGCTTCTCGGTCTCGCCGACGCCGGCGACGCGGTCGATCTCGAAGTGCATGACCGACTCGGACGCGCCCTGCGCGCCGTCGTCGGTGCTGAGGCTCAGCATGTGGCCGCCCGGATCGCGCGCGATGCGGAAGATCGGGTGGATCACCGTGTGCAGCGCGAGCCCGGCCTGCGTGACGCGCATGCTGACCGAGTCGACGAGGAACGGCATGTCGTCGGTGACGATCTCGACGATCGAGCGCGTCGCGTCGGCCCCGCCGGCCTCGCCGCCTTCGCCCGGATTGAAGACCCGCACCTTGGCGGCGCCGGGGCGGCGCTCGCGCGCGAACTCGAGCGCGCCCTGCACCGTTCCGGCCCACTGCGCGGGCGAGCGCGCCGCGAGATCCTCGGCCGGCAGGCGACGCAGGAACTCCGCAGCGAACGTCTGCGCATCGCGCAACCGCGTGCCACCGAGCTGTGCTGCAAGCAAAGACAATATCGAGTCGACGTCGGTCTTCGCGGACATCCCGGTCGGTGCGGTTTGGGCGTTCATGGGAGGAATCTTGATGGGGAACGGCGGGGGCGCGAAGGATACCGCTTCGAGACCGGCGGAATCCAGCCGAAACTTCGTCAAATCAAGATACTAGAGCGTTCTTACACGCCCGTGTCGCGGCCGCGGGCGGGGACGCCTGCCGTGCACGCGGTGTGCCGAAGCGGCGCGTTCATGGCGGTACTTTCGATGGGTGCAATTTGCCGGGGCCGCCGGTATGGTTCCGGCGTCCCTGCCTGCCCGCGGTGCCGCGGCGGCCGGCGGCCCGATCGTGACTTCGTCGCGTCGCGGCGCGCCTCCCGCGTCAGGCCCTATTCATCGCTTGCCACTCAAGGATTAGTCCAACGATGAGCCGTTCGCGTGCTCGCAAAGCCCTGACCCTCGCCGCCCTCGCGCTCGCCGCGACGGCCTGCGGCAACAAAGGCGCACAGCAGCAGGCCGCGCCGCCGCCGGTCGAGGTCGGCGTCGTCGCCATGCGCGCCGAGAGCGTGCCGCTGACGCGCGATCTGGTCGGGCGCCTGTCGGCGTTCCGCTCGTCGGACGTGCGCGCGCGCGTCGCCGGCGTGCTCAGGAAGCGCGTCTACCAGGAAGGCAGCGACGTCAAGGAAGGCCAGCTCCTCTTCGAGATCGATCCCGCGCCGCTCAAGGCCGCTCTCAACGCGAGCCTCGCGACGCTCGCGCAGGCGCAGGCGACGTACACGAACAACCATATCGCCGCGCAGCGCGCACGCGAGCTCGTGCCAAAGGGCTTCGTCTCGAAGTCCGACGTCGACAACGCCGAGGCCGCCGAGCGCACCGCGGCCGCGTCGGTCAAGCAGGCACAGGCGAACGTCGACACCGCGAAGATCAACCTCGGCTATGCGAGCGTCACCGCGCCGATCGCGGGCCGCGCCGGCAAGCAGCAGGTCACCGAAGGCGCGCTGGTCGGCCAGGACGACGCGACGCTGCTGACGACGATCGACCAGATCGATCCGATCTATGCGAACTTCACGCTGAGCGTCAACGATCTCGAGGACATGCGCCGCGCGAAGGCCGCGGGACGCGCGACGCTCGCCGAGACCGACAAGGCCGAGATCCGCCTCACGCTGCCCGACGGCACGCAGTACGGCAAGACCGGCACGCTTGATTTCTCGGACACGACGGTCGATCCCGCGACGGGCGCGGTGAGCCTGCGCGGCCAGATCCCGAATCCGGACCACAGCCTCCTGCCCGGCATGTACGTGTCGATCCGCGCCACGCTCGGCCAGCAGCACGACGTGTTCAAGGTGCCGCAGCCGGCGCTGCAGCGCGACGCGGCGGGGCCGTACGTGCTCGTTGTCGGCGCCGACAACACCATTGCGCGCAAGGACGTCGTCACCGACACCGCAAGCGAAGGCAACTGGATCGTCACGAACGGCCTCGGCGGCGGCGATCAGGTCATCGTCTCGGGCGTGCAGCGCGCGAAGGCGGGCCAGCCGGCGAAGGGCACGCCGTGGCAGCCCGATGCGGCGAAGAGCGCGCAGGCGCCCTCGAGCGACAAGCCGGCCGCTGCGCCGGACAAGAAGTAAGGCGGCCGCGCGGTGTCCAGATTCTTCATCGGCCACCCGATCTTCGCGTGGGTGATCGCGATCCTGATCACGCTCGCCGGCGTGATCGCGCTGTTCAACCTCGGCGTCGAGTCGTACCCGAGCGTCGTGCCGCCGCAGGTCATCGTCGGCGCGAGCTATCCCGGCGCGAGCGCCGACACGACCGAGAAAGCCGTCACCCAGGTCATCGAGCAGCAGCTCACCGGCATCGACCACCTCCTCTACTTCGCTTCGACGTCGAGCTCGAGCGGCGGCGCCAACGTCGTGCTGACGTTCGAGACCGGCACCGATCCCGACATCGCGCAGGTCCAGGTGCAGAACAAGGTCGCGCTGGCGACGCCGCGCCTGCCGACCGAGGTCGTGCAGCAGGGCGTCGTCGTCGCCAAGGCGAACGCGGGCTTCCTGATGGTCGTCGCGCTCCGCTCGACCAATCCCGCGATCGACCGCAACGCGCTCAACGACATCGTCGGCTCGCGCGTGCTCGACCAGATCTCGCGTATCCCGGGCGTCGGCTCGACGCAGCAGTTCGGCTCCGAGTACGCGATGAACATCTGGCTCGACCCCGACAAGCTGCACGGCTACGGGCTGTCGGCGAGCGACGCGCTCGACGCTGTGCGCGGGCAGAACGTGCAATTCGCAGCCGGAACGATCGGCGGCCAGCCGTCGCTGCCGGAGCAGGGCTTCACCGCGACCGTGTCGGCCGAGGGCCGCTTTTCGTCGCCCGAGCAGTTCGAGGACATCATCCTGCGCGCGAATCCCGACGGCACGACCGTGCGCCTCAAGGAT
>DATFRS010000208.1:0-5265 GCA_035263065.1 Rhodanobacteraceae bacterium
GGATGGAACGGCGGCGGTCACGGCATCGGGTTCCCCTGTCCCGCGCGGAATTCTGCGCCGCCGGCGCGTTGCGCGCCAGCGGTTTCGGCCTTGTGGATTCGTATACGCCGTCACACGGCCGGCCAGACCTTGTGCAGCGGATCGAACTCCACTTCGCTCTTACCGGCCGCGCGGATACCGAAGCCCGACACCGCCAGCGGGCCTTCTTCCAGCGGATCGAGGCCGAACGCCGCCTCGATGTCGACCTCGTTGACCGCCGCCGTGATGAAGGCCGCGAGGCCGAGCTCCGTGGCGGCGAGGTAGAGAGTTTGTGAAATATGGCCGATATCGAGGATCAGCGCGCGGTACGACTTGGCGTGATTTCGATATTTCCAGAAATTGCGGCGGAAGCGGCTGGTCGGGATCACGAACACCTGCGCGTCGAGGAGATACGGCTGCGCGCCGACGAAGCGGCGCGCGAGCGCGGTCGCTTCGTCGAGCGAAAGCGTGCGGATCGGCTCCAGCGCGTGATCGACCGGATGGTAGTGATAGAGGCCGGGCTCGACGTCGTCGACGCGGCGCACGAGCAGATACGCCTCGGTCGGATGCAGGCCGCCGGCGGACGGCACGCCTTTCTTGAGGAGCTCGACACCGGGCGCGTAGTCGTCGACGGCGCGTGCGCCGAATGCGCGATACAGCACCGCCGCGAAGTCGGCTTTCGTCAGCGCGCGCTCCTTGTCGAAGTTGCGGCAGGTGACGCGGCCGTCGAGCAGCGCATCGAGCGGCGAGCGCGCGGCAGGCGGAAGTGTGACGCGGTTCGCCGATGACGCCCGCTCGCGCACCGCGGGCGGTGCGGGGCCGAGGTGGTCGAGCAGCTCGTCCTGGTACTTCTCGATGAATTGCTGCTGCAGCTCCTCGGTTTCGGCCGCGCGCCAGCGCGAGGCGAAGTGCATGACGGCGGCCGTCGGACGCCAGTCGGTGCCGCGCACGCGCTGATCGCGCGCGTCGGCCTCGCTGCCCTCCTCGACGAGGAGTCCCTTGGCAAGAAGGCTCCCGAGAATGTCGCCCGGCAGTTCGGAAGGCTCGATCCAGTCGGACGGCGAAACCTCGCCGAGCGCCATCGCTTCGGCGGGGGCCAGCGTGACGGCCTGCCCCAGGTGCGGCGCGAATGCCGTCCAGTCGATGATCTTGTAAAGACCGCCGTCGGCGAGACGCGCGAGATCGAACTCGACCCGTTCAGCGGGTTCGAGCATCACGATGCCGCAACGACGCACGCGCATGTCGGCTCCCATGGTATTCGGGCGGGCTCATCTTTTATTGCCGCGCTTCTCGGGCAACCGCTACACTTTGCCCCGCGCAACGGGTGTTGCCAATGCCGAGCGGCATTGGCGGGAAGTGCGCACTGGACTTTCGAGCCGCGCGGGGATCAGGACGATGCCCGTTCCGGCGTGCCGCCACGGGGGCAAGCGATGAGCGACGCAGCACTGACGAACGAACAGATTGCGCAGATCCTGGCCGAGCTGTTGACGAACGCCGGATTCCGCACGCGTTACGAGGACAAGCCGGCCGCCGCTCTGCTAGAAATCGGCGTCCCGGCGGCGACCATCGCGAATCTGCCGGCGGCCTGTCTGCTCCCGCAGCGCGTCGATACGAAGAAGCTCGCGGCGGCGCAGAAGCAGATCGCCGCGAAGACATTCTCCGCCTCGGCGAGCATGGCCATCCCGAACATCCGGATGAGCAACTCCTGACCCGCGGAATGCGGCCGGCTATCGCGCTGGCGGCGCCAGCGCGGCGTCGAGCGTCTTGAGCCGTGCGGTGACGAAGCCGATGCGATCGGCTTCGGGCCACGCCTTGCGGAATGCCGCGAGGTGACCTTTCGCCTCGTCTTTCCGGCCGAGCTTCGCCGCGAGCTCCGCGGCGCGCAGCAGCGCGAGATCGGACTGCACGACGTTGAGCGGCGTCAGGATGCGCTGCATGTTGTATTCGGCGTAGGCGCGGCCGCGGTGCTCGGCGAGCCATTTCGCTTCGCGTAGCGCGTCCTCGTTCTGCCCTGCCCCGGCGTACGCGTCGAGCAGCGACTGGTGCACGATGCAAAGCTCGGTGCCGTCGAGGAGCGGCTTCAGCGTCGCGATCGTCTGCGCGAAGTCGCCGCGCACGCGCATCTGTTCGGCGCGGACGATCGTCAGCATCTGCTTCGGCAGCGGATACTGGCCGTCGCGCGTCTCGGGGAAGTCCGTCGCGAGCGCCGACTGCACGAGCCTGTCGTCGTCGAGCCGCGCCGCGAGGTAGCCCGCGATGAGAACCTGGAACACCGCTTCGGTGTGGCCCGCGTCGTCCTTGTCCTTGAGCAGCGCCGTCTCGCCCTGGAGATGCTCGTGCAGCAGGGACGCCGTCTCGGCGCGCGGCGCCGAAAGCGTCTTCAGCGAAAGTTCGGTCGCGCGAAAGCGGCTGCTCTTGCCGGGGCCGATCGCGGCGGCTTCCTTGAGGCCGGCCTTGAGCTGCACGAGCGCCTCGTCCCACTTGCCCTGGTCGGCCGCGATCGTGACGCGCGTCGTGTAGGTGTCGACGTCCTCGCTCGCGACGTCGGTGACGTGGCCTTCGGCGAACGTCTCGGCGGCCTTGGCGAAATCGCGCTGCGCGGCGTAGGCCGACGCGTAGTACTCGTTGCGCGACATCGCGCCGGCCGAGGTCGCGGTCGCGAAGCTGTCGAGCGCTTCGGCGTAGCGTTCCTTGCCGACGTAGAGGAAGCCGAGCAGATAGTCGCTGAGCTGGCGGTGCGGATTCTGGGCGACGGCCGAGCGGCGCAAAGCCTCGATCGCGGCGTCGAAATCGTTGGCCCAGTGCCAGACGAAATAGGCGTACGAGCCGTTCGCCGGATAGAAATCCGGATACAGCGTCGTCAGCGACTTCCACTTCGCGAGCGCCGGGACTTGCGGTCCGAACGTCGCCAGCCACGCATCGGCGTAGAGCGCGTCGCGCGACGAGAGCCGCGCACGCTGCTCCAGCGCCTTGCGAATCTGCTCGAGCGCTTCGTTCTCCTGATCCGTCGTCACGTACGTGCGCGCGAGATCCAGGCGCGCCAGCGCGAACTCCGGATCGAGCCGCAGCGCCTGCTCGTACAGCGTGATCGCTTCCTTGCGGCGGCCGGTGTTGTACGCGCGCCGCGCGAGCGAGTAGGCGCGCAGCGCGTCGAGATTCTTCGTCGCGACCTTGTCGAGCGGCTGCGACTCGTTCGAGACCGTCGCGAGCGCTTCGCCGAGCCTGACGCGCAGGCGCTGGTTGATCTGGTCGAGCGAGGACAGCACCGATTCGGCGCCGTTGCCGTCGGCCGATTCGGACCACACAGTGGTCTGCGTCGTCGGATCGACGACTTCGGCGGTGACGCGCACGCGTCCGCCGACTTCGGCGACGGTCGGCAGGATCAGCGCGCGCGCGCCGTCGCGGATCGCCAGTTCCGAGCCGATCGAGCGATCGACCTTGGTCTGTTCGGGATCGCGCTGCATGAGGCGCAGCGTCTCGCGCGTCTTGAGGTCGGACAGCACGTTGACGTAGCGCGACTGCTCGAGGCCGATGCGGAACGCGGCTTCGAGCGATTCGTCGAAGCTCGTCTCGTCGGTGAGGTTCTTGAGATCGCCGACGACGACCCAGTCGCGCTGCGCGAACGCGATCGCTGCTTCCGGACGCAGGAGGTACCACGCCGGCAGTGCGACCAGCACGAGCAACAGCACGCCTTCGACGACCATCGTCGCCGGCCGGCGCCAGAACGGCACTTCACGATGCGCCTTGCCGGACCACGGCGGCGCCTTCAGCGGCGCGATGTCCTTCTCGCCGACTTCGAACACGGCGACCGGATCGGGCAGGCCCTTGAAGCGGTAGCGGCCGTGCGTGCGCCAGAGGGCCCGCGGCGCGATGTCGCCGAGCTCGTCCTGCGCGCGGTGCGCGAGCTGGTAGGCGACGCCGGACAGGAGGATCTGGCCGGGCAGCGCGAGCTGCATGAGGCGCGAGGTGACCGGCTTGACGAGGCCCTCGACCTCGAAGGGCTTCGCGCCCTTGGCGATGTCGTCCGGCGTATTGTCCCAGGCGATCACGTCGCCGAAGTGGATGCCGACGCGCGCACGCAGCTGCACGCCGACTTCGTCGAGCTGGCGCAGGCCGCGCTGATACGCGAGCGCGAACGCGACCGCCTCGATCGGGCGGTCGAACAGCATGAGGAAGCCGTCGGTCTTGTCGATCTCGCGGCCGCCGTGCTGGTGCACGAGCGTGCGCGCGAGGCGGTCGTGCTTGCGGAAGAGCTCCGCGGCGTGGAGATCGCCGAGTCGCTCGACCAGCGCGGTCGAGTCGGCGATGTCGCAAAGGACCAGCGTCCGCAGCAACGGCACGGGCGCATCGCGGGGCGTGCGCACCGGCGCTTCGGGCGCGTGCAGGATCGCGCTCATGCGTCCGCATCCCGGCGTGCGCCGCTTCGGCCACCTTGAGGGGGTGCGAAGCGCCGGCCTGGCGATGGAAACGTCCGTGACGAGTTCTGCATGGCGGTCAGGCCGGAGCGACGGGCACTCCGGCTCCCTCGATCACGCGATAGCCATCCCCGCCGATGCCTTTCGCTTCGTACAGCGCGCAGTCGGCATCGCTGTACCACACCGCCCAATCCGAGCCGCCCGCGCAGAGGCTGCCGCCGACGCTGACCGCGACGGAAAGCCCTTCGTCGCCGCAGCCGGGAAACCGGAGCGCGCGCACCGCGCCGATGATCTGCGTCGCGCGCGCGCGGAGCTCCTCGATGCCGGTGACCTGCATCAGGAGCGCGAATTCGTCGCCGCCGAGGCGGCACGGCAGGTCGCAGGGCGACGCGGCGTTCTGCACTTCTTCGGCGATCGCGCGCAGCACCTGATCGCCGATCAGATGGCCGCAGTGATCGTTGATCTGCTTGAAGCGGTCGAGATCGACGAGCAGGAGGCCGAGCACGGTGCCCGGCAGGCGCTGCTCTTCGATGCGCTCGAGGAACATGTAGAGGCCGCGGCGGTTGCAAAGGCCGGTCAGCTCGTCGGTCTGCACGAGACGCTGCGCGGTCGAGAGCTGCGTCTGCGTCTGGCGGAGCGAATCGAGCGTGACCATCAGATCTTCGTTGCGGCGTTTCAAACTCTGGATCAACTGCTGCTCGCTCGCGACGAGATACGAGAACGAGCGGCGCATGAACTGGGCGAGCAGGCCAGGCTCGCTGACGATGAGGTTGTCGAAGGCCTGGTGCTCGACGACGATCAGCGCCGCCGGCGCGACCGCCGCCGCGTTGGC
>DATFRS010000209.1:0-4680 GCA_035263065.1 Rhodanobacteraceae bacterium
AGGCTCTGCGCGTGCTCGACCGAGCCGTCGTGCGCGAGGCTGTCGTCGTCGTCGACCGATGCGGCTTCGCCTTCCTGCCAGCGCTGGCCGCGCGCGATCGAGATCGCGACGTTGAGCGCGACGCGATACATCCAGGTCGAGAACGACCGCGTGCCGTCGAAGCGCGGATACGACTTCCAGAGCTGCGCGACGATCTCCTGCTCGAGGTCGCGCCGGTCCGCCGCCGTGCGGCCGTACGACAGCGCGACCTTGCGCACGATGCCGGCGTGGCGATCGATGCGGGTCAGGAACTCGGCCTCGTCGCGGTCGTCGCGCTTCATCGACGGCGGGTCGCTCGCGGTGATCTCGGGTTGGGTGCTCATATGCCCCGGTGATTCGCACCGGGGCGGGAAAAGTCACAGCCTATGAGACGGCACCCTGGAAGGATGCTCCGGCCGGGGGCCACTTGGGCCCGGCGGACGGGTTTGCGGACGCCCGCGGTGTCCGCGGACGCCCATCCGATGGGGCCATGACTTCCGGCATAGAAACCTAAAGCCTTGTTTATGCATCTATACGCCTTGCATGGGATGCGAAGGCGCGCTGGCACGGCGCTTGCGAAGCCCTCGGCGGGGGAGGCAGAGGAGAGAGCGATGAACATACGCATGCAATTGGTCCGGGCGGTCGCGGCACTGCTGATCATCGGCGGCGTAGCGACGGCGGAAACGATGTCGCCGCCGGCGACGGACGTCGATTGTCCGTTCGCGAAGGCGATGAAGCCGCAGCGGATCCTGCTGCTCGATCCGATCCAGAAGCATCCGATCTGGATCGACGCGCGCCTCGATTCGCCGGGCGACGTCGATCTGCAGCGGACGGTCGATTCGAGTCACGCGGCAGCGGCGCACGGCGTCGTAACGTCATAACGAAGGCGCGAACGTGCGCGCGGACGCGAAGTCCGCCGCAGCGTTCGCGAGCAGTCGAAGAGGCGCCCGCGCAAGGCGGGCGTGACGGGCGGCGTATCGCATGCGCCGCGAAGTGCAACCAAACTGCAATACGAAAGCGCGAAGCACGCGTTCGCTCGCCAGGGCGTGCGCGTATTTCGTTTCGGCGCGGCGCGCGTCGCGTCCCGCGTTCGTGTCAGCACACGTGCCGCGCGCATAACGCCGCGTGATTTCTTTCGTTTTTGCCAAGTGAACGGACATCCGCGGTCGTCCGCTCGCATGTCCGCTTGCGTGCACATGACTTCCGGGCTAGCAACCTAACTCGCTGATCGCGCATCTATACCGATGCAAGCAACGAGACTCCGGCCGATGGCATGTTGCTTGCTCAACACGAACCGGAGAGATGTGCTCGCAGGAGGATGTATGAAAGCTCGCCTGATCACGATCGCAACGCTGCTGCTCTTTGCCGGCAGTGCGTTCGCGAACACGAATTCCGATGCGGCGGTCACGATGACCGTCGACGATGCGGCGCCCATCCGCGCGACGCTGCTGCCTCAAGTCAGCGTCGACGCGACGTCGACGACGTCGGAGCGGAATCCCGCGACGATGCGCGTCGCCGACACCGAGCCGATGCAGATCACGCTGCTGCCGACCGTGCACGTCACGGCGCGGCAAGCGGCCGAGGTCGCCATCGTCGTGCTCCCGACCGTGCGCGTCACCGCATCGGCCGGCACGGCGCTCGAATCGATGGAAATCGCCGACACCGACGCCGCGCTGCCCGCGCTGCCGGTCATCGACGACGCCTCGCCGACCATCGACAACGCGCCGCCCGGTTTGCGCGCGCGCACGATGCCTCGATAATGGAGGCGTGCACGTCGTCCTGTTCCAGCCGGAGATCCCGCCGAACACCGGCAACGTGATCCGGCTGTGCGCGAACACCGGCGCGGACCTGCACCTCGTGCGTCCGCTCGGTTTCGATCTCGACGACAAGAAGTTGCGGCGCGCGGGACTCGACTACCACGAGTTCGCGCGCGTCGCCGTCCACGACGATCTCGATGCCTTCCTGAAGACGGTCGCGCCGGGCCGCGTGTTCGCGGTCTCGACGCGCGGCCGCGCGCGCTACGACCGCGTCGCGTATGCGCGCGACGATGCGCTGCTGTTCGGGCCGGAGACGCGCGGGTTGCCGCAGGCGGTGATCGATGCGGTGCCCGCAGCGCAACGCCTGCGGCTGCCGATGCGGCCGGGGAATCGGAGTCTCAATCTTTCGAACGCGGTGGCGGTGATCGTGTTCGAGGCGTGGCGGCAGATGGGGTTCGAAGGCGCCGACAATTCCGTCGTCCCCGCGAAAGCGGGGACCTAGCGCCTTTGCTGTCGCCTGAAAAGCGAAAGGCGCTAGGTCCCCGCTTTCGCGGGGACGACGCCGGCCTCGGCCGACGTCGGATACTCGGGCTTCTGCTCCCGCGACAACAACGCCCGCATCGCCTCCGCCGGCGACAGCTCCTCGCGCAACACGCGCTGCACCAGCGCCGTGATCGGCAGCTCGACGCCGTACTTGGCCGACAGCTGCATCACCGTATCGACCGTCTGCAGGCTCTCGACGACCTGCCCGATCTCCTGCACCGCGAGCTTCAGCGGCACGCCGCGGCCGAGCGCGAGGCCGAGCCGCCGGTTGCGCGAGAGATCGCCCGTGCAGGTCAGCACGAGATCGCCGAGGCCGGCGAGACCCATCAGCGTTTCCGCGCGCGCGCCGAGCGCGGTGCCGAGCCGCATCATCTCGGCGATGCCGCGCGTGATGAGGCCGGCGCGCGCGTTGAGACCCATCTGCATGCCGTCGGCGACGCCGGTCGCGACCGCGAGCACGTTCTTCATCGCGCCGCCGAGCTCGGCACCCTGCACGTCGCTGCCGGTATAGGCGCGGAACAGCGGCGAATGCAGCATCTGCGCGACGCGCTGCGCGAACGCGGCGTCGGACGAATGCACGGTGACGGCGGTCGGGAGGCCGATCGCGACCTCGCGCGCGAACGAAGGCCCGGTCACGACGGCGGCGGCGTGTTCCGGCAGCTTCTCGGCGACGATCTCGTGCAGGAAGCGGCCCGACGCGGGATCGAAGCCCTTGGTCGCCCACGCGATGCCGACGCCGGGCGCGATCCACGGGCCCGCGACATCGATGAGCTCGGCGAACGCGTGGCTCGGCACCGCGACGAGAACGGTCCCGGCATCGCGCACGGTCGGCTCGATCGCGGCCGAAAGCTGCAGGGATTCCGGGAGCGCCAGCTCGGGGAGATAGCGCGCGTTGCGCCGCGTCGTCGCCATGTCGACGACCGACTGCGGCGTGCGACCCCACAAGGTGGTCGGCACGCCGTTGCGCGCGAGAACGGCGGCGAGCGCCGTCCCCCAGGAGCCGGCGCCGAGAACCGCGACCGGCGTGGGGGTCGTCATCGCGGCGCTCGGGCGAGCGTCAGGCGTTGGCGCCGGCGCCCTGACCCTGCGCTTCCATGCGACGGCGCTGCTGGTCGGCGTAGAGCGCGTCGAAGTTGATCGGCTGCAGGAAGAACGGCGGGAAGCCGCCGTTCTGCACGAGGTCGGAGACGACCTGGCGCGCATACGGGAACAGCACGTTCGGGCAGTAGGTCGCGAGCACGGCGTCGCGGCCCTGCGGATCGAAGCCGGCGAGGCCGAAGATGCCGGCCTGGTGCACTTCGGCGAGGTAGGCGGTCTTGTCCTCGATCTTGCAGGTCGCCGTGACGCTGAGGACGACCTCGAACGCGGTCTCGCCAAGCTGCGTGACGCGCTGCGAAAGGTTCAGCTCGACGTTCGGCTGCGTCGCCTGCGACTGGAAGACCTGCGGCGCGCCCGGGGCCTCGAACGAGACGTCCTTGACGTAGATCTTCTGCAGACTGAGTTGCGCTTGCTGCGCCTGGCCGTTCGCGGCGCCGTTGGTGGTCTCTGCCATGGTGTTGCTCGTTCGGAGGGAAAAGGGTGCGGATTATTCCATGCCTTGGCGGCCCGCGCACCCCGCGGAGCCGCCGGAAAGGCGGCTCCGCGTCACGTTCAGGGCAGGATCTTGACCGTCGCGCCGAACACGGCCGAGCCCATGTTCGCGAACGCGTCGAACCAGGTCAGCGCGTTGACGCCGTCGCAGTCGGCGCCGTCGTCGACCGCGCTGAGGAGGCCGTCGGCCGTCGTGATCGTGCGGCTGTAGCAGGTGCCGAACGGATCGGCGTACGAGTAGCTCTGCGTGCTGCCCTGGTCGGTGCGGCCGGTCGCGTTGCCGGACGCGTCGAACAGCAGCGTGTCGGTCGTGTCCATCGCCTGTGCGAGACTCGCATGTCGCGGCGTGTAGCCGTCGATGCCGATGTCTTCGGCACGATTGAGGCCCTGGCTGATCGTCGTGACCTGCGCCGCCGACCCGTCCGTCGACACGAAGAACCCGTAGTCGACGGCGAGCGGCCAGTCGCGATGCTGCGTGAAGACGTGCGCGTAGACGCCCGTGTTGACGGTCGTCGTCGTGTCGATCGTCGTTGTCTGCTGCAAGCGCTGGCGATAGGTGTCGGCACCGACGATGTCGAAGATCTGGCTGTTCGAGAACGCGATCTGCTGCCTGATGTCGGTCGTGATGCGCCCGTCGGAGGTGTCGACGAAGCCCGAGATCTCGTAGTCGCGCGACGAATCCACGTCGACCGTGCCGGCGATCGTGTCGCCGGTCGCCGTGAGGTTGTTGCTCGTCGTGAAAGAGGGACCTTCGAGCGTGTTCATCGTGACG
>DATFRS010000210.1:0-3180 GCA_035263065.1 Rhodanobacteraceae bacterium
CGCGGTGTCGCCGATCAGGATCGCGCCCGGCATCTCGGTCTTCGGCAGCGACTGCAAGCCGCCTTCGACGATCGCGCGCGCGCCGGCCGAGACGATCGAGCCGCCTTCGAGCAGCGGTTTCACCATCACGTGGTGCTTCAACTGCTGGAACGCCTCGAACGGCGAGAAGTCCGGATCGGGATAGTCGAGCCCGCAGACGAAGCCGATCGCGATGCGGTCCTTGTCGAGGTGGTAGATGAAGCTGCCGCCGTACGTCGCATCGTCGAGCGGCCAGCCGACCGTGTGCACGACCTTGCCGGCTACGGCACGGCCTGCCGGCACCTGCCAGAGCTCCTTGATGCCGATGCCGTAGGTCTGCGGATCGCAATCGGCGTCGAGCTTGTAGCGGCGGATCAGCTGCTTGGTCAGGTGCCCGCGGACGCCTTCGGCCAGCACCGTCAGCGGCGCCTTGATGTCGATGCCTTGCGTGTAGCCCGGCTTGTGCGAGCCGTCCCTCGCGACGCCCATGTCGCCGATGCGCACGCCGGCGACGGCGCCGTTCTCGTCGAAGAGCGGCTCGGACGCGGCGAAGCCGGGATAGATCTCGACGCCGAGCGCCTCGGCCTGCGGCGCGAGCCACGCGCAGAGCGCGCCGAGCGACACGATGAAATTGCCGTGGTTGTGCATCTGCGGCGGCGCGGTCGGCGCCTTGATGCCGCGCGTCGCATCGCGCAGCCACCAGAATTCGTCGTGCCGGACCGGCACGCAGATCGGCGGCGGCGTCTTGCCCCATTCGGGCAGCAGCGCGTTCAGGGGCTCGGGTTCGATCACCGCGCCCGACAGGATCTGCGCGCCGATCGTCGACGCCTTCTCGATGACGCAGACGCGGATATCGGGCTTGAGCTGCTTCAGGCGGATCGCGAACGCGAGGCCCGCCGGCCCGGCGCCGACGGTCACGACGTCGTATTCCATGATGTCGCGATCGGTCATGACGGGCTCCGGAGACTCCAAGTCGCAATTTTCGCGGATCGGGCATCGGAACCGCAAATCGATCGCGCGCTGCGCAGCGTACTCTCCAGTTCGTCATCCCGGCGAAAGCCGGGATCCATTTTCTCTTTGCTGCCCGCGGGCATTCGGCAAAAAGCAAGATCAAGATGGGTCCCGGCTTTCGCCGGGACGACGTGGGCAAGGGTTTGGCGCGCGACCTTCACTCCTCGTGCGCGATGTCGCTGCGCCGGTATTCGGTCTTGTACGAATACGCGCCGCCGGGATGGATCGAGATCACGGCCAGCATCAGCCGGTCGCGGGAGTCGAAATAGCGCCGCAGGCTGCGCAGCGCCGGCGAGCCTTCGGGCACCTCGACCTCGAGCGCGGCCTCGGCCGGCGTCGCGATCGCGCTGAGCGTCTGCTCGACGCGGCCGACGCGCGCGAGGAACTGGTCCTCCAGCAGCGCGCGGATCGCGTCTTCCTGGCGGTCGTGCCCGGGCGGGAGGCCGTGCCAGCTCGCACGCCGGTACACGTACACGCTCGCGATCGGCCGCCGCGTGCGCCGGCCGACGCGCACGCCGTGCAGCAGGATGCACTCGGTGCCGAGCCGCGTCTGCAGCCAGCCCGCGATCTCCTGGTTGGCGACGAGGCGATCGGTGTAGCGCGCATGGAAATCGCTCGATTCGTCGTACTGCAGAAGGTCGGCGATCGAATGCAGCGCCTGATCGAAATGCCGGTGCACTTCGGCGTTGCGCACGATGCTGCCCGCGCCGCGCCGGCGCGCGATGAGGCCGAGATCGTCGAGCACGCGCAGCGCATCGCGCACCGTGTGGCGGCTGACGTGGAAGCGCCTGCAGAGCTCCGCCTCGCTCGACAGGAAGCGTCCGACCGCGTGCTCGCCGCGACGGATCTCCTCGCGCAGCGTGTCGGCGATCTGCTGGTAGCGCGGCTTGCGCGGACTCTTCGCGACGCTGCGAGCCGCGCCGTTCGGTGTCGCGTCATTCGCATGCGTCATAATCAGGCCCGGAATCAGGGGAAACCCATGAAGGAAAAAATAACAGACGGCATTGCCGATGACGCACTCCGCGGCGCGACGGCTTTCCAGCAGCTGTGCTGGCTCGCCGCGGGACGCATCGACAGTGCCGGCCTCGCCGCCGCCTATCGCGCCGCGATCGACCGCGACAACCCGCGCCTCAACGCCTACGTCGAGGTCGACGCCGGCGCGTCCGCCGCGGCCGCCGCGAGCGCCGAGCGGCGCCGCAAGGGGCAGGTCATCGGGCGCCTCGACGGGCTCGCGGTCGCGATCAAGGACAATCTCGACGTCGCCGGCATGGCGACGCGCGCGGGACTTCCCGGCCGTCACCGCGTCGCGAGCGAGGACGCCGTCGCCGTCGCGCGCCTTCGAGCCGCGGGCGCGGTGATCCTCGGCAAGACGCAGCTCGACGAAGCCGCGCTCGGCACGACGACCGCGAATCTCCATTCCGGCCCGACGCAGAATCCGGCGCGCCTCGGCTACACCGCCGGCGGATCGTCGGGCGGCTCGGCCGCGGCCGTCGCGGCGGGCCTCGCGTCGTTCGCGCTCGGCAGCGACACGCTCGGCTCGGTGCGCATTCCGGCGAGCCATTGCGGCGTCTACGGCCTCAAGCCGACGCTCGGCGAAATCTCGACGACCGGCATGGTGCGCGGTGCGCGCCGCCTCGACTGCGTCGGCATCCTCGCGCGCTCGGTGCAGGACATCGCCGTCGTGCTGCAGGTGCTCGACGCGTTCGATCCGGCCGATCCGCGCTCGCGCCGCCGCCGCGTGCCGCTCGCGGCGCCGGACTGGGAGCCGGGCGCGCTGCGCTGCGGCCTCGTCCCCGATCTCGCCGCGCTCGGCGTGACGGCGCCGGTGCGCGCGCTGTTCGATCGCGCGATGTCGGCGCTCGGCAACGAGCTTGGCGAGCGCCGCACGGCCGACTTCTCCGACTACGACTTCGCGCGCATGCGCCGCGCGGCGCTGTTCGTGATGGAAAGCGAGCTCGCCGTCGAGCTTGCGTCCGACCTCGCCGATGCCGCGCATCCGCTGTCGCCGCGGCTTCGCTCGATGATCGACTACGCGTGCGGCAAGTCGGCCGCCGATTACGCGAAGGCCGATCGCCAGCTCGACGCCGGCGTCGTCAAGGCGCGCCGCGTGTTCGAGGATGTCGACGTGCTCGTGCTGCCGACCGTGCCGCA
>DATFRS010000211.1:0-5050 GCA_035263065.1 Rhodanobacteraceae bacterium
TGCATTGCGCGGCCCGCGCGCGGGCGTGACGAAACCCGCGCCGACCAGCGCGCGGATCGTGCTGCGCGGCAGGCCCAGCAGCCTTTCGATGTCGCGCACACCGTACTGGTGCATGACCCCGCGGCTTTACTTGCGTGCGCGGCGCGGCGCCGGCGCTTCTTCCTCGTCTTCGGACGCGCGCCTGGCCGGCTTGCGGCCCTTCGCGGGCTCGGCCTTCGCGGCGGGCTTCGCGCCCTTCTTCTCGAGGCTCGCGCGCAGCGCTTCCATGAGGTCGATGACCTGCGCGCCGCCGGTTTCGGGCGCGACCGCCATCGTGATCTCCTCGCCCTCGACCTTCTTCTGCACGGCGGCTTCGATGCGCTCGCTGACTTCGTCGGTGTACTGGCTCGGGTCGAACGTCGCGCTCGTCTGCTGGTCGATGAGCTGCTTGGCGAGCTTGAGCTCCGCGTCGCGGACTTCGATGTTCGGGATGTCGATCTCGCTGATCGGCCGCACTTCGCCCGCGTACATGAGCTGCTGCATGACGAGGCCGTCATCGACCGGGCGGATCATCACGATGTACTGCTTGCCGCGCGCGGCCCAGCGGCCGACCGCGCAGCGCTTGGATTCGCGCAACGCCTTCGCGAACAATGCATACGGTTTCGCGCCGCCCTTGTCGGGCGCGATGTAGTACGCCTTGTCGAAGTAGACCGGATCGATCGCCGAGATCGCGACGAACTCGTTGATGTCGGCCGTCTGCGTGCCGGCTTCCTCGAGGGCCTTCAGCTCCTCGGGCGAGAACATGACGTACTGGTCCTTCGCGAACTCGTAGCCCTTGGCCATCTCGTCGCGCGACACCGGCACGTCTTCCTTGACGCAGAAGTACTGCTGCCTGAGGCGCGAGCCGCAGGTCTTGTGCAAGAGGTTGAACGAAATCTGGCGACTGGCCTCGGTGGCCGAGTAGAGCTTCACCGGGATCGCAACCAGTCCGAACGAGATCGTCAAACTCCCGATCGAGCGTGCAGCCATGACCTGCCTCCGACGATGATAGACAGCAAAACTGCCATATCCAGCCGGCTCGGTCCATTGACAGGCCGGATGAAGATCATGACGCAAATCCTTGATCTTTCTCAATAGGCCATTAGGCCTTGCTGCCGGCGAGGGCGCCTTCGAGGTCCTGTTTCTTCTTCAGCGCGTCTTTCCAGCGGTCCCCGGCGGCCGTCAGGCGCGGGATGACGTTGGTGAGCCGGAAATCGAGCGGGTGGGCCTTCGCGAGCTCGTCCCAGGTCAGCGGCATCGACACCGGAGCGCCCGCCACGCCGCGCGGAGAATAGGCGACGTTCAGCGTTTTTCCACGCACGTTCATGTTGTAATCCATGAAGATCTTGCCGGTCCGCTTCGGGACGCTCCATTCCATCGTGATGTCCTTCGGGTGCTGGCGCATCAGGTGCCGGCCGACCAGCTCCGAGACGTGCCGGGCGGCGTCGAAGTCGATCGTCCGCTTGATCGGAACGAAGACGTGGAGGCCGGTCTTGCCCGACGTCTTCACGATCGGCTCGAGCTTCATCCCGTGCAGGAGCTCGCGCAGCCAGAACGCGACTTCCTTGCCCTTCTCGAACGCGATCGTGTTGAGCTCGGGCTCGTCACCGGGTTTCTCCTTGCCCGAATAGATGTACGGGTCGATGTCGAAGACGACGTAGTCGGGGAAGTTCAGCACCGACGCCTCGAGCGACTCGCCCGACGTCGCGTAGTCGGTTTCCTTCGACACCGAGTCCTTGTCGATTTTCGCGCGCGAATGCCAGACATGGAACTCGAGCGTCCCCGACTGCGCGAGCCAGAGCAGCGTCGGCAGGTTGTTGCAGACGAGGTATTCGTGGCTCTCGTCGCGATGGTCGGACCACACGGTGATCTCGTCGGCGAAGTCGGGCCGCTTCTGCTCCCAGTGCTTCTGGAAGAAACGCTGCTTGTAGATGCCGTCGGGCATGCGGATCATCGTCAGCGGCCGGTCGGCGAGATGCGGCAGGATGTACGGCGACACCTGCGCGAAGTAGCGCAGGAGATCGCGCTTGGTCAGCGCCGGCTGCTGCAGCGACGGATCGGCCGGCCAGTAGACGCGATCGAGATGCGTCACGCGGATCTGGTGCGGGCCGACGTCGAGCGTCACGGTCGCGCTCTTCGCCGCGTCGAGCTGCGCGACGACGTCGTCGACCGGGCTCGACTCTTTCTTCGCGGGTTGCGACGGCGCGCTCTCGATGCGCTTCACGCTCTTCGGATCGACGTCGTCGCGCAGGCGCCGGAACACCGGCGCGCGCAGCGAGCCGTCGTCGGTCCATTCGTGGAAATCGAGCTCGGCGACGAGTTTGGGCTCGACCCAGGTCGTCGGTGCGTTCAGCACGGGCTTCTCGACGAACGGCGACTTCGCGATGCGCAGCGCTTCCAGTTTTCTTTTGACCGCCGTCAGCGTGCGATCGTCGAAGCCCGAGCCGACGTGCGAGGCGTAGTGCAGCTTCCCGCGATCCCAGTAGCCGACGAGCAGCGCACCGAGCGCCTCGCGCGAGCCTTTGCCTTTCGTGTAGCCGCCGATGACGAAGTCGGCGCTCCGCGTCGGCTTGACCTTGAGCCAAGACTTCGAACGCCGCCCGGTCTCGTACTTCGAATCCTTGCGCTTGCCGATGACGCCTTCGAAGCCGCTCGCGAGCGCCGCCGCGTTGAGCTCGAGGCCGTCGTCCTGCGCGTGCACGAGCTGCACGAGCGGCGTCGGCAGCAGGCACTGCGCGAGGTAGCGGCGGCGGTCGCGATACACCGCGCGACGCAGATCGAGGCCCGCGAAGTAGAGCAGGTCGAAGCAATAGAACACGACCGGCGCCTTCTTCTCGGCCGCGGCGATCTCGCGCTCGCCCTTCGCCTGCACGCGGTTCTGCATCGCGTTGAACGACGGCCTGCCGTCGGCGTCGAAGGCGACGAGCTCGCCGTCGAGGATCATGCGGTCGACGTCCTGCTTGCCGAGCTCGGCGACGAGCTGCGGAAACGCGCCCGCGAGCTCGAGCCCGCGCCGCGACTGCAGGCGCACGCCCTTCGCGTCGACGAACGCGAGCACGCGGTAGCCGTCGAGCTTCGGCTCCCACATCCACGCGGCGTCGTTGAACGGCGCGTCGGTCACTTCGGCGAGCATCGGATCGAGCGTCTTCGGCATCGCGACGATCTCGCCGGTCGGCGCGAGCTCGGACGCCGGAATGCGGTGCGCCGGCACGACCTTGAGGTCCTCGACGGCGGCGCCCGACAGCACCGAGCGGTTCTGCTGCGTGACGTCGACATCGCTGACGAAGCGGTCGCGGTGCTTGATCATGAGCCACGTCTTCGCGTCCTTCGTGCGCACGAGCGCGAACGAGCCCTTCAGTTTCTCGCCGCGCAAGAGGACGCTGAGCTTGCCTTTCTCGAAGCCTTCGCGGATCTGGCGCTCGGCCTCGACGCGATCGTGGAACCAGGTGCCGTCCTCGTCCGGGCTGTAGACGCCGCAATCCCAGACGATGACCTCGCCGGCGCCGTACTGGCCCTCGGGAATCACGCCTTCGAACGAGGCGTAGTCGTAAGGGTGGTCCTCGGTCAGCACCGCGAGGCGCTTCTCGTTGCGATCGAACGACGGGCCCTTCGGTACGGCCCAGGATTTCAGCACGCCGTCGCATTCGAGCCGGAAGTCGTAGTGCATGCGCCGCGCCGAGTGCTGCTGCACGACGAACATCAGCGGGCCCTGACCGGACTCGGCCACCTTGCCTTCAGGCTCGGGCGTGACATCGAAGGCCCGCTTCGCCGAATATTCGCTGAGCTTGCCTTTCGCCGGTTTCGCCGCCTTCGCCATGCCGGGATTCTAAGAGCAGGAAGCACCATGACCGCAACGAGGCTCATCGCGGGCGCCAGCGGCTACTCGTACAAGGAGTGGCAGGGCACGTTCTATCCCGAGAAGATCAAGCCGGACGCGATGCTCGCGTGGTACGCCGAGCGCCTGCCGACGGTCGAGATCAACAACACGTTCTACCGGATGCCCAGGACCGAGGTGCTCGAGACCTGGTCGAGCACGACGCCGGAGCATTTCCGCTTCGCGATCAAGGCGTCGCGGCGCATCACGCACGATGCGCGCCTGAAACCCGAGGACGCGGCCGATTCGGTCGCGTATCTCTATCGCAATCTCGACGCGCTCGGCGCGAAGCGCGGGCCGGTGCTGTTCCAGCTGCCGCCGTTCCTCAAGAAGGACCTGCCGCGGCTCGCGGGATTTCTCGCGCTGCTGCCCGAAGGCCATCGCGCCGCGTTCGAGTTCCGCAACGAGAGCTGGTTCGACGACGACGTCTACGCCGCGCTGAAGAGCGCCGGCGCCTCGCTGTGCCTGTCGGAGCGCGAAGACAACGCGCCGCCGCCGCTCGTCGAGACCGCGCCGTTCGGCTACATCCGCCTGCGGCTCGAAGACTATTCGGACGACGACCTCAAGCGCTGGAGCGAGCGCCTCCTCGCCACCGGCTGGCGCGAGATCTTCGTCTACTTCATGCACGAGCCGACGGCGCCGCCGTACGCGCAGAATCTCCTGAAATTCGCCGAGGCATCGTGACCGCGAAGACGCTCACGATCGAAGTCGATCCAAAGCGCAGCGTCTCGGCGCTGCTCGACGCACCCGACGGCGCGCGCGCGTGCTACGTGCTCGCGCACGGTGCGGGCGCAGGCATGCGCCATCCGTTCATGGCGGCGATCGCCGACGTGCTGGCCGCGCGCGGCATCGCGACGTTGCGCTACCAGTTCCCTTATATGGAGCAAGGAGGGCGGCGGCCGGATCCGCCCAAGCTCGCGCACGCGACCGTGCGCGGCGCTGTGGCCGAGGCCGTACGCCTTCTCCCGAAACTGCCGCTGTTCGCCGGCGGCAAATCGTTCGGCGGCCGTATGACCTCGCAGGCGCAGGCCGCGGCGCCGCTGCCGGGCGTGGTCGGCCTGGTGTTCCTCGGCTTTCCGCTGCACCCGGCCGGCAGGCCGTCGATCGAGCGCGCGCAGCACCTGGCCGCGGTGAAGCTGCCGATGCTGTTCGTGCAGG
>DATFRS010000212.1:0-6438 GCA_035263065.1 Rhodanobacteraceae bacterium
GGCGTTCCGCGCGGCGATTTCGAAGTCTGATTTTTACGTTTTGCAAGGAGTCCTCCGCATGAAATCCCCCGTCCGCGTTGCAGTCACCGGCGCCGCCGGCCAGATCGGCTACGCCCTCCTGTTCCGCATCGCCGCCGGCGACATGCTCGGCAAGGATCAACCGGTCATCCTGCATCTGCTCGAGATCACGCCCGCGCTGCAGGCGTTAAACGGCGTCGTCATGGAGCTCAACGATTGCGCGTTCCCGACGCTCGCCGGCGTCGTCGCGACGGACGATGCGAACGTCGCGTTCAAGGACGTCGACTACGCGCTGCTCGTCGGCGCGCGTCCGCGCGGCGCGGGCATGGAGCGCAAGGATCTGCTCGAGGCGAACGGTGCGATCTTCTCGCCGCAGGGCAAGGCGCTGAATGCGCACGCGAAGCGCAGCGTCAAGGTGCTCGTCGTCGGCAACCCGGCCAACACGAACGCGCTGATCGCGCAGCAGAATGCGCCCGATCTCGATCCGAAGTGCTTCACCGCGATGGTGCGCCTCGATCACAACCGCGCGCTGTCGCAGCTCGCCGAGAAGACCGGCGCGCACACGACCGACATCGAGCGCGTGACGATCTGGGGCAACCATTCGTCGACGCAGTATCCGGACATTCATCACGCGACCGTGAAGGGCAAGGCCGCGCTCGGCCTCGTCGATCAGGGCTGGTACGAGGACACTTTCATTCCGACCGTGCAGCAGCGCGGCGCCGCGATCATCAAGGCGCGTGGCGCGTCGTCGGCGGCGTCGGCCGCCTCGGCGGCGATCGATCACATGCACACGTGGGTGCACGGCACCGCCGACGGCGACTGGGCGTCGATGGCGATTCCGTCGGACGGTTCGTACGGCATCAAGCCCGGTGTGATCTACGGCTATCCGGTGACCGTCAAGAACGGCGCGTATTCGATCGTGCAGGGACTCGACATCAACCCGTTCTCGCGCGAGCGCATGGATGCGACGGACAAGGAGCTGCGCGAGGAGCGCGCTGGCGTCGAGCACCTGTTCGCGAAGAAGTAACCCTTCACCCTGCGCCGATCAAGGCGCTAGGTCCCGGCTTTCGCCGGGACGCTGGATTGCGCGCGCAGGGCGCGCGTCAATCCAGCGTCTTCGGGAACCGCGCCGCCGCGACGCCCATCATGACGACGACGAACGCCGCGAGCGCGACGACCTCGATCCCCATCTCGCCGATGTTCGCCTCGCGCAGCATGATGCCGCGGATCAGGCGCAGGAAATGCGTCAGCGGAAAGATCTCGGCGAGCCACTGCGCCGCCTTCGGCATGCCGTCGAACGGGAACATGAAGCCCGACAGCAGGATCTGCGGCAGGAACGTGAAGAACGCCATCTGCATCGCCTGGAACTGGCTCTTCGCGATCGTCGATATGAGGACGCCGAGCGCCAGCGTCGCGCTGATGTACGCGAGCGACGCGAGATAGACGCCGACCAGCGATCCGCGCACCGGCACGTCGAACACGAGCAGGCCGAGGATCAGGATCAGCGTCACCTGCACGAGCCCGATCACGATGTACGGCAGCACCTTGCCGATCGTGAGCTCGAGCGAGGACAGCGGCGTCGCGATCAGCATCTCCATGTTGCCGCGCTCGCGCTCGCGCACGATCGCCATCGCGGTGAAGATCACCATCGTCATCGTCAGGATCACGCCGATGAGGCCCGGCACCGTGTTGACCGGCGCGCGGCGCTCCGGGTTGTAGAAGTTGACGATCTCGACGCCGGTCACGCGCTGCGATCCCGGCGCGTTGCCGCCGGTGCCGTAGTCGAGCGAGTCGAGCGGAAACGCGCCGAGCTGGCGCGCCGCCGCCTGCACCGACTGATCCGAGCCGTCGACGACGACCTGCCACGCCGGCCGGTCGGGCCGCGCGAGCCGCGTCTCGAAATCCGGCGGAATCACGACGGCCGCGCTGATCTCGCCGCGGCGCATCAGGTCCTCGATTTCCTGCGGCGCGGCGACCGTGCGGCGGAAATCGAGCACCTGCGAGGACGCAAGCTCGGCGACGAGCTCGCGCGAATGCGCCGTGTTGGCCTGGTCGAGCAGCGCGGCCGGCAGGCTGCGGATGTCGAGGTTGATCGCGAAGCCGAACAGCAGCAGCTGCAGCGTCGGGATGCCGACGATCATCGCGAAGGTCAGGCGGTCGCGGCGCAGCTGCATCATCTCCTTGCGCACGACGGCCATGAGGCGGACGAGATTCATGCGGCTTTCTCCAGCGCGGCCCTTTGCTTGCGCGTCGAGGCGACGAACACGTCCTCCAGATTCGACGCGACCGGCTCGACGTGCGCATGCGCATCGATCGCGCTCACGCGCTGTCGCAGCCACTCGAGGCTGTCGTCGCGAAGATCGGTCAGCACGCGAAGATCGCTGCCGATCTGCGCGATGCCGATCACGTGCGTCTCGCCGGCGAGCGCCTGCTGCATCTGCCGCGGCTCGCCGCAGGTGACCTTGAGCGTCGAGCCCGGCAGGTTCTTCATGAGCTCATGCGGCGTCCCGTCGGCGACGAGCCGGCCGCGATCGAGGATAGCGAGGCGATGGCAGCGCTCGGCCTCGTCCATGTAGTGCGTCGAGACGAGCAGCGTCGTTCCGGCTTCGGAAAGATCGAACAGCGCGTCCCAGAAATCGCGGCGCGACTGCGGATCGACCGCGCTCGTCGGCTCGTCGAGCAGCAGCAATTCGGGCTCGTGCAGCACGGCGCCCGCGAGCGCGAGGCGCTGCTTCTGTCCGCCCGACATCGTGCCGGCGAGCTGGTCCTTGAGATCGCCGAGGTTGTAGCGCTGGTACATCTCGTCGATGCGCTGGCGCCCCTTCGCGCCGGTGACGCCGTGCACCGCGGCGAGGAATTCGAGGTTCTCGCGCACGCTCAAGTCCTCGTACAGCGAGAACTTCTGCGTCATGTAGCCGATCGAGCGCTTCACGGCCTCGGCGTTCTGCGGCAGCTTCCTGCCGAGCACCTCGATCTCGCCTTCGGTCGGCACGAGCAGGCCGCACAGCATGCGGATCGTCGTCGACTTGCCCGAGCCGTTCGGCCCGAGGAAGCCGTAGACCTCGGCGCGGCGCACCGTGATGTCGAGATGATCGACCGCGGTCTTCTTGCCGAAGCGCTTGGTCAGCCCGCGCGCGACGATGACGGGCGCGTCGTCAGCCGCCATGACCGTCGCACTCCGCCTGCACCGGCAGGCCGGCCGGGAGCTTCTTCGCGGCGTCGCCGGCGAGCACGAGCTCCGCGCGATAGGCGAGGCGGCTCGCGTCGTCGCCGGTCAGCGCGAAGTAGGGCGTGAACGCGGGATCGGAGCGCAGGCTCCGGATCGTCGCCTCGTACGTCGTCGCGACGCCTTCGACGTGCACGCGGCACTTCGCGCCCTCGGCGAGGTGCGCGCGCTGGCTCGCCGGCACATAGATGCGGGCGTACGGCGCGGCGCCCGACAGCATGCTCACCAGCGTCGCGCCGATCGGCGGCTGGTCGCCGAGCTTGAACGGCAGCGCGTCGACGCGGCCGTCCGCGGGCGCGCGCACGTCGAGGCGCGCGCGCGTGAGCGAGAGGCGCTGCACGTTCGCCTCGGCGGACGCGAGCGCGGCCTCGGCCTGCTCGATGTCCTCGATGCGCGTGCCGTTGAGGAGCTCGCTGAGATTCGCGCGCGCGTTGTTCGCCTGCGCCGTCGCGGTGCGGAGCGCCGTCTCGGCGTTGTCGAGATCGGCCTGCGCGATCAGCCCGCGCCGACGGATCTCGGCGAGGCGGTCGCGCTCGCGCTTCGCGTTCACCTGCGTCGACTCGGCGCCCGACAGCGTCGCGCGCGCGGCGTCGATCGTCTCGATGCGCGTGCCGTGGCGGAGCTCGGCCAGCGCGGCGTCGGCGCGGCGCGCGTCGGCGCTGGCCTGCGCGAGCGCGGCGTCGGTGCGGCGCGGATCGAGCGTCAGGATCGCGTCGCCCGCGTGCGCCGCGTCGCCCTCCTTGACCGAGATGGCGAGGATCGGCTCGGACACTTCGGCGGCGACGCCGATGCGATCCCACTCGAGCGTGCCGAGCATCTGGTCGGGCTTGTCGCGGTTGCACGCGCTCGCGAGCGTCGCGAGGAGGGCGAGCGAAAGCGCGCGCGTCGATGGGATCGTCATGATCGTATCTCGCAGGACGTATCGCAGGCGCCGCGCATGTCGGTGTCGACGCGGCGGCGGATCGCGGAGACATGCAGGAGCGGCAGCAGCGGCCAGTACATCGGCACCTGGTGCGCGAGCACCGAGAAGCCGTCGGCGCCGTGGTGGATCGTGCCGTCGCGAAGGTCCTCGACGACGACTTCGCCCATCGCGAGCGCGCCGCTCGCCGGCACGGACGTCGTCGTCTCGACGCGGCCGAGCCAGTCGAAGCGGCGATGCCACGCGGCATAGCGCGCGCATTTCGGGCATTGCGGGTTGCGGTAGACGCGTACGGTTTTCATGAGTCCTTCCTCGTGGCCGGCGCCGCGAGGCCGGAGCCGAGCAGCGCCAGCGTGTGGCGGATGAGCGTGTCGGTGTCGACGTCGTCGGCGTCGAGCAGGCGGCGCCAGATCGATTGCGCGGCCATCGGGAAGATCGTGAGGCCGATCATCGAGACGACGACGAGACGCGGATCGAGCGCGGGATTGAGCAGGCCCTGCCGCTGCGCCTCGGCGAAGCGCGCTGCGAGCATCGGCGCGATCTGCGGAGCGATGCGCGTCGTCAGATGCTCGCGCAATGCGCCGCCTTCGCTCAGCACCTCGCGCACCCAGAGCGGGGGCAGCCACGGGTTGTCGGCGAGCAGGCGCAGGAACGTCGCCACGAACGTGCGGACCAGCGTCGCGGGCTCGCCGCCGGTCTCGGCGAGCGTCGCCGCCATCCGCGCGACCAGCGGCACGATGCGCTCGGTCATCAGCGCGTCGAGCAGCTGGTCGCGGTTGCCGAAGTAGTAGTGCACGAGCGCCGGCGTCACGCGCGCCTTGCGCGCAATCGCGCTGAGCGGCGTCGCGGCGACGCCCTGCCCGGAGAACAGCGCGATCGCCGCATCGAGCAGGCGGTCGCGCTGGTCGCCGCTGGTTCTGGCCGGGCGGCCGGGGGCGCGGCGTCGGGGGCTGACGGTCTTGCGCATCGTGGTCATGGCGGGAGTTTAATTAATTAGATAATTAATTTCAAGGCCGCTTCCGCATCGGGAAAAGGGGCCATTCGGAAGGGGCCCTTCAAAAGAAAAGGGCCCGGGAGAACCCGGGCCCTGCGGCTGTTGGGGGAGGGAGAGCGCCCGCCGCCGACGCTTGATGCAGCCGGGCCTACTCGTATCCGTTCGTCATGATGCGATCGGCGTCGAACTCGAAGGCGCCGATGTCCTGGGCCGCGCCGACCGGACGCTTGAAGCCGGCGCCGCGCTGATCCGACTCGAGGTTCAGCGAGCCGCCGCTGCCGGCGTCGATCGCGACGCTGCCGGCGCCGAGCGCGTGCGAGCGCGTGCCGCCGCCGTTGTTGACCAGCGGGCCGAGGCCGGGATCGAGCGTGATCGTGTCGCCGGGCATCGGGCTCGCCTGCACGCCGATGACCTTGACGAGGTTGTGCGAGCCGGTCACGACCGGCGCGCCGTCGAAATCGGTCGGCGAGTTGTCGGCGAGGATGGTGCTTTCGAGGTTCGCGTTGGCGCCGGCCGAGAACACGCCGCCGCCCCCGTACACGCCGCCGGAATTGAACGCGACCGTGCTGCCGAGCATGTTGAGATCGACGTCGGCGGCAAGGCCGCCGATGCCCATGCGGCCGACATTCGACGAGATCGTGCTCTGCACGATCGTGCCGAAGCCGCTGTTGCTCACGAATGCGCCGCCGGCGAGATCGGCCGAGTTCGAGTCGATCGTCGTGTCGAGCAGGAAGATCGAGTAAAGCGCCGCCATGCCGCCGGCGATCGAATAGTTGTCGATGCCGCCAGTCGACGACACGGCCTGGTTGCCGGTGAACGTGCTGTATTTCGCCGTGAACGACGTCGCGAGCGCGCCGCCGGCGTAGGCCTTGCCGACCGCCGCGAGCACCGTGTTGCCGGAGATCGAGCTCTCGTGCATCTCGAGCTCGCCCGCGACGAGCGCGCCGCCGCCGGCGGCGACCAGCGTCGCCGGCATGCCGGTGGTCACCGACACCATGTTGCCGGCGAGCTCGCTCGAATACATCGTGAGGTTTTCGGTCGCGACGATGCCGCCGCCGATCGCCTTGTCCGCGCCGACCGCCGCGCAAAGGTCGACGGCCGAGCGCGTCAGCATGACGCTGCCCTTGGAGTAGATGCAGCCGCCGTACGCGTGCTGGCCTTCGTAGCGGCCGCCGGTGATCGTCAGGTCCTCGATCGCGAGCGTGCCGGTCGACGCGTGCAGGAACACGCGGTCGGCGTTGTGTCCGTCGATCGCGAGGCGGTCGCGGCCCGGGCCCTTGA
>DATFRS010000213.1:0-23175 GCA_035263065.1 Rhodanobacteraceae bacterium
TAGGCGGGGAGCTGATCCGCCGCACGACGTTCTCGCACACGTGGCGCACGCCGTGGGGCACGCAGATCAGCTGCGCCGTGTCGCTCGTGCTGGCCGTCATCGGCGGCTGCGGCTGGGGCCATGCGCCGACGGCGACGATCGACGAGCTGCGCGCGATGCGCGCCGATCCGCCGATGCCGGCGGATGCGCAGACCGCGCCCGAGGAACCCGCACCCTCGATCCCGTGATCTACTCGACGGTCACCGACTTGGCGAGATTGCGCGGCTGATCGACGTCGGTGCCGCGCAGCACGGCGACGTGATAGGCGAGCATCTGCAGCGGCACCGTGAACACCGCGGGTGCGATGAGATTGCCGCCCGACGCGACCTTGATCACCGCGCCGCGATCGCCGTTCTGGCTGATCGGCACGTCGGTGTCGGCGAACACGAACAGCTCGCCGCCGCGAGCGCGGACTTCCTCGAGATTCGACTTCAGCTTCTCGAGCAGCTGGTTGTTCGGCGCGACCGTGATCACCGGCATGTCGTCGTCGACGAGCGCGAGCGGACCGTGCTTGAGCTCTCCCGCCGGATACGCCTCGGCGTGGATATACGAGATTTCCTTGAGCTTCAGCGCGCCTTCGAGCGCGACCGGGAAATGCACGCCGCGACCGAGGAACAGCGCGTGGTGCTTCGGCACGAAGCGCTCGGCGAGCTTGGCGATCGCGGGCTCCAGCGCCAGCACTTCGCCGACGACGCGCGGCAGCGTCGACAGCTCGTTGACGAGCCGCGCGTACTTCGCCGGCGCGAGGCCGTTGAGTCGTGCGAGCTCGAGCACGAGGAGCGCAAGCGCCGCGAGCTGCGTCGTGAACGCCTTCGTCGACGCGACGCCGATCTCGGGGCCAGCGCGCGTCATCAGCACGAGATCGGATTCGCGCACGAGGCTCGACTCCGGCACGTTGCAGATCGCGAGCGAGCCCAGGTAGCCGCGCTGGCGCCCGTCGCGCAGCGCGGCGAGCGTGTCGGCTGTTTCGCCGGACTGCGAGACCGCGAGGAACAGCGTGCCGTCCTGCACGACCGCGCGGCGGTAGCGGTATTCGCTCGCGACTTCGACGCTGCACGGAATGCCGGCGATGCCTTCGAACCAGTAGCGCGCGACGAGGCCGGCGTGATAGCTCGTGCCGCAGGCGACGATCTGGATCGTCTTCACCCGCGAGAGGAGCGCATCCGAATCGACGCCGAAGATGTTCGGCAGCACCTTCTCGCCGGCGATGCGGCCTTCGAGCGTGTCGGCGATCGCGCGCGGCTGCTCGAAGATCTCCTTCAGCATGTAGTGGCGGTACTCGCCGCGCTCGACGGCGTCGGCGGTGAGCTCGCTCTTGCGCACCGGGCGCTCGACCGGCGTGCCGTCGGCCGTGTAGATGCGCAGGCCCTCGCGCGTGATCTCGGCGACGTCGCCTTCCTCGAGGTACGTGAAGTGGCTCGTCTCGCGAATCAGCGCCTGGACGTCGGAACCGAGGAAGTGCTCGCCTTCGCCGATGCCGGCGACGAGCGGCGAGCCGCGCCGCGCGCCGACGACGTGGCCGGGCGCATCGCGGCTCATGACCGCGATCGCGTAGGCGCCGTGGAGGCGCTGCGTGGCATGAATGACGGCCTTGAGGAGGTCGGCGCCGTCGTCCATCGCCTGATGAACGAGATGGGCGATGACTTCGGTGTCCGTATCCGAATCGAAGCGGTAGCCGTGGGCCTTCAGCTCCTCGCGGAGCTCGGCATGGTTCTCGATGATGCCATTATGAACGACCGCGACGCGGTCATCGGAGACGTGCGGGTGCGCGTTGACCGTGTTCGGCACGCCGTGCGTCGCCCAGCGCGTATGCGCGATGCCCGTGAAGCCCGCGATCGGGGCGCTTTCGTACAGCGTTTCCAGCTCCTTGACCTTGCCGGCCGAGCGCACGCGCGCCAGCCTTTCGGCCTCGAGGACCGCGATGCCGGCCGAATCGTAGCCCCGGTATTCCAGCGCCTTCAGACCGGAAATCAGTATGGGAACGACATTTCGTTGACACGTGGCGGCTACAATTCCGCACATTGCATATGCCTTTGGACGTGGTCTTTAGGACGTTGTCTCAAGTAACGGGGGGTCGTCCGGACGGGAGCGCGGGACGCGTCGGAAGCCAATCATAGTCGCTCGCGGTGACCGTTTGGACACCGGCCTGCGGCGAGCGGTGGCCTCCGAAAGGTGTTCGCAGGGAATGCGGATGCCACGTTTCGCTATCCTTTACGAAGGGCCGAGGGAACCGTCGACGCGCACGGCCGATCCAACATCGCCGTCACGCGTGGCGGCTACGATGCACCGAAGAGTGTGTGGCTGGCGTACAGGGCGCCCGCTGCGAACACCGCCGTCCCCCACGCTGACAGCCACAGTGGCATCGGAGTCACCTGGATTCCGTCCACGCGAGTCAGGCTCGGGGTTTTTGCGATGAACGAGGTTGGTATGGAAACTCGCGGGAGCGGCGCCGTGCTGCAGCCGCTGGCCGCCTCGTCGCTGCCCATGGAGGGATGGATGCTGCGTTTCTTCCGCGAGCAGGCCGTGCACTGGTTGATCCTGGTCGGCCTCGGCGAGCTGCTCATCATGATCGGCTCGGTGTTCGCGGCGATCTATCTTCGCTACATCACGACGCCAAGCCCGCTCGATGCGTACGTATCCGCGTGGTGGCTGCAGCTCGGCCGCGCCGGCATCTTCGCGATCGTGCTGATGCTCGGCCTCGCGGCGCTCGGTCTCTACCAGACGCATCTTCGCGAGACGTGGTTCGGCGTGCTCGCGCGCCAGGCCGTCGGCTTCGCGCTCGGCTGGGTCGGCCTCGTCGTCCTCTACTACGTAATTCCGCAGGCGCGCATCGGCCGCGGCATCCTCGCGCTCGCGATCCTCATCGCGTTCATCGCGATCGCCGGATTCCGTGCGCTGGCGATGCGCGTCGTCGACGTCGAGGCGCTGAAGCGGCGCGTGCTGGTGCTCGGCGCCGGCGCGCGGGCGGCGCTGATTCCGCAGACGATGCGCCGCCGCGCCGATCGCCGCGGCTTCTCGCTGATCGGCTTCGTGCCGCAGGGCAACGAGCACATCGAGGTGCCGCCCGAGCGCGTCGTTTCGCTCGACATGCCGCTGCACGTCTATGCGCAGCGCAACCAGATCAACGAGATCGTCGTTGGCCCGGACGAGCGCCGCGGCGGGCTGCCGATGGAGGAGCTGCTCGAGTGCAAGCAGCTCGGCATCTTCGTGACCGATCTCGCGACCTTCTTCGAGCGCGAGGGCGGCAAGGTGAAGCTCTCGCTGGCCGAGCCGTCATGGCTCGTGTTCTCGCCGGGCTTCGATGCATCGCCGCTGCGCAGACTGTCCAAGCGCGGCTTCGATTTCGCGGCGGCCGGCGCGGTGCTGCTGCTGACGTGGCCGTTCATGCTGATCGTCGCGGCGGCCATCCGCCTCGAATCGGGCCGCGGGCAGCCGATCCTCTATCGCCAGCAACGCGTCGGCGAGCGCGGTCGCGTGTTCGATCTCATCAAGTTCCGCAGCATGCGCACCGACGCCGAGAAGGACGGCGTCGCACGCTGGGCGAGCAAGGGCGACGATCGCATCACGCGCGTCGGCCGCGTCATCCGGCGCATGCGCCTCGACGAATTGCCGCAGCTCTGGAACGTGCTCCGCGGCGACATGAGCGTGATCGGTCCGCGCCCCGAGCGTCCGCAGTTCGTCGCCGATCTCGCCGGCAAGATCCGCTACTACAACCTGCGCCACTGCGTGAAGCCGGGTCTCGCCGGCTGGGCGCAACTGCGCTATCCGTACGGCGCGTCGGCCGAGGACGCGAGCGAGAAGCTCAAGTACGACCTCTTCTACGTCAAGAACCACAACCTACTGCTGGACGTCATGATCCTGATCCAGACGGTCGAGGTCGTGCTGTTCGGCCGCGGTGTGCGCTGACGGCTCAGGGCTCGACGGCTTGCGCGGGCGATGCGGGATGCCGCGTCGCGCCCTTCAGCGGGCGCAGCGCAGAGCTGTACCAGTCGTCGACGTTTCCCTTCCGGTCGAACGAGATCCACGACGGGCCGTAGTCCCAGCGGCCCTGATCGCGGCCGACGGGCTCGCCCTGCATCGCGAGCACGGCGTCCTCGGACATGCCGAGCCGGAGCACGGGCGCAGCGGCGCGGGCCTGCGTCGCGTCTTCGTCGTCTTCGGTGACTTCGAGCGTCGCGTTCGGCGTCGCGTGCGTCGACGCATCGGTGACGGCGTCGGGATCGGTCGCGTTGTCCGCCCACGGCGGCGCCCAGACGAACCAGATCAGAAGACCGATCAGCATCAGGAACCAGGCCAGGCGCGCATGGCCGCGCGCGGGCCGCGGCTCGGTCTCGTGCGGTGGCCCCTGATTCGGCACGATGCGCGGCGGCGGTGCGGCGGAGCCGGGCAGCCGGCCGTGCTGGCGGTGGAACTGCGTCGCGGCGCCGTACAGCGCGGTGATCTGCTGCAGGCGCTCGGCCGCGCCCGGCATCGTCGCCGAGTAGCTCATCCCGACGCGATCCGGGTGCAATTCCGACACGCGCCGGCGATACGCGCGGCGCAAGTCGTCCAGGCTCGCCCCCGGAGCGAGGCCAAGCTCCTGGTACAAGCGCAGGAAATCGGTCGGTCCCCCCGCCATGCGTCCCCCGCTGGATGCAGGTCCGTGAGTATAGAAGCAACCTCCGGGGGCCGCCGTGCATGAACGGCCCACGCCCCCGCGTCTTTATCGCAGCACCGCCTTTCGGCTCGCCTTCGCGGTGCTCGCGATCGGCGTCGCGGTGCTGCTCGGCATGAGCGCGCGCCGTTCAGCCGGCGAGAATGCGCCTGCCGACGACCCGCGCATTCCGCTCGCCGTCCTCGGCGATTCGGACGCGCATTCCTACCACGACGAAGTCCTCCTCTCCGACTATCGCCTGCGTGGCGGCGAGTTCCGCTCGACGACGTTCCAGTGGACCGAAGTGCTCGGCCGCCTGCGCAGCGGCGAGATCGACCTCGGCGAGTGGGGCACCTGGGGCATGTCGCGGACCGTGGCCACGCTGCTCGACCACGTCGGCATCGCCGCGCGCGCGCCGCGCAAGCAGGACTACCGGTATAATTTTGCCTTGTCGGGAGCCGTTTGCGAGGATTTGCTCGAAGGCTCCGAACGTCAGGTGGAACGCTTGTTGCATCTCATGGAAGCGGCGCCGGCCCGGTGGGAACGGGGCGTCGTCGTGATCCGGATCGGGATCAACAGCATCGGCAACAAGGGGGATCTGGACCGCTACGCGCGAGAAGGCCTCGACGCGGAGAGTCAGGGCAGGATCGAAGCCTGCGTCGGCACGATCCGGCGTTCGATGGCGATGATCCGCGAGCGGTTTTCGCACACGGTAATCATCCTGGTCGGCATGTCGGACGACACGAACCTGCCGGACAATTTCGAGGATTGGCGGGATGCGACGAGCATCCGCAACATCGAGCACGTATTGGCGTGGTATGAGGATCGGCTCGCGGCGCTCGCCGCAGCCGACCCGAGGGCGGCGTTCACGAGCGATCGGCTGTGGTTCAAGTCGGTCTGGGGGGCGAGGGGGGAAGACGGCGGCAGCGACTATCGCGAAGTGAGCTTCGGCGGCGCCGCCGCGGTGTCGAACACCGTCGGCGACCATCCGCGCAACGTCACGCTCGCCGACGGCCATGCCGGCACGATTTCCAACGCATTGTGGGTCACGGGTCTGGTGGATTTGCTGGACCGGCAGTTCGGATTCGCCATCACGCCGATCTCGCGCGACGAGATCGCCGAACTCGCCGATCCTGAGGGGGTCTATGGCATTCGTCCACGCTGAGCGCCAAGCGCGCGCACGGCACGGCAGGATGCCCGTGGATGCAGCACCCATCGAGGATGGGGAAGGTCGGGGGACATGAAAACGTGGCTTGAGTTCGACGAAGCTGAGATGCGCGCGGATTTCAACAGGCGCGCGTTTCCGTTCAAGCATCGCCTGCACGAATCCGGTTTGTTCGAGCTCTCGCGCCTCGCCGAGCTCGGCGAGTTCCTGCTCGAGGAGGGCGGCCCGCGCGACGTCTACAACGCCGCGGCCGGCAAGCGCTTCGGCCAGGCGTTCGCGAAGAACGGCGAGCGCGGCCTCGAGCCCGGACGCGCGATCAACGAGATCGAGACCAGCGACTCGTGGATGGTGCTCAAGCGCGTCGAGCGCGATCCCGCCTATCGCGAGCTCGTCGACGAATGCCTCGCGCAGGTCGCCGAGGTCGTGCCGGAGCTTCGCCCCGAGCGCGTCAAGAAGGCCGAGGGCTTCATCTTCGTCACGTCGCCCGGTGGCATCACGCCGTTCCACATCGATCCGCAGTGGTCGTTCCTCGCGCAGATCCGCGGCACCAAGACCTATCGCATCTACGACGTGCAGGATCAGGGCGTCATCACGCCCGGCGAGATCGAGGAGTACTACTCGGGCAACGTCATGGCCGCGCAGTACGCGCCGGAGAAGGACGCCAAGGCGACGGTGTTCACGCTGAAGCAGGGCATGTGCGCGAACCAGCCGCTGCACGCGCCGCACTCGGCGCATGTCGGCGACGACTCGTATTCGATCTCGTTCAGCCTCGCGGTCGTCTCCGACGCGTGGAGCACGAAGGTTCCGGTGCACCTCGCGAACCGCGTGCTGCGGCGCATGGGCATGAATCCGTCTCCGGTCGGAGCGAGCGATCTCGCCGACGGCGTCAAGAGCTTCACGTACCGCGCCTCGGCCAAGCTGATGCGCATGCTGCGGCCGCCCGGCGGGGCGGCGCGCTGACGGCGCGCCCGAAAGAAGCCCGCGCCCTCGTCCCGAAGGCCGATCCGCACGCCGCGCGGCCCGGCGCAGACCCGACGAAAACGCCCCGAAAACGCCCGCGAAATCACGATCTCTTTCGTAGCCGACACGCAGACTTCGACCGCATGACCGCCGAAAAGCCCATCCTGACGCTGAGCGGCACCTACACGCTCGATCTCCTGGTCGACGTCGTCGATTTCTGGGCCGATCGTCTCGGGCTCTCGCTCGCCGTGCGCGTCACGCCGTACGGCCAGATGTTCCAGCAGCTGCTCGATCCGACGAGCGCGCTCCGCCGCAACGCGGCCGGCGCGAACGTCGTCGCGCTGCGCTTCGAAGATCTCGTCGCGGCGGCGCCGGCGACGCTCGATGCGCGCGTCGGCGAAGTCGCCGATGCGCTGAAGGGCTTTCGCCACGAAGTGCCGTGCCTCGTGCTGGTCGGCCCTTCCGCCGCGAAGAATCCCGCATTCGAGCGCGCGACGCAGACGTTGCGCGATCGCCTCGCCGACGTGCCGAACGTCTTCGTCGAAGCCGGCGAGCGCGCGACGACGCTGTATCGCGTCGGCGAGATCGTCGATCCGGTCGCCGACCGCTTCGGCCATGTCCCGTACACGCCGCCCGCGATCGCCGCGCTCGGCACCGTCATCGCGCGCTGGTACTCGGCGCTCGTGCGCGCGCCGGTGAAGGCCTTCGCGGTCGACGGCGACAACACCTTGTGGAGCGGCGTCGTCGCCGAGGACGGCGTCGATGCCGTGCGCGTCGACGAGCCGCGCGCGCGCCTGCAGCGTGCGCTTGCCGCGCAATCGTCCGGCGGCCGCGTGCTGTGCCTGCTCAGCAAGAACGAGGAGCCCGACGTGCGCGCGCTGTTCTCGCGCGCCGAGCGCATGCCGCTCGCATGGTCGGATTTCGTCGCGCGGCGCATCGACTGGTCGCCGAAATCGTCGAACCTGAAGAGCATCGCGGCCGAGCTCGACCTCGGCGCGTCCGGCTTCGTGTTCCTCGACGACAATCCGGTCGAGTGCGCCGAGATGCGCGCACACTGTCCGGACGTCACCACCGTGCGCGTGCCCGACGATGCGTCCAAGCTCGCGACGTTCATCGATCACCTCTGGCTGTTCGACCAGCCGCGGGTGACGCAGGAAGACCTGAAGCGCACGCAGATGTACCGCGACAACGCGCTCCGCGCGGAGCTGCGCGAAAACGCGCCGACGCTGGAGGACTTCCTCAAGAACCTCGCGCTCGTCGTCGACATCGGCAAGGTCGGCGACGCCGAGGTGCCGCGCGTCGCGCAGCTCACGCAGCGCACGAACCAGTTCAACGCGAGCCTGATCCGCTGCGACGAAGCCGAGATCCGCCGCAACGCCGGCGATCCGAACGCGCTGCTGCGCTTCGTGCGCGCCCGCGACCGCTTCGGCGACTACGGCATCGTCGGCGTGATCCGCGCGCATCGCAGCGACGCGCGCCTCGTCGTCGACCTCTTCATGCTGAGCTGCCGCGCGCTCGGCCGCGGCATCGAGCACCGCATGATCGCGGCCGCCGGCGAGCATGCCGTCGCGCAGGGCCTCGCCGAAATCGAATTGCAGTTCCGCCAGGGCGATCGCAACGGTCCGGCCAAGCGTTTCCTCGAATCGGTGCTGAAGCCGCAGCCCGGCACCGGCAACTCGCGCTATCGCCTGTCGGCCGCGACGGCTGCTTCGCTCGTGTTCGACGCGACCG
The DNA here is from genome assembly GCA_035263065.1 of Rhodanobacteraceae bacterium. Classification (GTDB taxonomy): domain Bacteria; phylum Pseudomonadota; class Gammaproteobacteria; order Xanthomonadales; family Rhodanobacteraceae; genus Dokdonella_A. The sequence goes on from DATFRS010000213.1 coordinate 8,529, forward strand.
ACGCGAGCGCCGCGCTCGACGACGCCGAGGACTCGACGCCGGTCAAGCCGCCGACCGCGACCGACATCGACATCGGCTCGCGCTACGAGGAGATCGCGCATGCGCTGACCAGCGGCGCCGACATCGTGCGCGCGATCGCGCACCGCATGCGCGCGCGGCCCGATCTCGGCAGCGGCTTCGTCGCGCCGGCGAACGGCCTCGAGCGCGACATCGCCGCGATCTGGCGCGAAGTGCTGCGCATCGAGCCAATCGGCGCGCACGACCGCTTCCAGGATCTCGGCGGCAAGTCGATCCATCTCGTGCGCGTGCACGGGCTCCTGCTCGAACGCCTGCGCGTCGACGTCGACATCACGACGTTGTTCCAGCACACGACCGTGCACCTCCTCGCGCGCCATCTCGAGGACAAGCCGGCCAGCGCCGCGACCGCAGCCGCGCAGGCGCGCGGCGCCAAGATGCGCGAGGCGAGGATGAAGAGCCAGCAACGCTACGGAGTGGCGAAATGAGCGCCGAAGGCATCGCGATCGTCGGCATGTCCGGCCGCTTCCCGGGGGCGAGCGACGTCGCCCGGTTCTGGGACAACATCAAGAACGGCGTCGAGTCGATCACGTTCTTTTCGGTCGACGAGCTCGACATCCCTTCACCCGCCGCGAGCGGCGAAGGCGCCTCGTACGTCTGCGCCAAGGGCGCGCTCGAGGACATCGACCAGTTCGACGCGCGCTTCTTCGGTTACTTGCCCCGCGAAGCCGAGCTCATGGACCCGCAGCAGCGCATGTTCCTCGAGCTCTGCTGGGAAGCGCTCGAGCACGCCGGCTACGACGCGCAGCGCTATCCCGGCGCCGTCGGCGTGTACGGCGGCTGCTACATGGACACGTATCTCCTCTGGAACCTCTGCTCGAACCCGAGCTTCCTCGCGCGGCTGATCGACTCGATCCAGGTCGGCTCGCTGCAGACGGAGCTCGGCAACGACAAGGACTATCTCGCGACGCGCGTCGCGTTCAAGCTCGGTCTGCGCGGTCCGGCGATGACGCTGCAGACGGCGTGCTCGACGTCGCTCGTCTCGATCGTCACCGCATGCCAGGCGCTCGAAGGCTACCAGTGCGACATGGCGCTCGCCGGCGGCGTCACGATCGTGCTGCCGCAGAAGAAGGGCTACTTCTACAAGGAAGGCGGCATGCTCTCGCCGGACGGCCACTGCCGTCCGTTCGACGAGCGCGCCGCCGGCACGGTGTTCTCGAACGGCGCCGCGGTGCTGCTCTTGAAGCGCGCCGCCGACGCGATCGCCGACGGCGACACGATCTACGCGGTCATCCGCGGCTTCGCGACCAACAACGACGGCGGCAACAAGCTTTCGTACACCGCGCCGAGCGTCGAAGGCCAGGCCGAGGTCATCTCGCTCGCGCTCAGCATGGCGAACATCGACTCGCGAACGATCGGCTACGTCGAGGCGCACGGCACGGCGACGCCGCTCGGCGATCCGATCGAGATCGCCGGCCTCACGACCGCGCATCGCGCCTGCACGACGTCGACCGAGCCCGCGACCGGCTACTGCGCGATCGGCTCGGTGAAAGGCAATCTCGGCCATCTCGACGTCGCGTCCGGCGCGATCGGCCTCATCAAGACCGCGCTCTCGATCCACGAGAACGTGCTGCCGCCGTCGATCAACTTCACCAAGCCTAATCCGAAGATCGACTTCGCGTCGACGCCGTTCTACGTCAACACCAAGCTCCAGCCGTGGCCCGATGCATCGGCGCCGCGGCGCGCGGGCGTGAGTTCGTTCGGCGTCGGCGGCACCAACGCGCACGTCGTCGTCGAGCAGGCGCCGGAAGAGGAATCCGCCGGCGCGTCGCGCTCGCACGTGCTGCTGACGCTGTCGGCGCGCACCGAATCGGCGCTCGCGCGCCAGGCCGAGCGCCTCGCCGATTACCTCGAAGCGCATCCCGACATCGCGCCCGACGACGTCGCCTGGACGCTGCAGGTCGGCCGCCGCCAGTTCGAGCAGCGCCGCATCGTCGCGGCCGCCGACGCGGCGGGCGCGATCGCGAAGCTCCGCGGCGCCGCGCTGCCGGGCGAAACCGGCACGCCGCAGGCGTCGAGCCCGCGCATCGTCTTCATGTTCCCGGGGCAGGGCGCACAGTATCCCGGCATGGCGCGCGAGCTCTACGCGTCGGAGCCCGTGTTCCGCGAAGTCATCGACCGCTGCTGCGACGCGCTCGCATCGGGCGACGAGCCGCTCGACATCCGCGAGCACCTGCTCTTCGATCCGGACAACGCGCGGCGGGACAAGGAAACGCTCGCCGCCGAGCTTGCGCAGACCAAGCTCGCGCAGCCCGCGATCTTCGCCGTCGAAGTCGCGCTCGCGCGCCTGCTCGAAAGCTGGGGCATCACGGCCGGCGCCGCGATCGGCCACAGCGTCGGCGAGTTCAGCGCGGCGTGCCTCGCCGGCGTGTTCGAGCTCGAAGACGCGATCCGCCTCGTCGCCGCGCGCGGCCGCTTCATGCAGGCGCAGCCGCCGGGCCGCATGCTCGCGGTGCGCGCGCCGGCCGCGCAAATCGAGCCGATGCTCGGCAAGGCGCTCGGCATCGCCGCGATCAACGCGCCGTCGATGTGCGTCGTCAGCGGCCCGACCGCTGCCGTCGATGCGTTCGCGGCGGAGCTCGCGAAGAACGACATCCAGTCGACGCCGCTGGTCACGTCGCACGCGTACCACTCGCCGATGATGCAGCCGGCCGCGGCGCCGCTCGTCGCGGAAGTCGCGACCGTTGCGCGTCGTCGCGCGACGATCGAGATCGTCTCGACATCGCTCGCGCGCGCGGTCGCGCAGGACGAATTGTCCGATCCCGATTACTGGGGCCGCCAGCTCATGAGCCCCGTGCGCTTCGCCGACGCGATCGTCGCGGCGGCGATGGACGAGCACTCGATCCTGCTCGAAGTCGGTCCCGGCCAGACGCTGACGACACTCGCGAAGCAGACGCTCGCGGCGCAGCAGGGCCAGCGCACGATCCTGTCGTGCCTCGGCCCCGTGCAGGCGCCGGGCTCGGACGTGCAGAACGTGCTCGCCGCGGTCGGCCGGCTCTGGATCGGCGGCGTCAATCCGGACTGGACGGCGCTGCAGGCGGGACGGCGCCGGCGCATTGCGCTCCCGACGTATCCGTTCGAGCGCAAGTCATTCTGGGCCGTGCCGCGCTCGCTCGCGCTCGGCAGCGATCGCGGCGATGCGGATGCGCATCCGGCCGACGCGACGACGACTCACGCAGGCACGGGCGCGCAGTCGGCGGCTGCCGTCGATACGGCGACCGCGGATGCCGAACGGCTGATCCAGCAGCAGCTCGCGCTGATCGCCGAGCAGATCCGCATCATGGCGCAATCCGGCGAATAACGAACACGACAGGGCGCGACGAAGGGAGAACGGTTTCATGGGCGAGAAAGGCACCATCCGCGCACAGCAAGTGCTGGAGAGACTGCGCACGCTGACGGCCGAGCTTTCCGGCTACGACGCGAAGGACCTCGTCGAGACGGCGAGCTTCCTCGAGCTCGGCTTCGACTCGCTGTTCCTGACGCAGCTCGCCGGCGCGTACCAGAATGCGTACGGACTCAAGATCACCTTCCGCCAGCTCTTCGACGAGTTGCCGTCGCTGTCCGCATTGTCGAGCTACATCGACGCGAACCTGCCGCCCGAAGCGCAGGCGACCCCGACCGAAGCGCCGCCGCCGCCGGTCGCCGCGCCGATCGGCGAATCGAATCTCGCCGCGACGGCCGCCGCGCCGCCGCCCGGCACGCAAGTCGCACCCAGCATCGATTTCACACCGCTCGCGTTTCCGCTCAATGCGGACGGCGGCGGCCTGCAGTCTGTCATGGCGCAGCAGTTGGCGCTGATGTCGCAGCAGTTGCAGGTGTTGCGTTCGCTCAAGGGCGGCGCGGCACCGGCGGCTCGCGTCATCGCTCCGGCTCCAGCCGCCGTGCCGGTACCGCAGGCAGCCACGCCCGCGCCAAGCACGAGTGCATCGGCCGTCCCTGCGGCCGCTGCGCCGGCACCCGCCGCGGAGGCGCCTTCGTTGCCGAAGGGTTTCGGTCCGCAGATCAGCCGCGACGAGCGCGTGCTGGCGCCGCGCCAGGCCGAGCACCTCGCGCGCCTCACCGCGCGCTACAACGCGCGCACGCGCGGCTCCAAGCAGCAGACGCAGGCCAATCGCGCGCACTTCGCCGATCCGCGCACGGCGGCCGGGTTCAACCGCCTCTGGAAGGAGATGGTGTATCCGATCGTCGTCACGAAGTCCTCGGGGTGCAACCTCTGGGACATCGACGGCAACAAGTACATCGATATCCTGAACGGCTTCGGCCCGAACTTCCTCGGGCACAGCCCGCCGTTCATCCGCGAAGCGCTGAAGGAGCAGCTCGACAAGGGCGTCGAAGTCGGTCCGCAAACGCCGCTCGCCGGCGAAGCGGCGCGGCTCTTCTGCGAGCTCACCGGCATGGACCGCGTGAGCTGGGTCAACACCGGCTCCGAAGCCGTGCAGGCAGCGATCCGCCTGTCGCGCACGGTGACCGGCCGCAACAAGATCGTCGTGTTCCAGGGCGACTACCACGGCAACTTCGACGAAGTGCTCGTGCGCGTCGTGAAGTCGCCGTCCGGCGCGCGACGCACGATGCCGCTCGCACCCGGCATTCCGTTCCGCGCGGTCGAGGACGTGTTCGTGCTCGACTACGGCACCGACGAGGCGCTCGAGACGATCCGCCAGAACGCCGGCGAGATTGCCGCGGTGCTCGTCGAGCCCGTGCAGAGCCGCCGCCCCGACTTCCAGCCGCGCGAATTCCTGCACGCGCTGCGCAAGCTCACGTCGGACGAAGGCATCGTGCTGGTGTTCGACGAAGTCATCACCGGCTTTCGCATCTGTCCCGGCGGCGCGCAGCAGTACTACGGCGTCGAGGCCGACCTCGCGACGTACGGCAAGATCATCGGCGGCGGCATGCCGATCGGTGTCGTCGCCGGCCGCTCGCGCTTCATGGACACGTTCGACGGCGGGCAGTGGCGCTACGGCGACGATTCGTTCCCGTCGGCCGGCGTCACGTTCTTCGCCGGCACGTTCGTGCGCCATCCGCTCGCGATCACGGCCGCGCACGCGACGCTGAACTACCTGAAGGCGCAGGGTCCCGCGCTGCAGGAAGGCGTCAACCGCCGCACGACGTACATGACCGGCGAGCTCAACCGCTTCTTCGAGGAGCGCGGCGTCAAGATCCGCATTCCGCACTTCTCCTCGCAGATGTTCATCAAGGTGACCGAGGACAGCGATCTCGCGACGCTCCTCTTCTATCACCTGCGCGATCGCGGCATCCACGTGCTCGAAGGCTTCCCGAGCTACATGACCGCGGCGCACACCGACGCCGACGTCGAAACGATCATCGCCGCGTTCAAGGACAGCGTGCTCGAGATGCAGGCCGACGGCCTCCTGCCGCAGCCGGACAGCGCGCCGGCGCTCGCGACGTGGAAGCGCAGCTTCCCGCTCACCGACGGCCAGCGCGAGATCTGGGTCGCCTCGCAGATGGGCGAGATGGCGACGTGCGCATTCAACGAATCCGATTCCGTCGTCATCGAAGGGCCGCTCGACGCGGCGCTGTTCCGCGAGTCGGTCGCCGGGGTGCTCGCGCGTCACGAGGCGTTCCACCTCCGCTTCGACGCCGACGGCGCGATGCAGCGGGTCGACGAGAACGCGACGTTCGAGACGACCGAGATCGACCTGTCATCGCTCGGCGAGGCGCAGCGGCAGGAGCAGCGCAAGGTGCTGCTCAACAAGCAGGCGCTGACGCCGTTCGATCTCGAGAACGGCCCGCTCGTCCGCACGTTCCTCTTCAAGCTCGGCCCGCAACGCAACGAGTTTGTCATCTACTGCCACCACATCGTGTTCGACGGCTATTCGTCCGAACTCGTGATCCGCGACATCGCGAAGACCTACAACGCTGCCGTCGCCAACGAAGCCGCCGGCCTCGAGCCGACCGTGCCGTACAGCGTCTTCGTCTACCGCACGCAGCGGCGCGACAACGACGCCGACGCGGCGGCCTCGCTCGACTACTGGCGCTCGGTCTACGCCGAGGAATTGCCGCCGCCGCTCGACCTGCCGGTCGATCGCGCGCGCAAGGCCGTGCGCACGTACGCGGGCGCGACCGCGCATCGCGAGCTCGATCCCGCGTTGTCCGCGGCCGTGCGCGAGACCGCGAAGTCGCTGAAGAGCAGCGTCTACGCGCTGCTGCTCTCGGGTTTCCAGACGCTGCTGTCGCGGCTCTCGGGCCAGGAAGACGTCGTCGTCGGCATCCCGACCGCGGGCCAGGCGCGCCAGTCGCTCGACACCGTCGGCTACTGCGTCAACGCGCTGCCGGTGCGCAGCACGCCCGCGCATGCGAAGCCGTTCAACGCGTTCGTGCAGGAAACGCAGAAGGCGATGCTCGATGCGTTCGACCACCAGGACACCTCGCTCGGCGAGCTGGTGCGCGCGCTGCGCATCCCTCGCGACTCGAGCCGCCTGCCGCTGGTCGAGGCGATCTTCAACTACAGCCGCTATTTCTCCGATCTCGAGATCGCCGGCTGCAAGCTCGCGACGCGCGAGAACAAGCGCCAGGCGGTCTACTACGATCTCTTCTTCAACATCATCGAGTCCGACGGCCGCCTGATCATCGACTGGGACTACTGCAGCGACCTGCTCGACGCCGAGACGGTCGACCGCTGGATCGACCACTACACCGAGCTCCTGAAAGGCATCGTCGACGACCCCGGCCAGGCGCTCGGCGACCTGCCGCTGGTCTCGGCGCAGCAGGGCGCCGAAGTCGCCGCGATGTGGGGCCAGCAATGAGCGTCACCGTCGACGCCGCGCTCCTCGACCAGCGCGTCGAAGCGCTGATCGGGAAGCAGGCAGCGGCGACGCCGGACGCGGTCGCCGCGATCTGCGGCGATCGCTCGCTGACGTATCGCGAGCTCGACGCGCAGGCGTCGCGCGTCGCCGCGCACCTTCGCGCACGCGGCGTCGAGCGCGAGGCGCGCGTCGGCATCTTCGTCGAGCGCTCGCTCGAGATGCTCGTCGCCGTCGTCGCCGTCATGAAGTCCGGCGCCGCGTACGTGCCCCTCGATCCCGAGTTCCCGGCCGAGCGTCTCGCGCACATGGTCGCCGATTCCGGCTTGAAGCTCGTGCTGACGCAGGCCTCGCTCGTCGCCTCGAAGCCGCCGGGCTCCTATGAAGCGCTCGACATCGCCGAGCTCCTGCGCACCGAGGCGCCGGCGCCTGCGCCGGCGGAATTCGCCGCGAACGATCTCGTCTACGTGCTCTACACCTCGGGCTCGACCGGCAAGCCGAAAGGCGTCGCGCTCGAGCACCGCAACGTCGTCAACTTCCTCTTGAGCATGCAGCAGGAGCCCGGCATGGTCGCGGGCGATCGCCTGCTCGCGGTGACGACGCTCTCCTTCGACATCGCAGGCCTCGAGCTCTACCTCCCGCTCGTGACCGGCGCGACCGTCGTCATCGCAACGCGCGACGAAGTCGTCGACGGCTCGACGCTGCGCGCGCTGATCGACACGCATCGCATCACGGTCATGCAGGCGACGCCGACGACGTGGCGCCTCCTCATCGAAGCCGGCTGGCAGGGCGACGCATCGTTCAAGGTGCTCTGCGGCGGCGAGGCGCTGTCGCAGGATCTCGCGCGCCAGCTGCTGACGCGCTGCGGTGCGCTCTGGAACATGTACGGCCCGACCGAGACCGCGATCTGGTCGACGTGCTTCCGCGTGCTGGACGCGAGCTTGCCGGTGCTGATCGGCCGGCCGATCGCGAATACCGGCGTCTACGTGCTCGACAAGGCCGGGCGTCCGTCGCCGATGGGCGTGCCGGGCGAGCTTTGCATCGCCGGCGCCGGCGTCGCGCGCGGCTATCTCGACCGGCCCGAGCTCACCGCCGAGCGCTTCGTGCGCGATCCGTTCGCCGACCGCTTCGGCGGGCGCATGTACCGGACCGGCGATCTCGGCCGCTATCTGCCCGACGGCAACCTCGAGTTCCGCCAGCGCGTCGACAACCAGGTCAAGATCCGCGGCTTCCGCGTCGAGCTCGGCGACGTCGAGGCGGCGCTGAATTCGCATCCGCAGGTGAAGCAGGGCGTCGCGCGCATCTTCGAGCTGCGCCCCGGCGACGCGCGCCTCGTCGGCTACGTGCTGCCCGAGGGCGAGCCGCCGACCGCCGCGGAGCTTCGCGAGCATCTGCGCAAGACGCTGCCGCAATACATGGTGCCGCAGCATTTCTCGGTCGTGGAGCAGTTTGCGCTGACGCCGAACGGCAAGGTCGATCGCGCGCGGCTGGAGCCGCCGCACGCCGCCGATCTCCTCGCCGAGACGTTCGTTGCGCCGTCGACGCCGCACGAGCTCCTCGTCGCCGAGGTGTTCGGCGACGTCCTGCAGGTCGAGAAGGTCAGCGCCGACGCGAGCTTCTTCGATCTCGGCGGCCATTCGGTGCTGGCCGCGCGCGTCGTCGCGGCGCTGCGCCGCCAGGGCTTTCCGACGCTGTCGCTGCGCACGCTGTTCGAATCGCCGAGCGCGGCCACGCTCGGGCGCGAGCTGGATCGCATGGCCGCTCCTGCGGTAGAAAGCGATACGCGCGAGCGCGAAGAGTTCCAGTTCTGAGCATGAACCGGTCGACCCCCGCCGATCTCGACGACGTCGACGATCTGATCCGCACGCTTTCCTCGCTGGGCGTCACGCTCGGCGTCGACGGCCCGACGCTGCGCGTGTCGGCGCCGAAGGGCGTGATCGATGCCGCGCTCGCCGCGCGCATCACGGCGGCCAAGCCGGCGATCCTCGCCAGGCTGTCCGCGCAAAGTCCCGCGATACGGCGCGTGCCGCGCGACCGCGCGCTGCCGCTCGGCTTCGTGCAGCAGCGCATGTGGGTGCACAACCAGCTCGAGCCGGATACGGTGCTGTACAACCTGCCGGCCGCGTGGCGCCTCAACGGACCGCTCGACTACGACGCGCTCGATCGCGCGTTCAACGCGGTCATCGCGCGCCACGAGGTGCTGCGCATCGTCATGCACGTCGACGGCGCGGAACCGACGCAGAGCTTCGTGTCCGACCGGCCGATCGGGATTCCGCGGGAAGATCTGTCGGCGCTCGCCGACGAGCCGCGCGAGGCGAAGCTCCGCGAACGCGTGCACGCGCTCCGCGACAGCTTCATCGATCTGGAGAAGGGCCCGCCGTTCGTCGTGAGCCTCATCCGCATGAAGCCCGACGAGCACGTGCTGTACTTCATGCCGCACCACGTGGTGTGGGACGGCTGGTCGTTCGACATTTTCCTGCGCGACCTCGATCGCCTCTATCGCGCGGAGCTCGCCGGCACGAAGGCCGAGCTGCCGGAGCTCCCGATCCAGTATGCCGATTACGCGCTCTGGCACCGGCGCTGGCTCGACAGCGGCGAGTCGCAGGCGCAGGTCGCGCACTGGGTCGGCGTGCTCGGCGGCGATCTCGCGCCGCTCGATCTGCCGGCCGATTTCCCGCGCCCGCGCATGTTCACGCACAAGGGCGACTGGGAAGAGTTCACGCTCGACGCCGAGACCGTGCTGCGCGCCTCGCATCTCGCGGCCGTGCATCGCGGCACCGCGTTCATGGTGCTGCTCGCCGCGTGGTACGCGTTCCTGCATCGCATCAGCGGCCAGCGCGACATCGTCGTCGGCGCGCCGGTGCAGGCGCGGCACGCGGTCGAGTCGACGGACCTCATCGGCTGCTTCGTCAACACGCTGTGCCTGCGCCAGCAGATCGATCCCGACGAGACGTTCGCCAGGCTGATCGACCGCGTGCGCGACACCTGCATCGCCGCGTACGAGCACCAGGACGCGCCGGTCGACATGCTCGTCGATGCGCTCGTCGCGCGCCGCGATCCGAGCCGCACGCCGCTGTTCCAGGCGATGTTCAGCCACCAGCAGGTCGCGCGGCGCCCGCGCGAGCTCGGCGGGCTCGCGGTCTCGCAGGTGCACGTCAATCCCGCCGCGACGCCGACCGATCTGATGTTCGCGATCATGGAAGGCTCGAACGGCGCGCGCGCGGTGCTCCACTACAGCACCGACATCTTCAAGCCGGAAACCGTGCGGCGCCTGCGCGAGCGGTTCGAGCATTTCCTCGCGACCGCACTCGCCGATCCCGACGTGCGCCTCGCGGACCTGCCGGTCGCCACGCCGCAGGAGCGCCACACGATTCTCGAAATCTGGAACGCGACGCAGAAGCCGCTGCCCGACGCGACGTCGGCGCTCGATCTCGTCGCGAGATCCGTCGCGCGCACGCCCGACGCGCCTGCCGTGCGCGACGAGCGCGCGATGCTGACGTATCGCGAGCTCGACGCGCGCTCGAACCGCCTCGCGCAACTCCTCGTGCGGAAGGGCGCGAAGCCCGGCGGCATCGTCGGCCTGCATCTCGCGCGCTCGGCCGACATGGTCGTCGCGATGCTCGCGGTGTGGAAGGCCGGCTGCGCGTACCTGCCGCTCGATCCCGAATTTCCGGCCGAGCGTTTGCAGTACATGGTCGAGGATTCGAAGACGGCGACGCTGATCTCGCATTCGGATCTCGAAGGCTCGCGGCCGCAGACCGATGCGACCGTGATCGAGCTCGATGCCGTCGCGTCGACGCTGGATGCAGAGCCCGACGCCGCGCCCGACGTGGGCCCGCGCGATCTTTCGGCGCGCGCCTACGTGCTCTACACGTCCGGCTCGACGGGCCGTCCGAAAGGCGTCGAGATCGCGCACCGCGGCCTCGTCAACTTCCTCTCGAGCATGGCGACCGCGCCCGGCATCGTCGCGGGCGACAGCCTGCTCGCGGTGACGACGCTGTCGTTCGACATCTCGATCCTCGAGCTGATGCTCCCGCTGACGGTCGGCGCGCAACTTTACGTCGCGACGCGCGACGACGTGCTCGACGGCTACGCGCTGCGCGAGCTCATCCAGAAGCACGGCATCACCGTGCTGCAGGCGACGCCGGCAACCTGGCGCCTGCTCATCGACAGCGAATGGCCCGGCACGCCGCGCCTCATGGCGCTCTGCGGCGGCGAAGCGCTGCCGCCCGCGCTCGCGCGCGAGCTGCTGCCGCGCGTTGCCGAGCTATGGAACATGTACGGCCCGACCGAGACGACGATCTGGTCGACGTGCTGCCGCATCACCGACGCCGATGCCATCACCGTCGGCCGCCCGATCGCGAACACGCGCTGCGTCATCGTCGACGAACGCGGCACGCTGCTGCCGCCCGGCATTCCGGGCGAGCTTTGCATCGGCGGGGCCGGCGTCGCGATCGGCTACCTCGGGCAGCCCGAGCTCACCGCGCAGCGCTTCGTGCCCGATCCTTTCGCGAGCGAGCCCGGCGCGCGCATGTACCGCACCGGCGACTGGGCGCGCTTCCTCGACGACGGCCGCATCGAGTTCCAGCGGCGCCGCGACAGCCAGGTCAAGGTGCGCGGCTTCCGCATCGAGCTCGGCGAGATCGAGACGCAGCTCGCGAAGCACGACGCCGTCGCGCGCGCGGTCACGCTCGTGCGCGAGGATCGCCCCGGCGACGCGCGCATCGTCGCCTACGTCGTGCTGAAACCCGGCGCGTCCGCGACCGGCAGCGAATTCCGCCGCTTCCTGCGCCGCACGCTGCCCGACTACATGCTGCCGCAGCTCTTCGTCGAGCTGCCCGAGCTCCCGCTCACCGCCAACGGCAAGGTCGACCGCAACGCGCTCCCCGCGCCGGCCGGCGACAACGCCGAACGCCAGCACATCGCGCCGCGCAGCGAGCTCGAAAGCCTCATCGCCGGCATCTGGCGCGAGATGCTCGGCGTCGAGACGATCTCGGTCACCGACAATTTCTTCGAGCTCGGCGGGCAATCGCTGCAGGCAGCGCAGCTCGTCACGCGCGTGTTCAAGCAGTCGGGGCACAGGATCTCGCCGCGTGCGGTGATTTTCGAGACGTTGGAGCAGTTGGCTACCGTGCGATAGGTCAGGTAGCCGACCGATCGGCGCCTCCTGCTGCGGCGGTCGACGCGGCAGTGCAACGCATCCGAATTGGACAGCCGTCTGTTCGGCGTTTGCCCCTAATCGCTCAAGAATTGCCAATCGGCTTGGAGCATCGCGCTCATATAGTCCCTTTGGGGCTGTGGGGTTCTTCGATGTCCACGGAGTGTGTCTGAGAAGCGAGCCCGAGGAGACACCGATGTTCGCGCATCGCATCACGCTGGCCGTCACGCTCGCATTTGCCACGCCGAACGCGCATGCGTTTTTCGACGCACCGTGGATTACTCCAGCTACGCCTAGAGCAGGAGAAGTTGTATCAGTCAACATTCGTGATGGGATATGCGATGCGATCTTCGAACATCCCGGATATCCGCAAATCACGCAGCAGGGAAATTTCGTTCGTCTCGTTGAATACGGCCATCATTGGGATACTGCGGATCTTTGCATCTATGACATAGGGACGTTAGTGGAGCCGCTAGGCGCCTTCCCGCCAGGCGACTATACGGTCACAGTCGATTTCGTCTACAACGACTACCTATACGGTCCGACGATCATCAACTTGGGCGTCACTCCGTTTTCTGTGACGGGTGCGACGCCCGCCATGCCTGTTCCAACGTTGAGCGACGCGGGCGTCCTCGCTCTGCTTACGTCCATGGGCTGTATCGCGGCCTTGCACCTCAAGCGCGGGTTGAATTCAGAGCGGGCGAGCCGATCGATCTAACAATCCGCGCGCCGCTGCCGTAATGCTCAAGCGCCAGCGCCGCGATTTCACCGCACAGCGTCGCGGGGAAACCTCAAGAATCGCCACATCGACCGGTACGCAGCGCGGGTATAGTTTCGTCAGATCTTGCGAGAAGCGTGCGATGTTCAAACGCTGCATTACGTCCGCTCACGCGTTGGTGTTCGCCTTCGCCGCGAACACAGCACATGCGTTCTTCGATCCGCCGTGGATCACGCCGGCCGTGCCGCGTGACGGCGAGGTCGTGTCGGTGAATATTCGCGGTGGAATATGCGATTCGATCTTTGAGCGGCCCGGTTATCCGCAAATTACACGTCAAGGCAACGCGGTTCGAATTCTCGAGTACGGGCACCACTGGGACACCGGGGAACTTTGCATCTATCCCGTTGGGACATTGACGGCGCCGGTCGGCGCGTTTTCGCGTGGCGACTATGCGCTGACGGTCGATTTCATCTACAACGACTATCTATTCGGTCCGACGATCATCAACTTGGGTGTCATCCCGTTTTCGGTGACGGGTGCGACGCCCGCCGCGCCCGTTCCAACGTTGAGCTACGCGGGCATCCTTGCCCTGCTTTCGTTCATGAGCAGTATCGCTGTCCTGCGCATCAAACGTCGGTTGGGCAGGCACCCAAGCGGCCATCCAACGCGGTCGCACCAGTCGACCGATCAAAGTACCGGACAAGATTTCCCAAATAGGTTCACGCTGTCTGGCCACCATTTGAGGAGAGTGCGTACGTAGTTTCATCCTCCCAGGAAGCAGGCGCGTCGATGTGTTCGACAAGCCTCGCTTCCTTGAAAGGAAGGGAGGAGCAAAGTCGTGCGCCCAAGAACGCTGGCTGCTCTGTGGTTGCTTGTCCTCGTCTGCAATACCTTTGTTGCGCACGCGCAGTCCGAGCGCCGCCAGATTCAGGTATTGCTGAAGAACGTGCCTGGGGCACCGACGCCCGAAGAGGTCGTCAGTTACACGAACACCTGGCCGCACGCTACCAATCCACCGCTTCAGGCGTTCCTCGTCAAAGATCCGGTGGCATCGGGTTACCTGATGGAGGATCGCGCCACCGGCGATTTCTTCACGTGGTTGCAGGCGAATCCGAACTCTGCGCGCCGCAAGCTCGAAGACTACCTACTGATGACGTTCCCTTTAGTCAGTGATGTGCCCGTTGCACTGGCCGCGTTGTTGGCCGATCCATATGTCGAGGAGGCGGCCGAGCCTCCCGCGATGGATTTCCACACAGCCGTGGGGGGCTCGGATGCCGGCACCGTCGAGGAACCGCAGAGCGGCGGCCAGTACGGGTGGGATGACATGGCGCTCGGTGCCGCATGGGAGATCACCGGCGGCGGCTACGCGCTGATTGGACAAGTTGACGCTGGACTCGACACGACACACCCTGCGTTGCGCCAGTTCTCGGGCAACACCTACGTAGGCGGCAACTTCATTGCGGCCGCATCCAAGGACGTGGGCCTGACAGGCGAGCCTGGGCAATCTGGGTTCAACACCGCTGACGTAGACGAGGCGAAGGCGGAATGGATAAGCGCTGGCGGCTGCTCACCCGTAAGTGCGTCTCTGTCACCGGATATTCTCGGTCATGGCACGCACGCGGCCGGCCTGCTTGTAGCTAACGGTGGCAGCGGTGCTGGCGCGAATGGCACATGCAAGTACTGCGGGCTTGCTGCATATCGAGCGGTCTTCCTCGAATGCAACTCGCAAATCACGCCTGCCCAGGTCTGGCCAACTTTTAACGACAACGCCGCCGATCGTGGCAAGACCGAAGCCATCGATTCCGGCGCCCAAGCTATCAGCATGAGCTTCGGTCACAACTACGGTACTCCTATCAGTTGCGTGAGCTATCGCAGCCGATCGATGTGCCTCTCGCTTGCCTATGCTACGGCGCGCGACGCAGCGCTCATCGCCTC
>DATFRS010000214.1:0-2006 GCA_035263065.1 Rhodanobacteraceae bacterium
CTTTTCAATGACCTGCGGGATCGCGAGGAACGGCAGCGCGCCGTCGAGGAACGCGGCCACGGCTTCCTCGTTCGCCGCGTTCAGCACGATCGGCGCGCTGCCGCCGGCCGCGAGCGCGCCGTAGGCGAGATCGAGGCACGCGAACGTCTCGCGATCGGGCGCCTCGAAGTCGAGCCGCGCGATGCGCATGAGGTCGAGCGGCGCGACGCCGGCCTCGACGCGCTCGGGCCAGCCGAGCGCATAGGCCAGCGCCGTGCGCATGTCGGGGTTGCCGAGCTGCGCCAGCACCGAGCCGTCGGCGTACTCGACCATCGAGTGCACGATGCTCTGCGGATGCACGACGACGTCGATGCGCGCGGCCGGCGCGTCGAACAGGAAATGCGCCTCGATGACTTCGAGGCCCTTGTTCATCAGCGTCGCCGAATCGACCGAGATCTTGCGGCCCATCGACCAGTTCGGATGCGCGCAGGCGCGTGCGGGCGTCACGTCGCGCAGCGCGTCGCGCTTCTGACCGCGGAACGGCCCGCCGGAGGCCGTCAGCAGAATCCTCCGCACGCCGGCGGCATCGAGACCGGCGCGCCCCGGCGGCAGGCACTGGAACACCGCGTTGTGCTCGGAATCGATCGGCAGCAGCTCGCCCCCGCCGGCGTCGAGCGCGGCGCGCAGCAGCGGGCCCGCCATCACGACGGCTTCCTTGTTCGCAAGCAGCAGCCGTTTCCCGGCGCGTGCCGCCGCGAGCGTCGATTCGAGCCCCGCCGCGCCGACGATCGCGGCGATGACCGTGTCGCAGCTCGCGAGCGTCGCCGCTTCGATCAGCGCCCCGGCGCCTGCGGCGACGCGCGTCGCGACACCGGCCTCGCGCAGGCGATCGCGCAGCGCGGGCTCGCGCGAAGCGTCGGCGATGACCGCGAGCTCCGGCCTGAACCTCGCGCAGAGCGCCGCGAGCGCGTCGACGTTGCGATGCGCGGCCAGCGCACCGACGCGAAATCGATCCGGATGGCGGGCGACGACGTCGAGCGCGCTGGCCCCGATCGAGCCGGTGGCACCGAGCACGGCAACGGTCTTCATGGCGCGAGTGCGAGGTCGATCAGCGCCTTGCCGAGGACGAACACCGGGAGCGCGGCGAACACGCTGTCGAAACGATCGAGCATGCCGCCGTGACCGGGGAACAGCGTGCCCGAATCCTTCACCGCGGCCTGGCGCTTGATGAGGCTCTCGTAGAGATCGCCGACGATCGATGCGCCGACCGTGACGAGCGCGAGCAGGATCACCGCGACCCAGGCGGCGCCGCGCGCATCGAGCACCCACGCGCCTATCGCGGCGACGAGCGCCGCGCCGCCGAGCGCGCCGTACACGCCGGCGATGGTCTTGTTGGGGCTGATCTGCGGGCAGAGCTTCTTCTTGCCGTAGCGGCTGCCGGTGAAATAGGCGCCGATGTCCGCGGTCCACACCAGCATCAGCGCGAACAGCGCCCAGCCGGGACCGTGCGACGGCTCGGCGTGCAGCTTGGCGAGCGCGAGCCATGCCGGCAGCGTCGCAAGAAGCGCGGCAATGAACTTGCGCGCGGCGTTTTCGCGTGTCGGCGCCGCGCCGTACGAAAAGTGGCCGAGCCACCACGTGCCGACGACCCACCACGCGACACCCGCGCCGATGACCCACCAGGCCGCCGGCGTATCGCGCAGGAGCCAGAGCGGCACGAGCGCGAGCGCGGCCAGCGCGACGGCCGCCGAGCGCGCGGGCCGCGTCGCGGACGACGCGCGGGAATCGGTCGAACACCTGCCAGACCGGCACCATCCGACTCGTCATGATGCCATCCTGCAGGTCCGCGACGAGCCGCGACGTCTGTGTGACCGCCTCGGTGAGTGCCGGTTCGTTCATCGTCGCGGCGAGCTGCTGCAGGCGTCCGCGCGTGATGACCAACTCGCCGATGAGATTCATCAGCGTGTCGAGCCGGTGGAGATCGATCCGGATGTGGCGATGCTGACGCGCCGCGACCAACTCGCTCG
>DATFRS010000215.1:0-9453 GCA_035263065.1 Rhodanobacteraceae bacterium
TTCTCGGTGATCGGCGCGACCTTGATCCTCGCGCCGACGCGATCGCCGAGAATCTGCCACGGCACGATGTCGGCGTGGTGCTCCATCATCGTGACGACGATCTCGTCGCCGGGCTGAAGGCGCGGCAGCAGATAACTGTACGCGACGAGGTTGATCGCCTGCGTCGTGCCGCTCGTGAACACGATCTCGTCGCGCGAGGGCGCGTTGATGAAGCGCGCGAGCTTGTCGCGCGTCGCCTCGTACGCGCTCGTCGCCTCTTCGCCGAGCGTGTGCACGGCGCGCGAGACGTTCGCGTTGTGACGACGGTAGAAATCGTCGACCGCGTCGATGACCGCCTGCGGTTTCTGCGAGGTGTTCGCGTTGTCGAAGTAGACGAGCGGCTTGCCGTTGACGGTGCGCGACAGCAGCGGGAAATCCGCGCGGATGCGCGCGACGTCGAGCGGCAGAGGCACGTCGTTCGGGCGGGCGCTCATGCGGCTTCTCCGAGGTTCTCGCGGTCGCCGTGGCTCTTCGGCACCGATACGACGAGGAAATGCACGTCGCCGGCGGACTCGTTGCGGAACTGGTGCGCGGCGCCCGGCGGGACGTGCAGGCCTTGTCCCGCTGCAAGCGCGTGGCGCGTGCCGTTCACCTCGATGACCGCCGCGCCGTCGAGCACGTAGAAGAACTGCCCTGCGCGCGAATGGCGGTGGCGCACTTCGCTGACGCCGGGCGGCACGCGCTCGCGGATCACGCTGAACCCGTCGAGCTTGAGGAGATGCCAGCCGTCGCAGGCGTCGCCCCAGGTGTAATGCTCGGCACCCTCGATGCCGACCGGCGCGATCGCGGTCGATTGCAGCGCGTCCATGTCAGTCCTCTCCGATCCGTGGCAGGCGCGAGGCGAGCATCGCGGCGAGATGCTCGCGCAAGGCAGGTTCCGCGACGTCCGCCAGCGCGACGCCGCAGAACGCCGCGATCAGGAGCTGCCGCGCCGCGTCCGGCGGCAGTCCGCGCGAGCGCAGGTAAAACATCGCGCCCTCGTCGAGCTGGCCGACCGTCGCGCCGTGCGCGGCCTTGACCTCGTCGGCGTAGATCTCCAGCACCGGCTGCGTATCGATCTCCGCGTGCGGCGACAGCAGCAGGTTCTTGTTCGAAAGATTCGCGTCGGCACCGTCGGCGCCGGCTTCCACGGTGATTGCGCCGTGGAACACGCCGCGCGCGCGGCCGTCGGCGACGCCGCGCCAGAGGATGTCGCTCGCCGTGTCGCGCGCCGCGTGGCGCACGTCGAGGTGCAGGTCCGCGTGCTGCCGCCCGCGCAGCGCGAAGACGCCGCGCGAAGCGAAGCGCGCGCCGCGGCCGGCGAGCGCGACGTCGATGTCGTGCCGTGCGAGCTGCGCGCCGATGTCGAGCGCGTGCGTCGACAGCACGGCACCGGCGCCGAGCGAGAACTCGGAGCGGCGAATCAGCGTCGCCGCATCGGACGCGCCCTGGATCCCGACGAGATCGAGCTTCGCGCCGGCGCCGAGCGCGTACTGCGCCACGACGTTGCCGATCTGCGCGGCCGCCGCGCCGACGTGGTGCTCGACGACGCGCAGCGATGCGCCGGCGCCGACTTCGATCAGTGCGCGCGCATGCCAGGCGATTTCCTGTTCGGCCGCGATGCCCACGAAGACGAGATGGACCGGCGCGTCGATCGTCGCGCCGGGCGCGACGCGCACGAGCGGGCCGTCGGCCGCGAGCGCCGTGTTGAGGCGCGCGAACGCCGCATCGGTGCCGGCATCGCGCGCAAGCGCGGCGCGCCACGGTTCGAGCTCCGCCGGATTCGCGGTTGCGAGCGTGAAGATGGAGAGTCCGGCGGCCGGTTCCACGCGCGAAAGATCGTCGCGCAGCACGCCGTTGACGAAGACGAGCCGAGACCCGTCGATGCCCGGCAATCCGAACGTCGCCGCTTCCACGGCGCGACGCTTCGCCTCGGCGTCACCGACGATGGGCTTGCGCTGCTCGAGCGCGCGCAGGCTCGTGTACTTCCACGCTTCGTTGCGCGCGCCGGGCAGCCCTTCGCGCACGAGCGCCTCGGCGGCCGCGCGACGCGCGTCCGCGAGCCACGCGGGCGACGTGCGCGACGCGCCCGCGAGCGCGTCGCGATCGAGCAGCGCTTCGAGCAGCGCGCCGGCCATCAGGCCGCTCCGGCGCTGATCGTATCGGGTACGTGGCGCTCGGCGATCCACGCGTAGCCGTGCTCCTCGAGCTTGTGCGCGAGCGTGCGGTCGCCGCTTTCGACGATGCGGCCGTCGGCGAGCACGTGCACGTAGTCCGGCACGATGTAGTCGAGCAGGCGTTGGTAGTGCGTGATCACTACGAACGCACGTTCAGGCGCGCGCATCGCGTTGACGCCGTCGGCGACCATCTTCAGAGCATCGATGTCGAGGCCGGAATCGGTCTCGTCGAGGATCGCGAGCCTGGGCTCCAGGAGCGCCATCTGGAAGATCTCGTTGCGCTTCTTCTCGCCGCCCGAAAACCCTTCGTTGACGGCGCGATGCAGCAGCTCGTCCTTGAGGTGCAGCACCGCGAGCTTCTCGCGCACGCGCTTGAGGAACTGCATCGAGTCGAGCTCGGGCTCGCCGCGGTGCTTGCGCTGCGCGTTGAGCGCGGTACGCAGGAAATACGTGTTGTTCACGCCCGGAATCTCGACCGGGTACTGGAACGCGAGGAACACGCCTGCGGCGGCGCGCTCCTCGGGCTCGAGCTCGAGCAGGTTGCGGCCCGCGTATTCGATCGTGCCGGCGGTGACGTCGTAGCCTTCGCGGCCGGCGATGACGTTGCCGAGCGTCGACTTGCCGGCGCCGTTCGGACCCATGATCGCGTGCACCTCGCCCGCGTTCACTTCGAGCGAGACGCCCTTCAGGATTTCCTTGCCGGCGACGCGGACGTGGAGGTTTTCGATCTTCAGCATGTCGGTGTCACTTCGAGGCGCGCGAGGCGCCGTGCGTCGGTGGATGCGTCGTGTCGTCGACGACGCGGCGGCGCGCGAGAATCGACGTCGCCGGCTTCGAGGCGCAGACGCCGGTCGGCGTCTCGTCGCCCGCCTTGACGCGCGTGACGTCGCACTCGACGGCGATCGCGGCGATCTTGTCGCCGGTAAGCTCGACGGCCGCGAGCTTGCGTGCCGACGTGACGCGGCCCATTTCGAGCCAGTAGGTCGGATACGCGGGAACGCCGTCGTCGCCCTTCTTGAGCGGCGCCGAATGCATCGGGCCGGACGACGGGATCAGGAAGCGCCCGTCGAAGTCCGTGTAGCCGCAGTAGCGGATTTCGCTGCCGCCCTGGCGCAGGCACACGTTCGTCGAAGCGACCGGCGCCGTGCCGTTGCTGAGACGGCCCTGGATTTCGGGCGTGAACTTCGGCGGCGGTGCGGCGGCATCCGCGGCGATCGCGCCGGACGAAACGAGACACAGCATCGACAACACGAATCGCGCGCTCATCCGACGGCTCCTTCCAGCGACACTTCGAGCAGCTTCTTGGCTTCGACCGCGAATTCCATCGGCAATTCCTTGAACACCTGCTTGCAGAAACCGTCGACGATCATCGACACGGCGTCTTCCTCGCCGATGCCGCGGGCGCGGCAGTAGAAGAGCTGGTCCTCGGAAATCTTCGAGGTCGTCGCCTCGTGCTCGACGATCGCGCCCGGGTTCCTGACCTCGATGTACGGGAACGTGTGCGCGCCGCACTTCTTGCCGATCAGCAGCGAATCGCACTGCGTGTGGTTGCGCGCGCCCTCGGCGCCCTTCTCGACGCGCACGAGCCCGCGATACGTGTTCTGCCCGCGGCCGGCGCTGATGCCCTTGGAGACGATCTTCGACTTCGTGTTGCGGCCGATGTGGATCATCTTGGTGCCGGTGTCGGCCTGCTGGCGGTGGTGCGTCAACGCGACCGAGTTGAACTCGCCGACCGAATCGTCGCCGCGCAGCACGCAGCTCGGGTATTTCCAGGTGATCGCCGAACCTGTTTCGACCTGCGTCCACGAGATCTTCGAGCGCGCGCCGCGGCAGTCGCCGCGCTTGGTCACGAAGTTGTAGATGCCGCCGCGGCCTTCCTCGTCGCCCGGATACCAGTTCTGCACGGTCGAGTACTTGATGTTGGCGTCGTCGAGCGCGACGAGCTCGACGACGGCCGCGTGGAGCTGGTTCTCGTCGCGCATCGGCGCGGTGCAGCCTTCGAGGTAGGAGACGCTCGCGCGCTCCTCGGCGATCAGGAGCGTGCGCTCGAACTGGCCGGTGTCGCGCGCGTTGATGCGGAAATACGTCGACAGCTCCATCGGGCAGCGCACGCCCTTCGGCACGAACACGAAGCTGCCGTCGGAGAACACGGCCGAATTCAGCGACGCGAAGTAGTTGTCGGTGATCGGCACGACGCTGCCGAGGTACTTCTGCACGATCTCGGGATGCTCGCGGATCGCCTCGGAGATCGAGCAGAAGATCACGCCGGCGCGCGCGAGCTCGTCGCGGAATGTCGTACCGACTGACACGGAATCGAACACCGCGTCGACCGCTACGCCGGCGAGCCGCGCGCGCTCGTGCAGCGGCACGCCGAGCTTGTCGTAGGTTTCGAGGAGCTTCGGATCGACCTCGTCGAGCGACTTCGGCCGGTTCTTCGGCGCCGCGTAGTAGCTGATCGCCTGGAAATCGATCGGCTCGATCCGGAGCTTCGCCCAGTACGGCGGCGTCATCGTGAGCCAGTGGCGGTACGCCTTGAGGCGCCACTCGGTCATCCACTCCGGCTCGTGCTTGCGTGCCGAGATTGCGCGCACGACGTCTTCCGAGAGGCCCGGCGGCAGCGTCTCGGTTTCGATGTCGGTGACGAAGCCCGCGTCGTAGCGGCGGTTGATCGCCGCGGCGACCGCGTCCGGCGTCGGCGTGCGTTCGCGAAGCTCGTTTTCGATCTGGATGCGTTCGGTGGCCATCGGCTGCCTATCTGTTCTCAAACCGCCACGCGAAGCGGAATCGTCGCGCGCTGTTTCGGCGGCGGGTGCAGCATGTCGGCGAGCGAAACGTTCGCGAGCGCGCCCGAGATCGCCTGGTTGATGCGCTGCCAGTTCACGCGCACGCCGCAGTGCGGCTCGTGCCCGCACAGGCCCGCGTGCGCGCTGCATTCCGTCATGCCGATCGGGCCTTCCATCGCGATGACGATGTCGGCGATCGAGATGCGCTCCGGCGCGCGCGTCAGGCGGTAGCCGCCGTTGATGCCGCGCGAGGACGCGACGAGGCCGGCCTGCGCGAGCTGCTTCAGGAGCTTGCTCACGGTCGGCACCTCGAGCCGCGCGCGCTCGGCGAGCGCCTGCGCGCTCATGACGCCGTCGCCGGCGGCGGCGAGGCAGGTCATGACGACGGTGGCGTAATCGGTGAGCTTGCTGACGCGGAGCACGGCGGGTCGCCCTGGCGGTGGATTGCCGTCCAAAACAGGACTGAAATAGTACTATTTAGGCCGAAACCGGTCAAATCCGCGCCCGCGGCTGCGGCTACACTGCAGCATGCATCGTTCCGTTCATGCTGTCGGCGAAATGACCCCTGCTTTGCCACGGGCCGAGGCGCTGCGGCGCTTCGCCGAATCCGCGCTCGGCGCGACGAATCTCACGATCGAGCCCGCTTCGGCGGATGCGAGCTTCCGCAGCTACCTGCGCGTCACCAGCCCTGCCGGGACGCACGTCGTCATGGACGCGCCGCCCGGCAAGGAGAACATCGAGCCGTGGCTCGATGTCGGCGCGCGCCTTCGCGCGGCGGGCCTGCACGCGCCCGAGGTCCTCGCGGTCGACCGCGCAGAGGGCTTCATCCTGATGGAAGACCTCGGCACGCGCACGTACCTGCCGGAGCTTCGCGACGGCACCGTCGACGTGCTCTACGCCGACGCGCTCGACGCGCTGCTGCGCATGCAGACGCGGCTCGATCCGAAGGGCCTGCCGGTGTTCGATGAGGCGTTCGTGACGATGGAGCTCGAGCTGATGCCCGAATGGTTCCTGCGCCGGCATCTCGGCCATGCGGTCGAGTGCGACGAATGGGACGTCATCGAGCTCGCGTTCCGCACGCTGATCACGGCCGTGCGCGGCCAGCCGCAGGCGTTCATGCATCGCGATTTCCACAGCCGCAACCTGCTGGTCGTCGACGGCGCGGCGCCGGACGGCAGGCTCGCGAATCCGGGGATCATCGATTTCCAGGGCGCGATGACCGGCCCGATCGCCTACGACCTCGCCTCGCTGCTGCGCGACTGCTACATCGCGTGGGATGCCGAGCGCGTCGAGGGCTGGGTCGAAAGCTATCGCCAGCGCCTGCAGCACGCGCACCTGATCGACACGCACACCGACGCCGCGCGGTTTCGCCGCTGGTTCGATCTCGCGGGCCTGCAGCGGCACATCAAGGTGCTCGGGCTCTTCTGCCGGCTCTGGTACCGCGACGGCAAGGCGCAATACCTCGCCGACCTGCCGCTGACGTGGCGCTACGTGATCAACGTCGCGCGTCGCTACGCCGAGATCGCGCCGCTCGCCGACCTGCTCGAGCGCGCGCTCGGCGATCGCGACATCACCGAGCCCGCACGATGATCCGCCGCGCGATGATCTTCGCCGCCGGCCGCGGCGAGCGCATGCGGCCGCTGAGCGATGCGACACCGAAGCCGCTGCTGCGCGTCGGCGGCAAGATGCTGATCGAGCATCACCTCGAGAAGCTCGCGGCGGCCGGCGTCGACGACGTCGTGATCAACACCTCGCATCTCGCCGCGCAGTTCCCCGCGGCGCTCGGCGACGGTGCGCGCTGGGGCTTGCGCATCCGCTACAGCTACGAGGGCGAGAAGCCGCTCGAAACCGGCGGCGGGATCCGGCATGCGCTGCCGCTGCTCGGCGACGAGCCGTTCATCGGAGTCGCGGCGGATATCGTCAGCGATTACGACTATGCGCGGCTGCCGGCGGAGCCCGCGGGTCTCGCGCATCTCGTCATGGTGGCGAATCCCACGTTTCATCCGCGCGGCGATTTTTTTCTCGACGGATCGCGCCTCAACGAGGAGAACATCGGCGAGAAGATGACGTTTTCGAGCATCGCCGTGTATCGGCCGGCGCTTGTTGCGGGCGAAACCGAGAAATACTTCAAGCTGCTGCCGTTGTTTCAGCGAGCGATGCGCGGAGGAAAACTGAGCGGCGAGCGGTTCGATGGATTCTGGGCGAACGTCGGAACGCCCGAGCAACTTGCCGCGATGGCCCGCGACTAGGCGTCGCCGTCGAGGAGCTTGCGCAGAAACGGCACCGTCACCCGCCGCTGCGCCGCCAGCGACGCCGCATCGACGCGATCCAGCACGCCGAACAGCGACGCGAGATCGCGCTTCTCGCGCGCGAACAGCCAGTCGATGACCGCATCGTCGATCTCGATGCCTCGCGCGGCCGCGCGCTCGCGCAGGAGCTCGCGCCGCTCCGGCTCCGCGAGCGGCTTCAGCGCGAGCTGCGTGCACGCCGACAACCGCGATACGAGGTCCGGCAACGCGAGCCCGATCTGCGCCGGCGGCGCGCTCGCGGCGAACACGAGGCTCGCGCCTTCGCCGCGGCAGCGGTTGTAGAGATCGAACAGCGCGTGCTCGGCCCTGGCGTCGCCGGCGATCGCGTCGACGTCGTCGAGCGCGACGAGCGCGCTGCCGCCGAACGCGCGGATCGAGGCGTCGGCATCGCGCAGCGTCGCGAGCGGCAGGTATTGCGCGCTGCGGCCGGCCGCGTTCGCCGCGGCGCAGGTCGCGATCAGGAGGTGCGTGCGGCCGCTGCCGGGCGCGCCGGCGAGGAACAACGCCGCCTGCGTCGTTTCGGCCGCCGCGCGTTGCAGCAGGTCGACGGCGACGCCGTTCGCGCCGACGCGGAATTCCTCGAAGCGCTGGTGCGCCGGCCAGCGCAGGCCGAGCGGAAGCTGCGCGCTCATGACCCTTCGGGCGGCGGCGTGCGTTCGACGACGACGACGGCCGCGTCGGCCGGCGCGTTCTCGCCGCCCACGACGACGATGACCGGCTCGTCCGACGCGCGATAGAGCTGGCTCGCCGCGTAGCGCTCGTGCGCGTAACGCAGCAGCACCATCAGCACCGACGCGACCGGCAGCGCGAGCAGCACGCCGAGGAAGCCGAACAGCTCGCCGCCCGCGAGCACCGCGAAGATCACCGCGACGGGATGCAGGCCGATCTTCTCGCCGACGAGGCGCGGCACCAGCACGTAGCCTTCGAGCGTCTGGCCGATGCCGAACACGACGAGCACGAGCGCGACGTGCGCGAAATCCTGGTACTGCACGAGCGCGGCGATGACGGCCATGATGACGCCGGTGATCGCGCCGAGATACGGCACGAAGCTGATCAGGCCCGCGATCATGCCGATCAGCGGCCCGACGCTGATGCCGACCAGCCAGAGCCCGACGCCGTAGAGGACGCCGAGCACGACCATGACGCTGAGCTGGCCGCGCAGGAACGCGCCGAGCACGTCGTCGGATTCGCGCGCGAGCCGCGCGACGACCGGCTCGATCGAGCGCGGCACCAGCGCGTGGATGCGCTCGACCAGGATGTCCCAGTCGCGCAAAAGATAGAACGCGACGACCGGGATCATCACGATGTTGAGCGCCCAGCCGACCACCGCGAGCCCCGACTTCGACACCTTCGCCAGCACCGTCGTCGCGAAGCCGCCGGCCTCCTTCCAGTGCGCCTGCAGCATGCCGATGAGCTGTTGCGTGTCGAGCACGTCGGTCGAGATGCCGAAATTCGCCTCGAGCCACGGCGCCGCGGTGTTCTGGAACCAGGCGATCCAGGTCGGGAGCTGGGCGAGGAAGTTCGAGATCTGCCGCTCGATGAACGGCACCAGCACGAGCAGGATCGCGATGACCACGACGATCATGACGACGAACACGACGGTCACGGCGAGCGTGCGCGACATCCGGCGCTCGAGCCGGTCGACCAGCGGATCGCCGAGATAGGCGAACAGCGCGGCCAGCACGAACGGCATCAGCACCGGCGCCAGGAGCCAGATCACGAAGCCGACGATGGCGATCAGGATCAGCCACTGCCAGCGGATGTCGAGACCGTCCCCGCTCACGCGTTTCTCCCCTCGCGCGCCTGCGTCGCGCGCCAGGCGCGAAGGCTCCACACGACGACATAATGCACGCCGCTCGCGACCGTGAGCAGCGCCGTCACGGCGAGCGCGGCGAAGCGCACATCGTCCGAAATATCGAGGATGTGCGAAAGCCGGAGCAGCTCGCCGAGCACGAACACGATCTGCACGACCGTCGTCAGCTTGGAGACGCGGCTCGGCGCCGCGTCGAAGCGTCCGATCAGGCAATAGTAGGCGACGGCGCCGCCGACGATCACGAGATCGCGCCCGATCACCAGCGCGGCGAGCCAGAACGGCACGTCGCCCGCGAATGCGAGCCAGAGGAACGCCGCCATCAGCAGCAGCTTGTCGGCGATCGGATCGAGGAT